>NZ_LT607750.1:313750-627500 GCF_900090235.1 Micromonospora echinaurantiaca | reverse complement strand
CCGCGGCGGCGAGGTTGGCCTTCCGGTCGTCGCGGGCGTTGAGCTGGCAGACGGCGACACGCATGGCCTTCAGCGTACGGGCGGAAGCGCCGCCGCGACAGCGTCGGCTGGCGCGGGACGGGCCGTCAGCGACGCCCTCCGGTGGACCGCGGGCGTCGCCGGTGACCGGTGGATCAGGCGGACTTCTCCTCGCGGTCCCGCCGGGCGCGCCGGCCGGTGAACTCACGCGGGACGATGGTCGGGTTGACGTTCTCCAGGACGACCTCGCGGGTGATCAGCACCCGGGCCGCGTCCGGGTTGCTCGGCACCTCGTACATCGTGGAGAGCAGGACCTCCTCGATGATGGCCCGCAGCCCTCGGGCGCCCGTCCCCCGCAGCATGGCCTGGTCGGCGATCGCCTCCAGCGCCGGCTGGTCGAACTCCAGCTCGACCCCGTCCAGCTCGAAGAGGCGCTGGTACTGCCGGACCAGAGCGTTGCGTGGCTCGGTGAGGATGCGCACCAGCGCCTGCCGGTCGAGGCTGCGCACGTTGGTGATCACCGGAAGCCGGCCGACGAACTCGGGGATCAGGCCGAACTTCAGCATGTCCTCCGGCATGACCTGGCCGAAGATGTCGTCGGTCGACCGCTCGGAGACCGACCGGAGGCGGGCGCCGAAGCCGGTGCCGCCCTGCCCGGTGCGGGACTCGATGATCTGGTCGAGGCCGGCGAACGCGCCACCGCAGATGAACAGCACGTTGGTCGTGTCGATCTGGATGAACTCCTGGTGCGGGTGCTTACGGCCACCCTGCGGCGGCACGTTGGCCACCGTGCCTTCCAGGATCTTCAGCAGCGCCTGCTGGACGCCCTCGCCGGAGACGTCGCGGGTGATCGACGGGTTCTCCGACTTACGGGCGATCTTGTCGACCTCGTCGATGTAGATGATGCCGGTCTCGGCGCGCTTGATGTCGTAGTCGGCGGCCTGGATCAGCTTGAGGAGGATGTTCTCCACGTCCTCGCCGACGTAGCCGGCCTCGGTCAGCGCGGTGGCGTCGGCGATGGCGAACGGCACGTTCAGCATCCGGGCCAGGGTCTGCGCCAGGTGGGTCTTGCCGCAGCCGGTCGGACCGATCAGCAGGATGTTGGACTTGGCCAGCTCGACGGCGTCGCTGCCGGAGCCCGGCGCACCGGCCGCCTCGGCCTGGATCCGCTTGTAGTGGTTGTAGACCGCGACGGAGAGCGCCTTCTTGGCCTGGTCCTGCCCGACGACGTAGTTGTCGAGGAACTGGCAGATCTCCATCGGCTTGGGAAGCTCTTCCCACTTCACCTCGCCGGACTCGGCCAACTCCTCTTCGATGATCTCGTTACAGAGATCGATGCACTCGTCGCAGATGTAGACCCCGGGGCCCGCGATGAGCTTCTTGACCTGCTTCTGCGACTTGCCGCAGAAGGAGCACTTCAGTAGGTCGCCGCCGTCACCGATCCGTGCCACCTACGTTCTCCCTGCACTCATCGGCCGGAACCCCGGCCCTGACCTGCGGACGCTGTGCTCCGTCCGTCTCCTTCACCCCGCCGGATCCACCGGCGAAGCGGCACAGACCCGACGTTACCCGCTGGCGGGGCTTTCTCCGACCCCCAAAACGGGTGTGTCAGAGGTCGGCCGGGAGCGAACCCCGGCCGACCTCCGACCCGGTACCGGTCAGCTGGCGGCGTTCGCGGCCAGCAGCCCCTTCTTGCGACTGGTCAGGATCGTGTCGACCAGCCCGTACTCGCGGGACTCCTCGGCCGTCATGATCTTGTCACGGTCGATGTCCTTGCGGACCTTCTCGATCGGCTGGTTGCAGTGCCGGGAGAGCATCTCCTCCAGCTGGGTCCGCATCCGCAGGATCTCCCGGGCCTGGATCTCGATGTCCGAGCCCTGCCCGTAGCCACCCTCGGTGGCCGGCTGGTGGATGATGATCCGGGAGTTCGGCAGCGCCATCCGCTTGCCCGGGGTGCCCGCCGAGAGCAGCACCGCCGCCGCGCTGGCGGCCTGGCCCAGGCAGACCGTCTGGATGTCCGGCCGGACGTACTGCATGGTGTCGTAGATCGCCGTCATGGCGGTGAACGAGCCGCCCGGCGAGTTGATGTACATGATGATGTCGCGGTCCGGGTCGGTGCCCTCGAGCGTCAGCAGCTGCGCCATCACGTCGTTGGCCGACGCGTCGTCGACCTGGACGCCGAGGAAGATGATCCGGTCCTCGAAGAGCTTGTTGTACGGGTTCGACTCCTTGACCCCGTACGACGTGCGCTCGACGAACGACGGCAGGACGTAGCGGTTGTGCACGGCCGCGAACTGGGGCGGCAGGCTCAGATCGGTCATCGTCAGCTCCTCAGCTCAGGGTCCCGGCGCCATCCGGAACCTGCGCGGCCCCGATGATCACCTTGTCGATGAAGCCGTAGTCCATGGCCTCCTGGGCGGTGAACCAGCGGTCGCGGTCCGAATCCGCCTCGATCTGCGCCTGGCTCTGGCCGGTGTGGTGCGCGACCCGCTCCTGGAACATCCGCTTGGTGTAGAGCATCTGCTCCGCCTGGATGGCGATGTCGGACGCGGTGCCGCCCAGGCCGCCGGAGGGCTGGTGCATCATGATCCGCGCGTGCGGCAGGGCGTAGCGCTTGCCCTTGGTGCCGGCGCAGAGCAGCAACTGGCCCATGGAGGCCGCCATGCCCATGGCGACGGTCGACACGTCGTTGTCGATGAACTGCATGGTGTCGTAGATCGCCATGCCGGAGTAGACCGAGCCACCCGGCGAGTTGATCCAGAGGTTGATGTCGCGGTCCGGGTCCTCCGCGGCGAGCAGCAGCAGCTGCGCGCAGATGCGGTTGGCGACCTGGTCGGTCACCTCACTGCCCAGGAAGATGATCCGCTCCTTGAGCAACCGGTTGTAGACCGAGTCGTCGAGGTTGCCAATGTTGTCGCCACCGCGGGCCTCGATCGCCCGGAGCGGCTTCGCTGGGATGTGCATGTCGGTCATGGCAGCCCTTCGCTCTCCGTACCGTCCTACCCGACACTAACCGCTCGGCCGGGCCGCAGAGTCCCGGTCGGGGCACTGTTCGCTCTCAGCGCAGCTGCGCCGAATGCGTACCCCGAAAAGGGTTTCGGCCGCCGTCCACCGCGAACGGCGGACGGCGGCCTCCGCCTTGTCGATCAGTGCTCGTGGTCGTGCTCGGCCTCGTTCGCGGCGCGCAGCGCGTCGAGGGTGACCTCGTTGCCGGCGGTGTCGGTGATCTTGATCCGCTCCATGACCGAGGCCAGCGCCTTGCCGCGCCGGACGTCACCGAAGACCGCGCCGGCCGCGCCCGAGCGCACCAGCTGGTCGTAGTACTGCTGCGGAGCCATCCCGGCGCGCTGGGCCCGGTGCACGATCTCGTGACCGAACTCGTCGTCGGAGACCTGGACGTCCTCGGCGTCGGCGAGGGTGTCCAGCAGCAGCTGGATCTTCACGCCCTGGGTGGCCGCCTCGGTCAGCTCGGTGTCGATCTGCTCCTCGGTCTTCTCCTCGGCCGCGAGGTACTCCTCCAGCGAGGCGCCGATCCGCTCGAGCTGGTCGACCATCGCCTGCTTGCGGCTCTCGACCTCCTCGCGGACGACCCCCTCCGGCGCCGGCACGTCGGCGGCCTCGACCAGCTGCTCGAGGGCCTTGTCGCGGGCGGCGTAGATCTGCTCGACCCGCTTGCCGCGGGCGACCCGCTCCCGGAGGTCGTCGCGGAGCTCCTGCATGGTGTCGAACTCGCTCGCCATCTGGGCGAACTCGTCGTTGAGCTCCGGCAGCTCCTTCTCCTTGACGGTGCGCACGGTCACCGCCACCTCCGCGTCGCGGCCGGCGAAGTCGCCGCCGACGAGCTGGGTGGTGAAGGTGGTGCTCTCGCCGGCGGCCAGGCCGACCAGGGCCTCGTCCAGGCCCGGCAGCAGCTGCTTGCTGCCCACCTCGTGGGAGATGTTGCTCGCCGACCCGCCCGGCACGTCCTCGCCGTCGACGGTCGCGTTCAGGTCGATCTGGACGTAGTCGCCCTCCTGGGCGGCCCGCTCGACGGTCTTGAGGGTGGCGAACCGCTCGCGCAGGTTCTTCACCTGCTCGTCGATCTCGCTGTCGTCGATCTGCAGCTCGTCGACGGTCACCTCGACGGTGGACAGGTCCGGCAGGGTGATCTCCGGCCGGACGTCGACCTCGGCGGTGAAGTTCAGCGAGTCACCGTCGTTGAACTCGGTGATCTCGACCTCGGGGCGACCGAGGGTCTTCAGGTCGTGCTCGCGGACCGCGGCGAGGATGTTCTGCGGGATGGCCTCCTGCACCGCCTCGTTGAGGACGGTGCCCCGGCCCACCCGCTGGTCGATCACGGCGGCCGGCACCTTGCCACGGCGAAAGCCGGGAACCTGGACCTGCTGGCCGATCTCCCGGTACGCCTTCTTGAGGCTCGGCTCGAGCTCGACGAACGGCACCTCGATGGCGAGCCGCACGCGCGTCGGGCTCAGAGTCTCGACGGTGCTCTTCACAGGCGTACTCCTTGACGGATCTCGGTTTGAGTCTGGGCGCAATTGGCCCATCGAGTGTAGGCGAGCCGGCCAGGCACGCCGGCAGCGGCCGGGCACCGCACGAACGGCGGGCCCGGTGGCACCGGCCGCGGACGACAGTCGGGGTGGCGGGATTTGAACCCACGGCCCCTCGCTCCCAAAGCGAGTGCGCTACCAAGCTGCGCCACACCCCGTGGCGACGAGAAGTGTATGCCGTCGCGCCCCACCGGACGTGTCGGGTCCTCCCCCAACCCGCCGAACGCATACCAACCGGACACCCCGCTCGCGTCTCCCCGGGCGCCGCGCTGCCCCTGGGCGCGGGGCGAGGCGACGGACACCGGCTCGCGTGATCCCGGGGTGGCGCAGGCGGCCCCGGCGCCGGGCGAGGCGACTCCTGCACGGAAAGAGTGGCCTCCGCGCAACGGGAGGCCACTCTTTCCGTGCAGGAGTGCGGATCTTGGCGATCGGCGCGCCGGCACACGGCTGCGCGTCCGGGGAGGGGATTGGGTACGCTGTCGGCGCGCCCCGTGCTGTCGGGGCGTACGCGGGCGTAGCTCAATGGCAGAGCTTCAGTCTTCCAAACTGACGGTGCGGGTTCGATTCCCGTCGCCCGCTCAGCGATGGTGGCCCAGGTCAGAGGTAACTTCCGACCTGGGCCGCATCCATACTTATCGCTTGCCCTTCCGGGTGTGCCCGCTACGTGCCCGATCGCGTTCCTTGGCGATGCTGGCGCTGAGCGCTCCCGCGATGGACTTGTCACGCTCGGCTGTCGCGTGCTGGTAGATCATCGCGGCGCGGGTCGAGCCGTGTCCCATGCGCGCCATCAGGTCGGCCAGGCCGGCACCAGTGCCAGCGGCGAGGGTGGTCCCGGTGTGCCGCAGGTCGTGAAAGTGGAAGCCGGGCAGACCGGCAGCAGCCACAGAGGCGGACCAACCGGCCGCCTTCTGGAAGTTGGAGCGGCGCAGGGCAGCACCCTTCGCGCCGGTGAAAACCAGGGCGTCAGAGTCGTCGGCTACGAAGTCGCGCAGGTGACGCCGGAGATCCGGGCGGATAGCCGCCGGAATGGTGACGGAGCGACGGCCGGCAGCCGACTTGGGCGGGCCAAAGATTCCGGCAGCGCCCGCACGAGCCGTCAAGGCCCGCTTGACATGGGGGGCCGAGCGGCGGCCCGCTTCCCTGCGGCATGTCTCGAACCCGCTACGGTGGCTCGGCTCAACCGGGACCGTGGCACTGGTGGATGGACCTCCGGCCTTTCCCGAGCGAGAGGCTGTGCAAGTCTGATCAACGATGTGATGGGGGATCGCTGGTGGGACAGCGGCACGTGCGGAAGATGTTGCGGAAGATGGCCGGCGGGCAGCCGGTGGAGGTCGAGCAGGTGGCCACGTTGCGCTCACTCGCCCTTATGGCCGCTGTTGCCGAGCAATTCGGTTACGCGTACACGGACACACGGCAGCGACACCGCAACGGACCGCAGCTGTTCTTCGTACCCGACCCCCGTCCGCAGGCCCGCGAAAGGGCCGAGCGGAACCGAGTGCAGTACCCGGATGCTTCCACCGGGGGCGCACTGCCCCCCGTGCCTGCCGACGTGCTGGATCTGTTCAAGGCCCGTATCAGCTACGACCTCGAGGGCTGGAACGACGACAAGCAGCGAACGTGGCTCCTCTATGTCGTCCTCACCGTGCTGTGCGCGATCCTCGGTGTGCGGCTCGGGCTAGGAGGGACGTCCCCCACCGCCGCCGCGGCTGTCGCCGCCGTCACCTGGGCGGCGCTGATGTCTGTCACCCTATTTTTGGTCTCCATTCGTCGACGCAGACGGGCTAAGTTCGCTGCGATCCTGGAGGCGGCCGGGTTCACGCAGACGACTGAGCAGAGCGGCCGGGAGCGGTATCTGCCGCTGACGCACCAGTAGGCCGCACAACCGCGGCGATCACGAACAGGGTGTCGGTGGTGGCGGAGAGCCGGTCGTGCCGGTTACGTGCCCGTGAGGTCGGTCAACAAGGGTCAACAGCAGCTCCTACCAGCTCCGAGCCGTGACTGTCCGGGAGGAAGGCCACCCGATCACCAGTGCCGCCGCGAGCGCGTGCCGGCAGATCAAGGCACCTTCCAAACTGACGGTGCGGTTTCGATTCCCGTCGCCTGCTCCACGACAACCGCTTCCACCTGCCCGTGCCCGGGCTGCTCGGTAACCCGGTGGCGCGGCCAGGTGCTGGTCACGATGATCGAGCTCGTGCTTGCCGACCTGTGGCCCCTGTATGGCCTGACCGTCTCCACGCCACGACTCGAGCTGCGCCTGCCCCGCGAGGAGGAACTGGCGGTCCTCGCCCACCTCGCCGGCAGAGGCGTCCACCGCCCAGACGAACGTCCGTTCCTGACGCCGTGGACCGACGGCACTCCCGAGGACCGGGCGCGGGTCGTGCTGCAGGGTCACTGGAGCCGGCTCGGCGGGTGGAGCGTGGCAGCGTGGCAACTCGGGCTCGGGGTCTTCCGCGACGGAGAGCCGCTGGGCGTCGTCACGCTCCGAGCCCGCGACTTCCCGGTGGTCCGGGAGGTCACGACCTCCTCCTGGCTCGGTATCGAGCACCAGCGCAGGGGCTACGGGACCGAGGCCCGGGTCGGTCTGCTCACGCTGGCGTTCGACCACCTCGACGCCCGGGCCGCGCTCACCGAGGTGTTCCAGGACAACCACGCCTCGCAGGGCGTCTCCCGCAAGCTCGGCTACGAGCCCGACGGCATCTCGGTCGACGCTCGCGGCGAGGAGGCCGTGGTCTCCGACCGCCTACGGCTCACCAGGGCGAAGTGGGCTCAGCAGAGCCGGCCCACGGCGAGGGTCGAGGGGCTGTCGGCCTGCCGTCCGATGTTCGGCCTCTGACGGTCCTGCTATTCCGGGGCGTCACCCGTCCGGGGAGGCCGGACGGTCCACGAGTGCCCGGGCCGTGGTCAGTCGCTCGCCAGGTCGCGGCGGACGGCGATGACCGCCGCCGCGCCTGCCAGGACGGTCCAGGCAGCGGCGACAAGGAGGCTCCGGTGGTCGCCGGCGCCGGCACCCAGGAAGGAGGAGAACGGCAGCGGCGCCTCGAACCTGCCGATCAGGCCCTCGACGAAGACGAACCATCCGGCGTAGCCGAGGAACAGCCAGGTGGGCCGACGGACGATCGCCGCGTTCGCGGCAGCGAACCCGGCGATGATCGGCACGACGGTCAGGATGGCCTGGTAGCGGGACGCTTCATCCCTGGCGACCACCGTGACGCCGCTGATCGCCGCGAAGCCCGTCGCCACGATCACGCTGGTGATGACCTGGCTGACCAGGACCAGCGCCCGTCGGGGTCGGGCCAGGTACAGCAGGACGGCCGTCCGGTGTTGATGGTGCTGGGCCACGATCATGACGGCGATCCCGAACGCGCCCATCCCGGCCAGCAGTGCCCAGGCGTCGATGTTCAGAACGCCGAACAGCATGCCCAGCACGCCGAACACGACGATGGAGGCCCGGCTGGACCGGATCGTCACGGCTCGGTAGAGCTCGCTGCTCACCAACGCGATCATCAGCCGGCCGCCAGGTCGAGGAAGATCTGTTCGAGGTTCGGGGTGTCGACGGTCAACTCGTGGAGCGGCACCCCCGCGTTGAAGGCGATGTCACCCGCGGCCTCGGGGGACAGTCCCACCACCTCCAGGGTGTGTCCGTCGGTGGTGACCCGAGCCCCGAAACTCTCGAACGCCTGCCGGAGACGTCGGGGGTCGCGACCCCGGATTCGCAGTCGGTGACCCGCGGTCCCGTACAGGCTGGCCAGCGGCGCCGCACATCTGATCTTCCCCTTGGCGATGATGACGACGTCGTCGATGAGCTGCGCCAACTCGGAGAGCAGGTGACTGGAGATCAGTACCGTCCCGCCCTGCCGGGCATGGTCCCGCAGCAGTCGGCGAAGCCACGCGATGCCCTCCGGGTCGAGGCCGTTCGCCGGCTCGTCGAGCACCAGCACCGGCGGGTCACCCAGCAGTGCTGTCGCCACCGCCAGGCGCTGACGCATGCCCAGCGAGTAGTCGCCACTGCGCTGGTCCGCGGCACGCGCCAGCCCGACGTAGTCGAGCAGTTCGTCGGCGCGTGAACGGCGCACACCGGCCGCGATGGCCTGTGCGACCAGGTGCGCCCGCCCGGTCTGCCCCGGATGGCTGAGGCCCTGTTCGAGGACCGCACCGACCTGTGCCGGTGGGTTCACGAGGTCGCGGAACCTGCTGTTGTTGATCAACGCCGCGCCGGCGGTCGGTCGGGTCAGACCGAGCAGCATCCGCAGCGTCGTCGTCTTGCCCGCGCCGTTGAGCCCGAGGAACCCGGTCACCCTGCCGGGTCTGGCCGAGAAGCTCACGCCGTCCACGGCGCGGACTCCGCCGTACTGCTTGGTGAGCTCGACGGCCTGGATCACGGCTGGGCGAACCGCAGGTGCCGGCGGTGGCGGAGCCGGACCGCGGCGGCCACGGCGACCAGCACGGTGAGCACGACCGCGAACGTGAGCCCCTGGGTCAGCCCCCGGACGAGGTAGCCGCCGTCGGTGTGGTCGATGGCGTACGTGCCGATCTCGCGGCTGAACCAGAACGGCAGCGCCCGGGTGGTGGTGTCGGCCGGGTCCATCACCATCTGCAGGCCGACGATCGTCAGCAGCACCAGCGTGCCCTCCAGCTCGCGGGGCAGGGCCGCGCTGAGCAGCAGGCCGAACGGGGTGGCGACGGCCACCGTCAACGCCATGATGAGGGCGATCGCGCCGTACCGGACGTCGTGCTGGTCGACCAGGATCAGCACGAAGTACGGCGCGGACAGCAGCACACCGACCGTCCACAGGGCGAGCAACCGCCCGAGCACCAGGTGCAGACTGCCGTAGCCGGACAGCCGCAGCCGGGGCTCCATCCCGCGCGCCGCGCTGCCGGCGAAGAGCGCGGCGGTGCTCAACGCCCAGCCCAGCCCGAGGCAGACGAACCGGATCGACTGGCCGAGGTGATCGCCGCGACGGCTGAGGTAGAAGGCCAGCGGCAACAGCAGCAGGATGAGCAGCACGGAACGGCGGCGCAGCAGTTCGCGCAGCGCGCTCTCGGCCACCACGAGGATCTTGGTCATGCGCGGGGCTCCCGGGCGGCGGTCAGGTCGAGCACGATGTCGACGCGGTCCAGCTGGTTGAGCAGGTGGGTGACGACGACGATCGCCTTGCCGGCGTCGCGCCACCGCCACACCTCGTGCCAGAAGTCGAGATAGGTGCCCCGGTCGAAACCCTGGTAGGGCTCGTCGAGCAGCAGCACGTCCGGTTCACCGAGCTGGGCCAGCACCAGGTTCAGCTTCTGGCGCGTACCGCCGGAGAGGTGCCGCGCCTGGGTGCCGGCCGGCGGCGCCCAGTCCAGCACGGCGGCTCCGGCCCGGCCGGCCCGGCGGGCCGCGGCCCGGTTCAGGCCCCGGCCCGCACCGACCAGCACGAAGTGCTCGTCCGGGTCGAGGAACTCGGCGGTGCCACCGTCCTGCGGGCAGTAGCCGAGCGTGCCGTGCACCCGCACCGTGCCGGCGTCCGGGCTGAGCATTCCGGCGCAGATCCGCAGGAAGGTGCTCTTGCCGGCCCCGTTGGCACCGACCACCGCGGCGATCTCCCCCGCCCGGACGGTGAGGTCGACCCGGTCCAGGACGGTCCGGCCCCGGTAGCGCTTGCTGATGCCCTGGGCCGCGAGCCGGACCGGGCCCGGCTGCCGGCGGGGCGGGCGCTGGTCTGGGCCGCCGAGGCTGTCCGCGACCGCCTGGGCGTACACGTCGGGCGGCCCGAAGACCCGCAGCGGCGGTTCCCCGCTCTCGCGCAGGTGGGTGGCGGCCTCGGCGACGACGTGTCCGGCCAGGTCGGGCCCGACGCCGTGCCGGCGCAGCTCGCCGGTGAGGGCGGCAAGCCAGGCGTTGTGGTTCACCGGTTCGACTCCTCGTGCAGAATCGTGCCGACGCTCGCGGCGAAGGCGGTCCAGTCGATGGCGGCCGTACGCAACGCCGCGCTGCCGGCCGGGCTGATCCGGTAGTACTTGCGCGCCGGGCCGGTCTCGCCCTCCCGCCAGTGCGCGGTGAGCAGGCCCGAGCGCTGCAACCGCAGCAGCACCGGGTAGAGCGTGCCGCCCTGCACGGTGCCGAGCCCACTGGCCTTCAGCGCCTGCGACAGCTCGTAGCCGTAGGACTCTCCCCGGCTGAGCAGCCCGAGGACACAGAGGTCGAGCACCCCGCGCAGCCACTGCGCCCGCCGTTCCTGGTTCATCCGGCGCCGCCCAGACCTGCTGGAAAGATCACGCCGACAACCTAGCGCCGCCATCTAGCTAGCGCAACAACCTAGCTTGCCGACGCGACCGCCGACGGCATGGCAGGATCCGTCCGGTGGGCGGGCGACGGGACGTACGGGCCGTGGTCACCGATCTGGACGGCACGATCGTCCGGGCCGACGGCACGGCGAGCGAGGCGACGGTGGCGGCCTGCCGGGCACTGCGGGCGGCCGGGATTCCGCTGGTGGCGGCCACCGCCCGGACCCCGGCGGGAATCCGCGCGCTGGGCGGCCTCGCCCCGCTGATCTCCATCGCCGTCTGCTGCACCGGAGCGATCGGCTACGACCCGGCCGGTGACCGGTACCTCTGGCGGGAACGGATGCCGCGCGAGACGCTCGTCGGGCTGCTCGACCGCCTCTCCGGGCAGTTGCCGGAGGCGGAGGTGGCGGTCTACGACGGTCGGGCCTGGTTCATGACCGCGGCCTACCGGGCCGTCCGGGGAGTCGACCACTTCGGACCGCGAGCGGTGGTGGAGCGGCGGTGGCTGCCGCAGGTCGACGCGTGCGTGGCGGCCGTGTGCCATCCCGGTCTCGGTCCGCCCGCGCTGATCGCCGCGCTCTCCGCCGTCGGTGCCGCGCCGGTCGTCGCGAGCTTCGGCCAGGCCGGCCATCGGGTCGTCGAGGCGGCCCCGGCCGGCGTCGACAAGGCCAGCGGGGTGCGGCGCGCCCTCGCCGCGCTGGACGTGCCGCCCGAGTACGCCGTCGCGTTCGGCGACATGCCGATCGACCTGCCGATGTTCGCCGCCGTCGGGCTCGGCGTCGCGATAGCCGACGGGCACCCGGAGGTGCTCGCCGCGGCGGGCGACAGCACCGGCGGCGTCGACGAGGACGGATTCGCCGCCTGGCTGCGCCGCGAGCGGGTGATCGGCGCGGAGGCCTGAGCTCCCGACCGGCACGCCGGTGGCCCGGCCGCCGGACGCGGCCGGGCCACCAACCACCGTACGGTCAGCCGCCGAGACTGGCGGCGGCCGACGCGATGGCCGAGGCGAAGGTGCTCACCTGGGTGTAGACGCCGGGGTAGTTGGGCCGGGCGCAGCCGTAGCCCCAGCTGACGATGCCGACCTGGATCCAGGCGTTGGTGGCGTCCCGGCGGAACATCGGGCCGCCGGAGTCACCCTGGCAGGTGTCCACGCCGCCGCTGGCGTAGCCGGCGCAGATCTCCTCGCTCGGGATGATGTCGCCACCGTAGTAGTTGTCGCAGGTGGTGTCGTCGACGAAGGGGACGGTCGCCTTCAGCAGGTAGCGCTGCTGCGGGCCACCCTCCCGGGCCGCGCCCCAGCCGGCGACGGTGAAGGTGCCGTTGTCGTACGCCGTGGTGTTGGCGATCTTTAGGGTGCTGAGCGAGGTGACCGGGGTGGCGAGCCGGATCAGCGCCCAGTCCTTGCCGGCGCCGTTGTAGCCCGGCGCCCGGTAGACGTAGTTGGACCGGACCTGAATCCGGCTCGACGACTGGAGGTCAACCACGCCGAGGGTGGCGGTGATGCTGGTGTTGGTGCCGGTACGGCCGACGCAGTGCGCCGCGGTGAGCACCAGCCGCGGGCTGTAGAGCGACCCGCCGCAGCCCATCGAGAGCCGGACCATGAACGGGAACTCGCCCTGCGCGGCCCGGGTCCCGCCGACGACGTACGGGGTCATGCCGTCGTCCGGCGCCGCGTTGGCCGGCACGGCCGCCACGAACGTTCCGGCGGTGACCACCGCCAACACGGCCGCCATCCGGCCGACGAGTCTGCGCCAACGCACCATGGGTCCCTCCAAGCCTCGACGGCGCGGCTCGTGACCACGCCGTAGCTGTGATGGCGGGAGCGTACGCAACTCAATCGATAGATGGCAATGCATGGATTTCATCCCGGCTCGGTCATACGACGGACCGGCGCGTCGGGCCGACCGGCCGACCCGGTGGCGGCGCGGGCTGCGTACCATGCGGGACCGGGCATCCCCTCGTCCCGCGCGGAGGTATCGGCAGATGGCAGGCCAGCACGAGGGGTACGCCCTCGGCGTCGACCTGGGCACGTCGAACACGGTAGCGGTGCTCCGCCGCCCGGACGGGCAGACCCGCCCGCTGCTGCTGGACGGCCAGCCGATCATCCCCTCCGGTGTGTACGCCGACGCGGACGGGGTGCTGCACGCCGGCCGCGACGCCCAGCGACTCGCCCGCACCGAGCCGGGCCGGTACGAACCGCACCCGAAGCGGCGGATCGACGAACCCGCGGTGGCCCTGGGCGACCGGCGCTATCCCCCGGCGGAACTGCTGGCCGCCACCCTGCACGCGGTGGCCCGGGCCGCGGTCGAGGCGGTCGGCTTCCTGCCCCCGGCGGTGCTCACCTGCCCGGCGACCTGGGACGCGCCGCGCCGCCAGGTGCTCAGCGACGCGCTGGCGCTGGCCGGGTGGCCATCCGCGGCCGAGCACACCATGTCCGGCCCCACCCCGCCCGGGACCCGGCTGCTGCGCGAACCGGTGGCCGCCGCCCGCTACTACACCCAGGTGCTGCGCCGGCCGGTGCCGGTCGGCGGCACCGTCGCGGTCTTCGACTTCGGCGCCGGCACCCTGGACGTCGCCGTGCTGCGCAACGAGGGCGCCGACCCGTGGGGCGACTCGGGATTCACCGTGGTGGCCGCGGGCGGCGCCGCGGACCTCGGCGGCCTGGACGTGGACGCAGCCCTGTTCGACCGGCTTGGCGAACTGGTCGCGAGCGCGCATCCGGAGCGCTGGGCGACGTTGACCCGGCCGGAGTCGACCACCCAGTGGCGGGACCGCCACCAGCTCTGGGAGAACGTCCGGGGCGCCAAGGAGATGCTCTCCCGGGCCACCGTCGCGCCGGTCGCCGTACCGGGGGTGGACGCGGCGGTCCCGCTCACCCGGGACGACCTGGAGCGGGTGGCCACCCCACTGCTGCGCCGGGGGGTGGCGGTCACCCGCGAGGTGCTCGACACGGCCGGCCTGCACCCGCAGCAGCTCGCCGGTCTCTTCCTGGTCGGCGGCGCCACCCGGACCCCGCTGGTGGCCCGGTTGCTGCACGCCGAACTCGGGGTGGCGCCGACGGTGCTGGAGCAACCGGAGCTGCCGGTGGCCGAGGGCGCGCTGACCGACCTGCCGCTGCCCCGCCCGGCCCGGGTGGCGGCCGGATTCGGGGCGCCCGCGCTCGCCCCGCCGCCGCCCGTCCCGGCCCCGCCACCCGCCGCGCCGGCGCCCGTCCCGGCCCCGGGCGACGGGCCCACCGTGCCCGCCGCGGCCCCGGCGCAGACCACCCCGGCGGCACCGCACCCGGTCAGCCCCGCCGCGCCACCACCGGTCCCGGCGCACCATGGCGCCCACCCCGACGGGCTCGCCGGGCCAGCGCCGCAGACCGTGCCCGCCGCGCCCCCGACCAGCCCAGCCGCACCGCCGGCTCCGGCCGGACCGCCGCCACAGACCGTGCCCGCCGCGCACCCGACCAGCCCGGCCGCACCGCCGCCGGTCCCGGCCGGCTCGGCGCCGGCCCAGCAGGGCCTCCCGGCGACGCCGGGCCATGCCCCGACAGCACCGACCGTCCCGGCGCCCAGCGCGGCCGCTGCGCCGCCGGCGGCCACGCTGGTCGGCCCGCCCCCGCCGCCCGCCACCCTCCCCGAGCCGCGGCCGCCGGTCGGCGGGCCGCCCGGCGCGCCCCCGGCCGGGCCGGTCGCGCCGCCACTGGGCTGGCCCGGCGTACCCGTCTCCGGCGCGCCGGTGTCGCCGCCGCCCGGCGGCCCCCGCGTCTTCCGACGCCGGGCGCTGTGGATAACGCTCGGTGCCGTACTGGCGCTCGCCGGCGTCTCCGTGGCGGCCGCGCTGTACCTGACCCGGGACCGCTACCCGGCCCTGGAGTGGCAGAACCCGGTCGCCGAGGTGAAGCGGATCCCCGCCGGCGAGGAGCGCCCGACGGACATGTTCACAGCGGTCCTCGGCGACCACGGTTACCTCGCCCACCCCCTGCCGGACGGCCGGCTGGAGGTGGTCGCGGTCGACACCCGCACCGGCGGGCAGCGGTGGCGCCGGCAGGTCGGGTCATCCACCCAGCGGTGGGAGCGGATCGTCGCGCTGCCCGGGGCGGTGGCGGTCTTCGCCGACGCCAGTTCCAGCGACACCCCGCGGGACCTGATCGTCCTCGACGGCGCGTCCGGTGACCGGCGGTGGGACGAGCCGATCCGGGGCGACGACGACGTGCTCTTCGCCGAGAACGTCGCGGTGCTGGTCGACCGGACCCTGCACCGGCTGGTCGGACTGCGACTGGACGACGGGGCCGAGGCCTGGACCCTGGCCAACCCGCGCGACGAGTACGGCGGCGCCCGCACCAGCGTGTACCGGGTCACCACCGACGAGGCGCTGGGCGGACCGGCGTACCCCAGTGGCGCCCCGCGCGACCCGTGGCGGGGTGACGCCCGCCGGATCGTGCAGGTCGGCGCGGATCGCTCGGTACGGCTGATCGACACCGACACCAGGACCGTGATCCGCACCCGCGCCGGGGCGGCCGACCTCGACGACCTGGTGATGGCGCACGGCGACCGGCTCTACGTGGCCGACGACGAGTCGCGTTACCAGTTGCTGGCGTACGACCTGACCAGCGACGCGAAGCCGGAGCTGCTCTACACCGCCGGCGACGGACGGCGGCCGGAGGCGCTGGTGCCCTGCGGCGAACGGCGGGTCTGCCTGCTCGAGGTGGCCGGTGGCGACGCGAAGACCACCGAGGTGGTGGCGGTCACCGAGGAGCGCGCGGAGCGCTGGCCGGCGCCGGAGGCGACCGTGCTGGTGCCGCTCGGCGAGCACGTGCTGGCCCGGCGTACCTCGCCGGAGTCGGCCAGCACGCTGTTCGGTCCGGACGGCAGCGGGGTGCTGAAGGACCGGGACGGGGTGGCGGTCCGGATCGACGCGGGCAACCTGCTGGTCTTCGCCGATCGGCTCAGCTCGGTCTCCGACGACCGCAGCGTCGCCGGGGTGCCGGTGAGCTCGGGCAAGGTGGTCGAGCTGGGGCAGCTCAAGGACGTCCGGAGCGACACCTGCTCGTGGAACACCACCGTGGTGGTCTGCGGCGCGGACAAGGACTACGTGCTCTACCGCTTCGCCGAGCAGTAGCCCCAGCCCGCCGCCCGCGCCGCCCGCGCCGCCCGCGCCGGCCCGCCGCCCGCGCCCCCGCCCGCCACCCGTGCCGGCCGCGTCGGCCGCCCGTTTTGCGGTGGGACGCCCCGGGTAGGGCATCGGCTATGGACACGAACACGAAGGCGCACCTGGTCGGTGGGCCGCGCGACGGCAGCACCCACGACGCCGGCGACAGCGCGCTGCTGGAACTGGAGATCGACGGGATGATCCACCGCTACGTGCGGACCACGAAGCGGCACGGCGAGGACGGCACGGTCTACAACTACGACGGCATGGTGGCCCCGGGCGGCGGCGAGCCGGGCGTCGAGGACCCGGCCGCCCGGGTCGCCTCGCCCCGGGCGGACGCCGAGGGGCACGGCGGCTCCCACTGAGCCATCGATCAGCGACACGGTCGGCGCGCCCGGCCACGGATGATCCGCGGCCGGCCGGGTAAGCAGCGGCCGTCCTGGTGGAGAGACGACCTCGGTCGCGGTACCCGCGATCGGACGCCCCGGGCGGGCGGCGGCAGGCCGGCCCGTCCGGGGCGTACCGGGGAGATCAGTTGTTGGTGATCCAGTTCCAGGCCGACACGACCCACTCGGTCTGCTGCAGGTAGGCGATGCCGAGGCCGGCCAGGAAGACCGCGGTCACCAGGTGCGCGCCGCGGGCGCTGCGGCGTACCCGGCCCAGCTGCCGCTCCAGCACCACCCGGCCGAGCAGCCGGGCGAGCGTGAAGAGCCCGGCCGCCACCAGCAGGCTCAGCACGAAGATCAGGAACGGGCCGGTCAGGTCGCCACCGCCGGAGATCGCCCAGATGCCCCAGCAGACGAAGGCGAAGAGCACGCCGGCCGCGCTCCACTCGCCGCCACGCCGCAACTGCGCCATGTGCCAGCTCATCGGCCGCCGTGGCGAAGGCCCGCCCGGCCAACCGGTGCCGGTCGGCTCCTCGACGACCGGGAACGGCTCGGTGCGCGGCGTCCGCGGCCGGCCGACCGACGCCACCCCCGGCCGGAACGCGTCGCGCTGCGAGGGCACCCCGACGCCGGGCTGCGGCGGCACCGCGGCACCCGGCTGCGGCGGCACCTCGACGGTCCGCTCCGCCCACGGCTGCGTCTGGTCTGCCATCTCGTCCCCTCCCCTGGACCGGCGGCGGCCTACCGGTCGCCGTCCCGGTTTCGAGGGTAGCCAGCCGGCAAATCGGTCGCTGACGGCGGACCGGTCGGTTAGACACGAGCGGTGACGAACTCCCCGCTGCCGGCCCGCGCCGAGGACTTCGACGAGCTTTCCCGGATGCTCGGTGACCTGTTCCACAGCGGGTTCGACGCCGAGACGCACGAGATCGAACGCGGCCTCTTCGAGCCGGAGCGGGCGCTGCTGATCCGCGACGGCACCGAACCGGTGGCCAGCGCCACCGCCTTCACCCGCCGGCTAACCGTGCCGGGCGGCACTGTGCCGGCCGCCCACGTCAGCATGGTCGGGGTGGTGCCGACCCACCGCCGCCGCGGCCTGCTCACCTCGCTGATGCGCCACCAGCTGCGGCAGCTCGCCGACGCCGGCCGGGAGCCGGTGGCCGTGCTCTGGGCCACCGAGGGGCGGATCTACCCCCGGTTCGGCTACGGGCTGGCCGCGCAGCGGCTCTCGCTGGAGTGCGCCACCGGCGAGCTGCGGCTGCCCGGGCCGGCGCCCGAGGCGGGCCGGCTGCGCCTGGACCGCCTGGCCGCGCGCCAGGCCGAGCTGGCCCGGGTGTACGACCGGGTGCGCCCCGACCGGCCGGGCTGGTCGAGCCGGAACGCCGCCTGGTGGCGGTACGTGCTCGGCGACCCGGCGACCCAGCGCGGGGGCGCCACCGAGCGGCGGGTGGTGCTGCACGAGGGCCCCGACGGGGTCGACGGGTACGGGCTGTTCCGCACCCGGGCCGAGTGGGACCACTCCGGGCCCCGCGGGCACACCCTCGTCGACGAGGTGGTGGCCATCACTCCCGACGCGTACGCGGCGCTGTGGCGGATGCTGCTCTCCATCGACCTGACCCGGCAGTTGACCTTCCGGGCGGCGGCGGTGGACGAGCCGCTGCTGCGGCTGGTCAACGAGCCGCGTCGGCTCGGCGCCCAGCTCGTCGACGCGCTCTGGCTGCGGGTGGTCGACGTGCCGGCCGCGCTCGCCGCCCGCCGGTACGCCACCGGGGTGGACCTGGTGATCGAGATCACCGACGAGCTGCTGCCGGGGAACACCGGCCGGTGGCGGCTGACCGGCGGCCCGGACGGTGCGGAGTGCGTACCGACCGACCGGCCGGCGGCGCTGGCCTGTGACGTGCGCTGCCTCGGCGAGCTCTACCTCGGCGGGGCCGGGCTGGGGGCGTTGGCCGCCGCGGGCCGGGTCCACGAGCTGCGCCCCGGCGCCCTGGCCGCCGCCGGGCCGGCGTTCGGCTGGCACCGCGCCCCGGCCGGCATGGAGGTGTTCTGACCCACAAGCCGGTACGGTCGGCTGATGCGGGACGCGGAACGACGGCGACTCGGCGACGCGGAACGGCGCCGGCGCCGGCTCAGGCACCAGCCGGGCGGCGAGGAGACAGGGGCCGTCGACGGCCCGAGCGCGACCACCGCCGGGGTGCACGACGGCGGCGACCCGCCGCGCGGGCGGCGGGGCGGCCCGCCCGAGGACCGCGAGGGTGAGCGCGGGCTGCGCGGCCTGGTCGGTTCCGGCTCGTCCCAGGTGAGCGTCACCGCCGCGATGCGGGCCCGGGACGCCGCCCGGCCGAGCGAGGCGGACCTGGCCGAGGCCGAGGAGCGCGTGGTGATCGTGCGCCGCAACTGGGTGCCCCGGGAGGACCTGCCCCGCCGCTGAACCCGACGGATCCCCGCACCGGCGGGGACTGGGCGGTGCGGGGGCGGGGCCGACAGCGGTCCGGCGGGCGGCGTCAAACCGGCAGCGTCAGGCCGGCAGGGCGGGCAGGGTCCGGGTGCGCTCGTACTCGGCCATCTGGGCGATGCGCCGGGAGTGCCGCTCGTTGCCGGAGAACGGGGTGGCGAGGAACGCCTCGACGATGGCTGTCGCGTCGGCCAGGGTGTGCTGCCGGGCGCCGACGGCGACGATGTTCGCGTCGTTGTGCTCGCGGGCCAACTGGGCGGTCTCGATGTTCCAGGCGAGCGCGGCCCGGACCCCGGCGACCTTGTTGGCGGCGATCTGCTCGCCGTTGCCGGAGCCGCCGATCACCACACCCAGGCTGCCCGCGTCGGCCACCACCCGGTCACCGGTGTGCAGGCAGAACGCCGGGTAGTCGTCGTCCGGGTCGAAGGCGTGCGGGCCGACGTCGACCACGTCGTAGCCCTGCGTGGCCAGGTGGTTGGCCAGGTGCACCTTCAACTCGAAACCGGCGTGGTCGGATCCCAGGTAGACGCGCATACCGCGCAGTCTGTCAGGCCGCCACCCCCGGACGCCGCGCGGGCGGCGCCCGGGGGCGGATTCGTCACAGCTCAGCCGGCCAGCTCGGCGGCCACCAGGCCACCGCGCGCCTTCGGGGTGAACCAGGTGCTCTTGCGCGGCATCTTCTCCCGGGCCAGGTTCACCGCCACGAAGTCGTCCACGGTCACCGGGGCGATCAGCACGGCCAGCTCCGCCCGGCCGGCGTCGACCTCGCCGGTGAGCCAGCTCGCCGGGTAGTCGCCGCCGACGTAGGTGATCCGCTTGTCGCCCGGGTCCAGCCCGAGCGCATCGCGCAGCAGCAGCCGCTCGACCAGGGCGTGGTCGAGGTTCTCCAGCCGGCCGTCGCCGGTGACCGGCAGGGTCACCGCGTACCCCTGGCCGGGGAGCCGGAGGTGTACGGTGCCGCCGGCCGCCGGGACCTCGACCGGGCCGTCGATCGGGGTGACCCGCGCGCCGGCGGCGCGCAGCCGGTCGAGCAGCTCGTCGGGCGTGGTGGTCAGCTCGCTGACCAGCCGGTTGTAGGGCTGGATGGCCACCGACGCGGGCGTGGTGACCACCGCCAGGAAGCGCGGCAGCCCGCCGGTCTGGGCGGCCAGGCTGCGGTGGTTGCCGTCGGCGACGACCAGTTCGCCGCCACCGGCCAGCGCGGTCAGCTCGTCCTGCTCGGGCCCGGGACCGACCAGCCAGATGGCGTGCGTGCGCCCGGCCTGGTCGGTGTCGGTGGCGGCCGGCGCCCCGGCCGCCTCGGTCGCCGCCGCGAGCGCGGCGTGCAGCTCGTCGCCCCGCCCGGTCTGCAGCAGCAGTACGGGCGAGAGCAGGTGACCCAACGCCTCGGCCAGTGCCACCCGCTCGCGCACCTTGGCGATGAAGACGTCCTCGTTGCGGATCACCAGACCGGGCTCGTCGGCCCGGGTGGAGATCTGGTCGGTGTCCACCATCGCGAAGAGGCCGTACGCCGGCTCCTCCCCCGGTGCGCTGATCCGGTAGAGCACCACGACCTGCTCGGCCGGGGTGTAGCTGCCGTCCGCCTTGGCCTCGGCGAGCCGGGCGACCGCGTCCGGCAGGGCGTCGAGGAAGGACTTCCCGAGGCTCTCCGGCGCCCGGTGCGGCATCTCGATGCCGAGGGCACTGTGCGGGTTCGCCTCGATGATCGCGGTGATCTCCGCGTCGTCGGCGAACTCGTCGTAGTTCTGCGCGCCGGTGCCGCCAGTGGTGATCCAGGCCCGGGCGATCGGATGCACGACCGTCATGACCGCTGACGCTACCCGGGGCGGGCCGGCCGGCGACCGCGGACCCGCACGGCGTCCACCAGATGAAAGAGCGCCGGGGCCCAGCTCAGTCGGTACGGTCCGGCGAACCCGCCGGGCGGCGGTGCCGGCCGGCGGGAGTCGGCCGGCGATGGGTGGTGGAGGCGGCGTGCGGGCCCCGGCGACCGCCCACCGGGCCGACCGGATCCGCCGCACCGATCGGCGCGCCCAGCGGCGCGGGTACCGCCGGCCGGGTGGGCGCGGCCGCGGGCCGGGTGGCCACCACCGGCGCGGGCCGGTCGGTGGCGGGCGGGGTCAGTCGGGAGGTCGCCGGCACCCGGGCCACGCCGACCACGATCGGCGGGGCGAGCAGGTCCACCACGTCCGGGGGAAGGTCGGGCCGGAGCGCCGGCCAGCGTGAGTCGTCGACCGACCAGTACGCCGGGTCGGGGCTGTCGGCCACCTCCTCACCGCTCGGGGAATCGTCAACGGACGCACGGTGCTTGGCCATCGGGATGCCTCCACGAGCTGCGGGGTGCGGCCCTGCGGGTCGCTGCGGCGGACATGGAGGCCAACGAGCCCCCCACCACCCCGGTGACGCCCCACCCACCCCCACCCCCCGGCCCGCGCGCTCCCCGCCCCCCCTGCCGTTGATCAAGGAGTTCGGTCAGGTATCCGCTCGGATCTGACCCGAACCCCTTGATCGACGGGGAGAGTGCGGGGGCGGGTGGGGCGGGTGGGTCAGTCGAAGATGGGGTCGAGGTCGCGGGAGCGCTTCAGCTCGAAGAAGCCGGGGGTGGCGGAGACCAGCAGGACGCCGTCCCAGAGGCGGCCGGCGGCCTCGCCCTTCGGGGCCGGGGTGACCACCGGGCCGAAGAAGGCGACCTGGCCGCCGTCCGGGCCCGGGGCGTGGATGACCGGGGTGCCCACGTCGGTGCCGACCGGCCGCATTCCCGCCTCGTGGCTGGCCCGCAGCGCCTCGTCGTACTCGGTGCTCCCGGCCGCCTCGGCCAGCGTCGGGTCCAGCCCGGCGTCGATCAGCGCGGCGGCGTACAGCTCCGGCCCGAGGATCTGCTTGCCGAGGTGGATCCGGGTGCCGAGGGCGGTGTAGAGCTTGCGCAGCACCTCGGAGCCGTGCCGCTGCTCCGCCGCGATGCAGATCCGCACCGGGCCCCAGCCGGTCCGCATCAGCTCCTGGTACTGCTCGGGCAGGTCGCGTCCCTCGTTCAGCACCGACAGGCTCATCACGTGGAAGCGGATGTCCACGTCCCGCACCTGCTCGACCTCCAGCAGCCAACGGGAGGTGATCCACGCCCACGGGCAGAGGGGGTCGAACCACATGTCGACGGCGGCACGCTCGGTCACGGTGAGGTCCCTTCACGACGGGTGACGCCGGGGTTCCGGCGCCTCACCCCGATCTTCGCCCCCGGCGCCGTGGCGCGGTACCGGAACGAGAGCGTGACCTCGACCACCGCGGACCGCCGGTGCATGCAAGACTCGGATCCGACCGGCCGCCACGAGCGGCCGGCGGACGGGCGCCGCCGCGGCGTACGGCGAGAATGGGATGGAGACGAACGTGCCGGGAGTGCGCAACCTGACGCAGGTCGAGGCGACCGAGCGGGCCCGCCTGCTCGACGTGACCGGGTATGACATCAGTCTGGACCTGTCGAGCGCCGTCCAGGCGGCCGAGGGCCGCACCTTCCGATCGACCACCGAGGTCCGGTTCCGCTGCGCCGAGCCGGGAGCGAGCACCTTCATCGAGGTGGCCGCCGACTCGATGCGCTCGGCGACGCTGAACGGCGAGCCGGTCGACCTGGGCGACTGGTCCGCCGAGAAGGGCCTGACGCTGTCCGGCCTGGACAGCGAGAACGTCCTGGTGGTCGACGCCGACTTCGCGTACTCCAACAGCGGGCAGGGGCTGCACCGCACGGTCGACCCGGTCGACGGCGAGACCTACCTCTACAGCCAGTTCGAGACGGCCGACGCGCAGCGGGTCTTCGCCTGCTTCGACCAGCCCGACCTGAAGAGCGTGTACACCTGGCGGGCCACCGTGCCGGAGCACTGGCGGGTGGTGTCGAACATGCCGGTGGCGCGCGAGGAGCCGGCCGGCGAGGGCCTGAAGACCGTCCACTTCGCCGAGTCGGCCCGGATGAGCACCTACATCACCGCGCTCTGCGCCGGCCCCTATCACGAGGTGCGGGACAGCCACGACGGCATCGAGCTGGGGGTGTTCTGCCGGGCGTCGATGGCGCAGTACCTGGACGCCGACGACCTCTTCCTGATCACCAAGCAGGGCTTCGACTTCTTCCACGAGAAGTTCGGCGTCCGCTACCCGCTGCCCAAGTACGACCAGCTCTGGGTGCCCGACTTCAACGCCGGCGCGATGGAGAACTTCGGCTGCGTCACGCACGCCGAGTCGCACTACATCTTCCGCTCGCAGGTTACCGACTTCGAGTACGAGCAGCGGGCGAACACGATCCTGCACGAGCTGGCGCACATGTGGTTCGGTGACCTGGTCACCATGCGCTGGTGGAACGACCTGTGGCTGAACGAGTCGTTCGCCGAGTGGGCCAGCCACTGGTGCAACACGCACGCCACCCGGTTCCAGGACGCGTGGACCACCTTCCTGTCCATCCGGAAGAACTGGGGCTACCGGCAGGACCAGCTCTCCTCCACCCACCCGGTCTACTGCGAGATGCCCGACCTGGAGGCGGTCGAGGTCAACTTCGACGGCATCACCTACGCCAAGGGTGCCAGCGTGCTCAAGCAGCTGGTCGCGTACGTGGGCGAGGAGCCGTTCCTGGCCGGCCTGCGGACGTACTTCGGCAAGCACGCCTGGGGCAACGCCACCTTCGACGACCTGCTCTCCGAGCTGGAGACGGCCTCCGGCCGGGAGCTGCGTAAGTTCGCCGCCCAGTGGCTGGAGACCGCGCAGGTCAACACGCTGCGCCCCGAGGTGACGATCGACACCGACGGCGCCTACCAGCAGGTGGTGATCCGGCAGGAGGCACCGGCCGGGCACCCGACGCTGCGTACCCACCGGATCGGGGTGGGCCTCTACGACCTCACCGGCGGCCGGCTGGTGCGCCGCCAGCGGCTCGAGGTGGACGTGACCGGCGAGCGGACCGAGCTGGCCGAGCTGCGCGGGGTTCGCGCCGCCGACGTGCTGCTGCTCAACGACGACGACCTCACCTACACCAAGCTGCGGCTGGACGAGCGGTCGATGGCGACCGTGGTGCAGCACATCGCCGGCCTGGAGTCGTCGCTGGCCCGCGCGCTCTGCTGGACGGCGGCCTGGGACATGACCCGGGACGCCGAGCTGGCCGCCCGCGACTACGTGGCGTTGGTGCTGGCCGGGCTGCCCGCCGAGAGCGACATCAACCTGGTCACCGCGACGCTGCGGCAGGCCACCACCACGCTCACCTTCTACGCCGACCCGGCCTGGGCGCCGACCGGCTGGGCCGAGCTGGCCCGTACCGCCCGGGCGGCGCTGGCCGCCGCGGAGCCGGGCAGCGGCTTCCAGCTCGCCTGGGCCCGGGCGTACGCCTCGGCGGCCCGCTCCGCGGAGGACCTGGCCACGCTGCGCGGCTGGCTGGCGGGCGGCGAGGTGCCGACCGGCCTCACCATCGACACCGAGCTGCGCTGGGCGGTGCTCGGCGCGCTGGTGGCCAACGGCGCGGCCGGCCCGGCCGAGATCGAGGCCGAGCTGGCCGCCGACCGCACGGCCAGCGGCGAGCGGGAGGCCGCGTACGCGCACGCGCTGGTGCCGACGGCGGAGAACAAGGCCGCCGTCTGGGCGCAGCTGACCGGCCCGGAGGCGCTGCCGAACTGGCGGCACCGGGCGCTGCTGCAGGGCCTGACCCACCCGGCGCAGGTCGAGCTGGTCGCGCCCTACCGGGAGAAGTACTTCGCCGCGGTGGGCCAGGTGTGGGCCAGCCGGGACAGCGAGCCGGCCCAGGAGTTCGCGCAGCTGGCGTACCCGGCGTACCTGGTCGAGGACGACACGGTGGCGGCCACCGACGCCTGGCTGGCGGCCGACGGCCACCCGGGCCCGCTGCGCCGGCTGGTCGCCGAGGGCCGCGACGGCGTGGTCCGCGCGCTCAAGGCGCGCGCCAAGGACGCCCGGAGCGCCTGAGCGGCGTGACCGGCCGGGGCCGGCGGGGGCGGAAGCCCGCGCCGGCCCCGGCCGTTATCGCTCGGAACCGGCAGGCCGGACGACCCGGTCGGGTCGCCGAGCCCTGGCCGATGAGGCTCGGCCCCGGCCGCTGGCCGCGCGCTGACCGAACGGTCGGCTCGACAGTGGCAGCAGCCGGCAGAGACGTACACCGGTCGAGCCTGATACCTCAGAGTCATCGAAATGACTCTGAGGTATCAGGCTCGCAATGGCCCCTGTGCCGAGTTGGGCACCCCGGTCCGCCGACGCGACGAAGCCCGGCCCGCGTGGGACGCGGGCCGGGCTTCGTCGTACGAGGAAGGGCTCAGCCCTTGCCGGCGTGGCTGGCGAGCTGGTCCAGTCCGTTGATGATGCCGCCGGCCAGGTCGCCGCCGCCGAACGCCGCGACCATGGAGAGCGCCGCCAGCTTGGCGTACGTGTCCGGGATCCGCTTGCGCGCGTACCGGCCGGTGACGATCTCCAGCTGGCGCTGGTTGGGCGAGACCGCGATCAGCACCGACTTGTCGGGCTCGGCGAGCTGGCGGTGCAGCCGCTCGGCGTGCTCCCGGATCGGCTCGTCGAGACCGCCGACGAAGACCGAGAAGACCAGGCCGGTGTTCTGGTCGGCCAGTCGGAGCGCCTCGTCGATGCGCAGCAGCTGCCGGGTCGAGAACGGCCCGTCCAGCACCTCGGGCGGATTGTCCGGCCCGGCCTGCATCTCACCAACGGTCACTTGCGCCTCCGGTTCCACCGGCCGGCGCCATCTCGCCGGCCTGCTCCTGCTTGCGACTGGTCAGCGCCGGCGCCTGGGCGCCCGCTGCCAGGGCGGTGCCGGCCGAGTCGGCCAGCTGCTCCGGACGGGCCAGGAACCAGACCGGAGTGAAGTCGAAGGGCCGACCCGGCCGGTAGCGCTTGGCGCCGCCACCGCCGCCACGGCTACCGGCGTACGCCAAACCGGCGATCACCAGCACCGCGGCCGCCGGGATGCCGACGAAGACCAGCAACGTCTCGGTAACAGACAATCCCAACGCCCCCAGGCGGAAAGAGAGACCAGAGCATCCGGGTCGGGTGGACGAATCATGGCGCCGACCGCCCGACTCCGCTGCCATTCACGTTAGCGGAGCCGACGGCCCGCCAGATTGCGGGGTGGCGATCCCACCCGCCACTGGAATTCTCCAGTTGCGCAGCCGTGGCGATCAGCCGCGCGTCGTCGCCGTACCGACCGGTCAGCAGCACCCCGACCGGCAGTCCCTCGGCGGTGACGCCCACCGGCAGCGACACGGACGGATCGCCGGTGACGTTGAAGATGGCGCAGTACGGCGAGAACCGGCGTTGCCGGTCGAAATCCTCCGCCGGGTCGCCGCCCTCGGTGAACCAGCCCACCGGCGCCTGCGGAGCGGCGAGGGTCGGGCAGAGCAGCAGGTCGCAGCCGGCGGTGCGGTACACGCCCCGGCGTACCTGCGCCTGGAGTTCGCCGAGCGTGGCGCTGAGGGTGGCGGCGGAGATCTCCGCGCCCCGGGCCCGCAGGTGACGGGTCAGCGGCAGCAGCTGGCCCTCCAGCTCCGGCGGCACCGGGGCGAGCGCCAGCACGTACCAGATGATCTCGAACAGCGGCCACGCCGACGGCCCGAGCGGCGGCGGCACCTCGACCACCTCGTGCCCGGCGGCGGTGAGCAGCGCGGCGGCCCGGTCCACGGCCGCGACGCAGTCCGGGTGGACCGGTTCGTCGGCGAGCATCGGCGCGGTGAACCGGCCGACCCGCAGCCGGCCGGGGTCGGCCTGCCGGGCCGCGGCCAGGTAGCCGCCGGCCGGCGGCAGCGGCGGCAGGTACGGCTCCCCCGCCACCGGCTGCGCCAGCACGTCGAGCAGCGCCGCCACGTCGGCGACGGTGCGCCCGATCGGTCCGCTGGTGGGCAGGCCGAACGCGCCGAAGCCGAGCGGGCCGCCGGAGACCAGGCCCCGACTCGGCTTGTAGCCGATCAGCCCGCAGAGCGACGCCGGGATGCGCAGCGAACCACCGCCGTCGGAGCCCTGCGCCACCGGCACCAGCCCGGCCGCCACCGCGGCGGCCGCGCCGCCGCTGGAGCCACCCGCCGTGTTCCCCAGGTTCCACGGGTTGCGGGCCGGCGGCGCGACCAGCCCCTCGGAGTAGAGCGAACAGCCCAGCTCCGAGGTGGTGGTCTTGCCGAGGCTGACCAGCCCGGCGGCGCGCATGAACCGGACCACGTCGGCGTCGACCGGAGGCACGAAGTCGGCGAAGGCGGCCGACCCGAAGGTGGTGCGGACTCCGGCGGTGAGGGTGAGGTCCTTGATCGCGGTGGGCACGCCGTGCAGCGGCCCGCGCCGCTCGACCGGCACCGCGTCGGCGGCGCGGGCGGCCTCCCGGGCCAGCTCCGGCGTGACGGTGACGAACGCCCCGACGGTGTCGCCGAGCGCGGCGACCCGGTGCAGGTGGTGCTCGACGAGTTCCACGCTGGACAGCTCGCCGTCGGCGATCGCGGCGGCCTGCTCCAGCGCGGTCAGGTCGTGCGGCTCGGCCATCCCCTCATCCTGCCCGCCCACCGGCGGCCGTGCCCGCAGACACGGCCGGTCAGTCGGACTCCGAGCAGCCGAGGAAGCGCAGGGCGTTGCCGCCGAGGAGCTTGTCGCGCTGGTCGGGGGTGAGGAAGTCGGCCTTGCGGACGACCTGCCCCACCGGGCGTTCGCCCAGCGGGTACGGGTAGTCGCTGCCGACCAGCACCCGGTCCTCCCCCATGGTGTCCACCAGCAGCCGCAGCGCGGCCGGCTCGAAGACCACCGAGTCGACGCAGAACCGGTCGACGTAGGCGCTGGGTGGGGCGGTCGAGGAACCCCGGACCAGGTCGCCGCGGCGGTGCCAGGCGTTGTCGGCCCGGCCCAGCCAGAACGGGAAGCTGCCGCCGCCGTGCGCGAAGCAGATCCGCAGCGTCTCCGGCACCCGGTCGAACACGCCGCCGAGGATCAGCGCCAGCACCGACAGGTGGGTCTCAGCCGGCATGCCGGTGAGCCAGCGGGCCATCCACCGGTCCAGCCGGGGACCGCCGGGCATGTCCCACGGGTGGACGAAGACCGGCGCGCCCACCCGGGCGCAGTGGGTGAGGAACTCGACGATGCCGCCGTCGTCCAGGTCGCGGTCGCCGACGTGGTTGCCGATCTCGACACCGGCGTGCCCGGCGGCCAGGCAGCGGTCCAGCTCGGCGCAGGCGGCCGCCGGATCCTGCAACGGCACCTGGCAGAACGGCACCAGCCGCCCGCCGCCGGCCGCGGTGACCTCCAGGGTGAGGTCGTTGAAGATCCGCGCCACCTTCGCCGCCTGGTCGGCGGGGCGGTCGTAGCTGAAGAAGACCGGGGTGGGCGAGACGACCTGCAGGTCGACACCGTCGGCGGTCATGTCCGCCAGCCGGGTCGGCGCGTCCCAGCAGGACGCGCCGATCGGGCGGAACTCCGTCTCGCCCACCATGATCATGGCGGCGCGTTCGGAGTCGACCCGCAGCCAGGGCCAGCCGGACCCGCCGCACGCGGCGCCGAGGTCCGGCCATCCCTTCGGTACGACGTGCGTGTGCACGTCCACCACCGGATACCGAACCGGCCGGCCCTCGGCGGCAGCGGCCATCAGCCCTTCCCCGGATGCAGCGCGCCGCAGTTGTCGCAGGTCCGCGCATTCTCGTCGGTGTAGAAGGCCTGGAAGACCGGGGGCAGGTCGGCGGCGATGTCGCGTACCTGGAGCTCCACCTCGTGCACCTTGTGCCCGCACTCGGGGCAGTACCACTGGAACTTCTCCAGGGTGCCCTCCTCGCGGACCCGCTCGATCACCATCCCGATCGAGCCGGCCTCCGGCCGCTGCGGCGAGTGCGGCATGTTGCGCGGCAGCATCCACATCTGACCCTCGCGGATGTGTACCGTCCGCGGCCCCTCCGGGGTCATCAGGTTGACGTGCATGTTGCCCTTGACCTGGTAGAAGAACTCCTCGTACGGGTCGACGTGGAAGTCGGTGCGCTGGTTCGGGCCGCCGACGACCATGACGATGAAGTCGTCGCTGCCCGGCAGCATCTCCTTGTTGCCCACCGGTGGCTTGAGCAGGTGCTGGTGCTCCGCGATCCACCCGGGAAAGCTGAACGGTTCGGCGATCTCGCTCACGACTGACCTCCTGAGGGAAGAAGGGCCACGGCCTGAATCTCGATGAGCAGGTGCGGGTGCGGCAACTGGTGCACGGCGACGGTGGTGCGGGTCGGCCCGGTGGCGTCGAAGAACTCGGCCCACACCTCGTTGTAGCCGCCGAAGTCGTTCATGTTCACCAGGTACGTGGTGACCTGCACGAGGTCGGACAGGTCGGCGCCGACCGAGCGCAGCAGGTCCCGGATGTTCTCGATCACGGCCCGGGTCTGCACCCGGATGTTCAGGTTGGTGGTGCCGAACTCGTCCACCTCGGCGCCGGCGAAGGTGTTGTCCGGCCGCCGGGACGACGTACCGGAGACGAAGACGAACCCACCGGCCACCTTGACGTGCGGAAACGCGCCCCTGGGGACGGCCTTGCCGGCCACTACCTTCGCGCCGTCACCCATGACGACCAGCCGGCAGCGCAGAACGGACAACGACCACGATGGGGCTCCGCGCAGCCTGCCCGGCAAGGGGATGCGGACCACCGGCCGACGCGCGGACGGTGCCCACGACGGGGTTCCGGGCAGCCCGCCCGGCGGAGGGATCAAGCCTGACCGCCCGGAGCCGGGTGGGCTGCCCGGAACCCCCCACACCGCCCACGACGACCCCGCCGCCCACGACGACCCCGCCACCCACGACGACCCCGCCGCCCACGACGTGCCGCCCGATCACGACGCCGCCCGGAGCGACGCGGTGCCGAGCTTCTCGACGACGGCCCGGACGTGGGCACCCGGACGCAGCGGCACCGCGGCGGTCGCCGCGCCGGCCAGGAAGACCCAGCCGGAGTGCATCCGCACCCCGTGCCGGCCGGCCAGCCGGATCCCCTCGTCCAACGCCCGGCGCGGATCGCCGAGGATGGCCGCGGTCGACCCGACCTGCGCCACCCGGCCGTCGACCTCCAACAGCACGCCGAGGTTGTCCAGCCCGTCCGGCACCGGTGACCACGGGCCGACCACGAACGCGGCGGCCGAGGTGTTGTCGGCGATCACGTCCGGCAGCGAGAAGGTGAAGTTGGCGTACCGGGAGTCGATCAACTCGATGGCCGGCGCGACCGCACGGACCGCGTCCCGGAACTCGCCGACCGGCTCGCCCGGCTGGGGCAGCCGGTCCAGCAGGAACGCCACCTCCGGCTCGACCCGCGGGTGGATGTAGTCGGCCGGGTCGACGGTGCCCCCGTCGGGCACCCGCATCACGTCGGTGAGCCGGCCCCAGATCACCTCGTCCACGCCGACCTGGGCCATCTTCGCCTTGCTGGTGAGCCCCATCTTCAGCCCGACCAGCCGCTCGCCCCGGTCGATCCGGCGTTGCAGCAGCGCGGTCTGCACCGCGTACGCGCCGTCGACGTCCAACCCGGTCTCGGCGGCGAGCTGCGGGATGGCGGTGGCGGTGTCCGCCGCCGCACCCAACCGTTCGGCGATCCCGGCGGTGTCCGGCCCGATCACGACTCCTCCTTGCCGGCGAGGTCCAGCGCCACGTCCACGATCATGTCCTCCTGGCCGCCCACCATCCGGCGCCGGCCCAGCTCGACCAGGATCGACCGGACGTCCACGCCGTACTTCGCCGAGGCGCGCTCGGCGTGCCGCAGGAAGCTGGAGTAGACCCCGGCGTACCCCAGCGAGAGCGTCTCCCGGTCGACCTGCACCGGCCGGTCCTGCAACGGGCGGACCAGGTCGTCGGCCGCGTCCATCAGGGCGAACACGTCGCAGCCGTGCTTCCAGCCGTGCAGCTCGGCGACCGCGACGAAGACCTCCAGCGGGGCGTTGCCGGCCCCGGCGCCCTGGCCGGCCAGCGAGGCGTCCACCCGCACGGTCCGCCCGTGCGGCGACCCGAGCGGCCCGGTGCCGAGGATCCGGCCGTGCTCGACCGCCACCACGCTGTTGGCCACGCCCAGCGACAGGTTGTGGTGCGCGTGGATGCCGATCTGCGTCTCCGGCTCCAGCACCTGCCGGTACGCGTCGATCCGCTCGGCCACGTCGGACATCAGCAGCCGGCCGCCGGAGTCGGTGACGTAGACGCAGTGCGCCCCGTACGACTCCATCAGCTTGGCCTGCCCGGCCAGCCCGGCCGGGTCGTTCATGTGCGACATCATGAGGAAGCCGGAGACGTCCATGCCGTTCTCCCGGGCCCAGGAGATGTGCTGGGCCGAGATGTCCGCCTCGGTGCAGTGGGTGGCGATCCGTACGCTGGTCACCCCGAGCGCCTTGGCCGCCTTCAGGTCGGCGATGGTGCCGATGCCGGGCAGCAGCAGCGTGGTGAGCTTCGCGTTGGTCATCACCTCGGCGGCCGCCGCGATCCACTCGGCGTCGCTGGCCGCGCCGTGGCCGTAGTTGACGCTGGAGCCGGCGAGGCCGTCGCCGTGCGCCACCTCGATGGCGGCCACCCCGGCCGCGTCCAGCGCGGCGGCGATGGTGCGCACCTGTTCGACGGTGTAGCGGTGGGCGATGGCGTGCATGCCGTCGCGCAGCGTCACGTCCTGGATGTAGAGATCGGTCATCGCGCGGCCACCTCCGTCGTGGGCGCGGCCCGCAGGGCGACCAGCCGCTCGGCGGTCCGCAGCGCGGCCGAGGTCATGATGTCCAGGTTCCCGGCGTACGCGGGCAGGTAGTGCCCGGCGCCGGAGACCTCCAGGAAGACCGAGACCTGCAACCCGGTCAGGTGCCGACCCAGCGCCGGCACGTAGCTGTCCACCCGGTCGAACTGCACGTCCTGCTTGAGCCGGTAGCCGGGGACGTAGTCCTGGACGGTCGCCACCATCGCGGCGACGGAGGCGGCGATCGCTGCCCGGTCGGCGTCGGCGTCCGGGCAGAGGCAGTAGACGGTGTCCCGCATCAGCAGCGGCGGGTCGGCCGGGTTCAGCACGATGATCGCCTTGCCCCGCTCGGCGCCGCCGACCACCTCGATCGCCCGGGCGGTGGTCTCGGTGAACTCGTCGATGTTGGCCCGGGTGCCCGGCCCGGCCGACTTGGACGCGATCGAGGCGACGATCTCCCCGTACGCCACCGGGGTCACCCGGCCGACCGCGGCGACGATCGGCACGGTGGCCTGCCCGCCGCAGGTGACCATGTTGACGTTGGTCTCGTGCAGGTGCTCGTCCAGGTTGACCGGCGGCACCACGTACGGGCCGATGGCGGCCGGGGTCAGGTCGATCAGCGTCCGGCCGTGCGCGCGCAGCACCTCGTGGTGGCGCCGGTGCGCCCCGGCCGAGGTGGCGTCGAAGACCAGTTCGACGTCGGCGAACTCGGGCATCGCCACCAGGCCGTCCACGCCGTCGGCGGTGGTGGCCACGCCGAGCCGCCGGGCCCGGGCCAGGCCGTCCGACCCGGGGTCGATGCCGGCCATCGCCACCATCCGCAGCGACTCGGAGAGCCGCAGCACCTTGATCATCAGGTCGGTGCCGATGTTGCCGGACCCGAGCACCGCCACCCCGACGGTCATGCCGTGCCCTCCGTTCGCGCGGCTCGCGGACTCACTCGGCGCGCTCACGACGCCCCCTCCGACGACGAGAAACAGGTCCGGACGGAGCCGAGGCCGGAGATCCGGGCCTCGTACGCCGCGCCGGGGGTGACCGGCACCATCGGGCCGAGCGCCCCGGAGAGCACCACGTCACCGGCGCGCAGCGGGTCGCCGGAGCGGGCCATCGTGCGGGCCAGCCACTCCAGCGCGTGCAGCGGGTTGCCCAGGCAGGCCGCCCCGGCGCCGACCGAGACCGGCTCCCCCGCGTGTTCCAGCACCATCCCGCAGAGCCGCAGGTCCACGTCGGTGAGCCGGCGCGGCGTGGTGCCGAGCACGAACAGCCCGCTGGAGGCGTTGTCGGCGACGGTGTCCACGATGGAGATGTCCCAGCCGGCGACCCGGGAGTCGACGATCTCGATCGCCGGCAGCACGTGGTCGACCGCGCGGGTCAGGTCGGCCGTGGTGACCCGCTCGTCGGGCAGGTCGGCGCCGAGCACGAAGGCGACCTCCGCCTCCACCCGGGGCTGGAGCAGCCGGTCCAGGCCGATTTCCGCACCGTCGGGCACCGCCATGCTGTCCAGCAGCACGCCGAAGTCCGGCTGGTACACGCCGAAGCTCTCCTGCACCGCCCGGGAGGTCAGCCCGATCTTCGCGCCGACCCGCCGGTGGCCGCGCTGCAGCCACTGCCGCACCTGGAGCTGCTGCACCACGTACGCGGACGTGACGTCCCCCTCGGGCAGCAGCCGCTCGCGCAGCGGTGGGCAGGGCTTGCCGCTCTCCCGCGCCGTGACCAGTTCCCGGGCCGCGGCCTCGTAATCGCTCATGTCGGCTCCCCGCTTCGCTCGGAGCCGACTTGAGGCTCCACCGCACTGCGCCTGATGATTCGCTCGCTGCGCTCGCTCATGTCGGCACTCCGCTTCGCTCCGTGCCGCCATGAGGCTCCACCGCACTGCACCTGATGATTCGCTCGCTGCGCTCGCTCATGACAGGTCCACGCAGACGTTGGTGAGTTCGGAGTAGAAGTCCAGCGAGTGCAGGCCGCCCTCGCGCCCGATGCCGGACGCCTTCACCCCGCCGAACGGGGTGCGCAGGTCGCGCAGGAACCAGGTGTTCACCCAGACGATGCCGGCGTCCAGCCGGGCCCCGGCCCGGTGCGCGCGGCCGACGTCCCGGGTCCACACCGTCGCGGCCAGTCCGTACTCGGTGCCGTTGGCCAGCGCGTACGCCTCCTCCTCGGTGTCGAACGGGGCCACGTGCACCACCGGACCGAAGATCTCCTCGCGGTTGGTCCGGGCGTCCGGGCCGAGCCCGGTGAGCACCGTCGGCTGCACGTACGCCCCGCCGTCGCGGGCGTCGCCGAACGCCGGCACCCCGCCGCCGGTCAGCACCTCGGCGCCCTCGGTGCGGGCCAGGGCGTAGTGGCCGAGCACCTTGTCCCGGTGGGTGTGCGAGATCAGCGGCATGTTCACCGTGGCCTCGTCGGCCGGCCACCCGTACGCCAGGTCCGCGGCCCGCTTCGCCAGCCGCTCGGTGAACTCGGCGAAGACCGGCCGCTGCACGTAGACGCGCTCGGTACAGAGGCAGACCTGGCCGCCGTTGGTGAAGCTGGACCGGACCGAGCCGGCCACCGCCGCGTCCAGGTCGGCGTCGGCGAAGACCAGCCCGGCGTTCTTGCCGCCGAGCTCGAAGGAGACCGCCTTCACCCCGTCGGCGGCGGCCCGCATGATGGCGCTGCCGGTGGCCGACTCGCCGGTGAAGGTGATCGCGTCGACGTCCGGGTGCCGGGTGAGGAACTCCCCGGCCGAGTCCGGGCCGAAGCCGTGCACCAGGTTGAAGACCCCGGCCGGCACCCCGGCCGCGGCCATCACCTCGGCGAGCAGCGCCGCCGAGGCGGGCGTCTCCTCGCTCGGCTTCACCACCACCGCGTTGCCGCAGGCCAGCGCCGGGGCGACCTTCCAGGTGAGGAGCAGCAGCGGCAGGTTCCACGGCACGATGACCGCGACCACGCCGACCGGCTTGCGGACGGCGTAGTTCAGCGCCCGGCCGCCGGTCGGGGTGACCGTGGTGAACGACTCCGTCGGCGCGGTCGCCACGATCTCGGCGAAGGCCCGGAAGTTGGCCGCCCCGCGCGGGATGTCCAGGGTGCGGGCCTGCGAGATGGCCTTGCCGGTGTCGGCCACCTCGGCGGTGACCAGGTCGTCGAAGCGACGTTCCAGCTCGTCGGCGACCCGGCGCAGCACCTCGGCCCGCTCCCGCTCGCCCATCCGACCCCACGGCCCGCGCAGCGCCGCCCGGGCGGCGGCCACCGCGTCGTCCACCGTGGACCGGTCGGCCTCGGCCACCTCGAAGACCGGTTCCCCGGTCACCGGGCTGGCTTTGGTGAAGGTCCTGCCGGCCGCGACGAACTCGCCGCCGACGAAGTTGCGCAGCAGGCCCGGCCCGGCCGGCGCGTGACCGGTCATCAACCGGGGATCCCAGACCGTCGTCATCAGCGCCTCCCTCGGCTGACCGCGGCACCGACCGCACCAACCAGCGCCGCCACCGCACCCGCGGCCACCGCCCCCAGCACCCGGTGCTGCCGGCGCACCCGCCGCCGCACCTCCGCGTACGGGGTGGTGGAGAACGAGACCAGCTCGTACTGCGAAACGTACCGGCCGGGCAGCGCCCGTTCCAGTGCGTGCTCCACCCGCCGCCACAGCTGGAACACCGGCGAGGCGACCTTGTCCCGCATCTCCACGAAGTTGGTCAGCGCCATCCGGGCGATCGCCTCGGCGTTGTCCTGCCGGCGCTGCTGGAACAGCGGCAGCGCGGCCGCCCAGTCGTCGGCGCAGTCGTCCAGGCAGCGGTCCAGCTCCACCACATCCTCGAACGCGCAGTTCGCGCCCTGGCCGTAGAACGGCACGATGGCGTGCGCCGCGTCGCCGAGCAGGCCGACCTTGCCGCCCACCTGCCACGGGGTGCAGCGCACCGTGCCGAGCACGCCGACCGGGTTGTGCTGGTAGTCGTCGACCAGGTTCGGCGCCAGCGGCGGCAGGTCCGGGTAGTGGGTGGCGAAGTGCCGCTCGATCGCGGCCGGGCTGCCCAGCGAGGCGAAGCTGGCGGTGCCGTGGGTGGGCCAGAAGAGCGTGCAGGTGAACGACCGGTCCGGGTTGGGCAGGGCGATCATCATCGAGGTGCCGCGCGGCCAGATGTGCAGCGCCTCGGGGTCGAGGGCGAAGTCGCCGCCCAGCGGCGGGATGGTCAGCTCCTTGTAGCCGTAGTCGAGGAAGTCGAGGCTCTCGGTGAGCAGGCCGTGGCCGAGCAACTGGCCGCGTACCGCCGAACCGGCGCCGTCGGCGCCGAGCACGACCGGCGCGACGGCGGTCGTCTTGCCCGTCGGCGTCTCGAAGGTCATCTCCCCGGTTGCCGGGTCGAGGCCGACCAGCCGGTGGTCGAAGGCGATCCGCACCTCGGGCAGCGCGGCCGCGGCGTCCAGCAGGGCGTTGTTCAGCGCGCCCCGGCTGATCGAGTTGATCGCCAGCGTGCCGGCCGCGCTGTACGACTGGAACTGCGGCTCGCCGTCAACCGGGTGGATCATGCGGCCGCGCATCGGCAGCGCGTCCGCCATCACCTGCTCGGCCAGCCCGATCCGGCGCAGCGCGTCCAGGCCGCGCTCGGAGAGCGCCAGGTTGATCGAGCGACCCCGCTCGACCCGCCCGGTACGCGGGTCGGGCCGCCGCTCGTAGAGCGCCACCCGGTAGCCGCGCCGGGCCAGGAAGCAGGCCAGCAGGCAGCCGGCCAGCCCGGCGCCGACCACCGCGATCTCGTCCCGCTCGGTCATGCCGGAACTCGGCAGCGTGCTCATGCCGGCACCTCCCCGACGGTCGCGGCGAGCGCCGTGGCGACCCGCCAGCAGTCGTGGTACGTGGAGTAGAGCGGCACCGGGGCGAACCGGACCACGTCCGGCTCCCGGGCGTCGGCGATCACGCCGTGCTCGTGGCGCAGCCGCTTGGTCAGCTCGGCCGCGCTGCCGGCGCCGATCCGCACGGACAGCTGGCAACCGCGGCGCTCCGGCTCGCGCGGGGTGACCACGGTCAGCGGCCGGGTCACGGTCACCTCGTCGAGCAGCCGCTCCAGGTAGCCGGTGAGCCGGACGCTGCGCTCGCGCAGGGCGGTCATGCCGACCGCGTCGAAGATCTCCAGCGAGGTCCGCACCGGGCCCATCGCGAAGATCGGCGGGTTGGAGATCTGCCAGGCCTCCACGGTGGCCGGTGGCCGGGAGACCGGGGTCATCTCGAACCGGGTGGCCGCCTCGGTGCTCCACCAGCCCTCGAAGCGCGGCAGGCCCGGGTCACCGAGGTGTCGCTCGTGGACGAAGACGCCGGCCAGCGCGCCGGGGCCGGAGTTGAGGTACTTGTACGAGCACCACGCGGCGAAGTCGACGTCCCAGTCGTGCAGGGCGAGCGGGACGTTGCCGGCGGCGTGCGCCAGGTCCCAGCCGACCACCGCTCCGGCGGCCCGGCCGGCGGCGGTGATCGCCGGGATGTCCATCAGCTCGCCGGTGAGGTAGTTGACCCCGCCGAGCAGCACCAACGCCACCCGGTCGCCCTCGGCGGCGAGGTAGCCGGTGACGTCCTCGGTGCGCAGGGTGTCCTCGCCCGGGCGGGGCCGGAGCCGGACCACCGTCTCGTCGGGGTCGAGCCCGTGGAACCGAGCCTGGCTGCGCACCGCGTAGCTGTCCGAGGGGAAGGCGCTGTCCTCGATGACGATCCGGGTCCGGGCGCCGGCCGGCCGGTAGAAGCTGACCATCAGCAGGTGCAGGTTGACGGTGAGCGAGTTCATCACCACGGTCTCCGCGGGCCGGGCGCCGACCAGTCGCGCGGCCGGCCCGGTGAGCAGTTCGTGGTACGGCAACCAGGGCCGCTCCGCCTCCAGGTGCCCCTCGACGCCGAGCCGGCTCCAGGCGTCGAGGTCGGCGAGGAGTTCGGTGCGGGTGGCCCGGGGTTGCAGCCCGAGCGAGTTGCCGGCCAGGTAGGCCACCTCGGGGTACCGGCCGCCTTCGGCCGGCGGCACGTGGAACAGGTGGCGGTGGCCGGGGTCGGCGGCGTCGAGGCGCCGCGCCTCGGCCTCGCCGGCGGCGAGGGGTGCGGGGGTGTCCATGTCGCGTTCTCCGGTCACATCGCGGTCCGGGCCGACCACAGCTCGGGGAAGACCACCCGGGCCATGCTGCGCTGCAACCACGCCAGACCGGCGGAGCCGCCGCTGCCGACCTTGGCGCCCATTGTCCGCTGCACGGCCTTGATGTGGTGCTGCCGCCAGTCACCGAACTGCTCGGCCACCTCGGTCAGCGCCTCGCCCAGCAGCCGCAGGTGGTTCTCCGGTCCGGCGTCGGCGTAGATCCGCACCCAGGCCGCCTCCACCGCGGCGTGCGGCTCGTGCTCGACGGCCACGTCCCGCTCCAGCAGCTCGGCCGGGAGGTCGTGGCCGTGCCGGGCGAGCAGGGCGAGCACGTCGTCCCAGACGCTCGGCGCGGCCAGGGTGGCGGTCAGTTCGGCGTACACCTCGGTGTGCCGGCGGAACGGCCGGATCAGCGCCGGGTCCCGGAGCCCGAGCAGGAACTCCAGGTGGCGGTACATCGCCGACTGGAAGCCGGAGCCCTCGCCGAGCAGGTTGCGGAACCGGTTGAAGTCGGCCGGGGTCATCCAGCGCAGCCCCTTCCAGGCCGCGTTCAACCCCTCCAGGTGCAGGGCGGCGCGGCGCAGCGGGGCCAACGCGTCCCAGACCCGGTCGGCCCGCAGCAGCCGCTGGGTCTCCCGCAGCTCGTGGCAGGTGAGCTTGAAGTACAGCTCCATGATCTGGCTGACCACCAGGAACGACATCTCGCCCGGGTCGTCGCTGAGCGGTTCCTGCAACCGGTGCAGGGTGCTGGCCCGGACGTACGCGTCGTAGGGCACCCGCTCGGTGAACTCCAGCGTCGGCTTACCGCCGTTGCGCTGCGCCCGAGCGGCCCGCTGCTGCGGGGTGGTGGGGCGCACCACCGCGGCCGGCGCGGGCGCCGGCAGCTCCGTCTGCTTCACCTGTCGTCTCCTCCGTGAGCCGGGTGGCGACATGATCTCCCGGTCGCAGCACTGATCGGAATGCCTGTTCAACGGCGCTGCGCCGGGACGGCCTGCCGTTCCGAAGGCGGTTCGAAGGTTCCGGTTGGAGAACGTAAGGTCTGCTCATGGACGACATGGACTGGGCGCTGCTGCGCGAACTGCAGGCCGACGCGCGGCTCTCCTTCAGCGAGCTGTCCCGGCGGGTGCACCTGTCACCGCCCGCGGTGGCCGAGCGGGTCCGCCGGCTGGAGGAGTCCGGCATCATCACCGGCTACCACGCGCACGTCGACCTGACCCGGGCCGGACGCACAGTGGTCGCGCTGATCCGGATGTCCTGCTACGGCGCCCGGTGCATCCTGCACGACCCGGAGGTCGCCGACTGGCCGGAGATCCTGGAGATCCACCGGATCACCGGCGACGCGTGCAGCATGCTCAAGGTCGCGGCCGGCTCGATCGACGAGTTCGAGGCGGTGATCGACCGGCTCGCCCCGTACGGCCAGCCGTCCAGCACGATGGTGCTCTCCACCCCGCTGGACTGGCATCCGGTCACCCCGCTGCCGCCCGCCCACGGCCCCACCGCCCGCCGCCGCTGACCGGACCGGTTAGCCCCGCACGCAGGGGGAAAGCACGCCGGGTCGCCCCAGCAGGACCGGTACACCGGTGCCGGGAGGGAGGATCATGCGGGGTCTGCGACCGTACGGAGGCGTGCTCTGCGCCCCGTCGACCATCATCCGGCTGTTCGGGGTGTGTCTCCTGATCGGGGCTTTCGTCCTGGTCGGCGCGGCGCCGGCCCGGGCGGGCGAGAACGCCTTCGTCGAGGTGACGCCGAACAGCGTGCAGGCGGGCAGCCGGGTGAACATCCGGGCCAGCTGCGACGACGGCAACAACCGGGAGGCCGAGGTGCAGTCGGACGCGTTCGGCCGGGTGGTGCTCCGGCCGGACAACGGCTTCCTGACCGGCAAGGCGACCGTTCCGAACGGCAAGGAGCCCGGTGACTATCCGGTCAACCTGCGCTGCCAGAACAACAACACCGCCACCACCACGCTGACCGTGCTCGACATGGAACAGCCCACCAAGGGGCCGGCGACCGGGGGCGGGGGCACCTCCGACGGCCGGGGCACCGGCTCGCTGCTGCTGGTCGGCGGCGTCGCCGCGGTCGCCCTCGTGGTCGCCTTCGGGCTGTTCGGCAACCGTCGTCGGACCGGGGCCGGTTCCTGACCGCCGCCGCCATGGCCGGTTCTCGCGCGCGTAACCCGCGACCGGATCCGCGCCGGGCGGCCGCCCGGCGGGCGCTGCGGGCGTCCCGCCGGGTGGTGGTGGCCGCCACCGGCCGGCTGCGCCGGGTGGCCGGGCAGGCCGTCACGGCCAGCGTGGCCACGCCCGACCCGGCCGCCCAACCGCTGCCGCCCCGGCCGCGGCACCGCTGGGCCGCCGGCCGCCGGCTGGCCGACGCCGGGCCGGGGCTGCCGGTGCTGGTGATCGGCACCCTGATGGCGCTGATCATCGCGATGCTCGGGGTGGAGCGGGTCACCGGGATCCACGTCCTGCCCGACCGGTTCACCGCGGGCTTGCGGCCACCGCCGAAGAAGTTCCCGGTGCTGGCGGCCAGCCGACCGGTGGGCATCAGCAGCCAACCGATCGACCTGGCGGCGCCCGTGCACAACGTGGGCATCGCCCCGGACGGCAGCATCGCCGTGCCGGACGCCGCCCGCGCCCAGGAGGCCGGCTGGTACGACCAGGGCCCGACCCCGGGCCAGTACGGGCCGGCCGTCATCGTCGGGCACGTCGACACCAACACCGGACCGGCGGTGTTCCACCAGTTGCGTGAGCTGCGCGCCGGCGATCCGGTCGAGGTCAGCCGCGAGGACGGCTCGGTGGCGGTCTTCGAGGTGAACTCGGTGGAGCGGTTCGACAAGGAGCGGTTGCCGGTGGACGAGGTGTACGGCGACTTCAGCCGCCCCAACCTGCGCCTGATCACCTGTGGCGGACGCTGGATCGGCGGCGAGACCGGTTACGCCGACAACGTGGTGGTCTTCGCCACCCTGGTGCGGGCGCGCACCGGATGAGCGGGATCAGGCCGCCTCGGGCTCCCGCAGGTCGAGCCAGTCGGCCCAGCGCGGATCGGGGGCCCGGTGGCCCAGCACCCGCCAGGCGACGCCTTTCGGGGCGGCCGGCAGCGCGTGCAGTCGCCAACCCAGCTCGGCCGGGGTCTTGTCGCCCTTGGTGTGGTTGCATTTCGCGCAGGCCGCCACGACGTTCTCCCAGGCGTGCCGGCCACCCCGGCTGCGCGGGAAGACGTGGTCGATGGTCTCCGCCGGCCCTCGGCAGTACGCGCACCGCCAGCCGTCCCGGGCGAAGATCGCCCGGCGGGACAGTCCGACGTGGGTGCGGTAGGGCACCCGGACGAACCGGGTGAGCCGGACGACCGACGGCACCGGTAACGCGTTGCGGGCGCTGTGCAGGATGCCGTCGCCGTCGGCGACACAGACGGCCTTGGCGGAGAGCACGAGGATGGCGGCACGACGGACGGACACGACACACAGCGGCTCGTAGGTGGCGTTGAGGACCAGCGCGCCGGAGCCCACCGTGGGTCGTATGTCAGGCATCGCGCTCACCCTCCCGGTCCAGCGGCCCCCACCTCGCCACCATCGACCGGGATCGGGCACAGCGCTCACCGCGGCCGACGCCGGCCGGATCACCGACATCCGTTGCGCCAATAGTCCCTGATCGGAACCGGGATTGCACGTACTAATCTCTCTTCTGGTATGAGGATCATCCGTGCTGGCCTGGATCACCGTCCCGACCTGGGCGAACTCTCCACCTGCCCGACGGTGGTCGACGGTCGCCGCCGGCCTCGACCGGGCCGGGTCCACGCCCGATGATCTCCGGCCCGCCCTCCCCCGGCCGCACCTCCGGGCATCGCGCCGGCTTCATCCAGCGCGCTTGACATTGCCACTGTGACAAGGCCTTGACTGGCGGCCGGAGGTGGTCCCCATCGACTCGGCACACAGCGACTCCGAGAACCCGCGACTGCTGGACGCACTGGCCGCCGGCAACTCGTCGACGCGGCTGAAGGCGGCCCTGGCGATCGGTAGCCGGCCCGAGCCCGGCTTCGTCGACGTGCTCGTGGCACGGTGCGCGATCGAGCCGGACTTCTTCGTGCGCGACATGCTCACCTGGGCGCTGACCCGGCTCCCGGCGGAGATCACGGTGCCGAAGCTGCGCGCGGAACTCCGCTCCGCGCGGGCACAGGCCCGTAGCCAGGCGTTGCACACGCTGTCCAAGATCGGTGACCGGAGCGCGTGGCCGGCGATCACGCCGTCGCTGCTGCACGACACCGACGACGAGGTGGCGCGGACCGCATGGCGGGCGGCCGTCGTCCTGGTGCCCGACGAGGAGAAGGGGGCGCTGGCGGCGGAACTGGCGACGCAGTTCGGCCGCGGCGACCGGCAGGTACGGCTCAGTTTGAGCCGCGCCCTCGCCGCACTCGGCGACGTGGTCGAGCCGATCCTGCGAACGGCGATGGCGCACCACGACCCGACGGTGCGGGCGCACGCGGGCGCCACCGAGCGGCTCCTCCACGACCCGGATGCCGGATTCGACCTGGCCGTCGACGAAGCGACACGGGTCGTCGCGCTCGGTCCGCACCGGGAGGAGACCAGCGAGTGCTGATCGGTGAGGTGGCGCGCCGCTCGGGGGTGAGCGCCCGGATGCTCAGGCACTACGACTCCCTCGGGCTGGTGCAGCCGACGGGCCGCACCGTGGGTGGCTACCGGGAGTACACCCCCGACGACATCCGGCGGATCTTCTACGTGGAGGGTCTGCGGTCCCTGGGACTGTCGTTGCGTCAGGTCGCGCGCACTCTCGACGATCCCGGATTCACCCCGTCCGCGCTGGTCGGCGACCTGATCCGGAAGACCGAGGAACGACTGGACCGGGAGCACGAGCTGCTCGATCGGCTCCGTACGGTCGATGCGGCCGAGCCCGCCGGCTGGCAGGACGTCGCGCGCATCGTCGACCTCCTGCACGGGCTGGGTTCGCCGAGCGCCGCGCGGCGGCAGCAGGCCGCCCTGGCCCCGACCGAGCCCGCGGCGGTTCCCGCCGAGCTGTTGGCCACGGCGATCCTCACCGAATCCGATCCGAACGTCGCCGGGGCCCTGCGCTGGGCCCTCGCGCGAGCCGGCGGGGCCGGGGTGGCGAACCTGGCGTCCGGCCTGACCTCCGTCGACGTCGACGTCCGGCGGCGCGCGGCCCTCGCGCTCGCCGAGCTGCCCGACGGCGAGGCGACCGCGACGCTCACCGGCGCCCTCGGCGACCCGGACCCGACGGTCCGCGGCCATGCCGCTCTCGCCGTGGGAGCACGGGGCGGGACGCGAGCCGTCCCGACGCTCGTCGGCATGGTGGTCGAGGGCCGCAACGATGTCGAGGCGGCCGAGACCCTGGGCACGTTGGCGCGGGACGCGGCGTGGGCAGACCGGATCCTGGCGGCGCTGGTCGACGAGCTCGCCGCACACACCGCGGATCCGACGGTTCGGGTGCGCCTGACCCAGGCCCTCGCCGAACTGCCGGGCACCATCGCGCTGGCCACCCTCCGGCAACTGGCACACGACGACGACCGGCCCGTGGCGCTCGTCGCCTCGGCCCTCGTAACGGTGCTGGAGAACCGGTCGGACGAGCGGACCGGGGACGCCACGGCCGGTGGTTCCCACCGCCACGGCTGAGGCGCTGCGGCCCGACCGACGCCGTCACCCGACAGCACCCCGTGACGGTTGCGCACCTGTCGGTGGCCATGTCGGTGGGCGGCTCCGGTCACCCGGATGGTGGGTCGGCGCGGGCGGCCCGCCCGGGGTGCGGTACGAAGACATCGTGCGTACCGTCAACCTGCTCCACGCCGCGCCCACACCGAGCCCGGACCCATCGCCGAGCCCGGAGTGCCTGGAGGAGGCGCTCTGCAAGGCGGCCTGGGAGATCACCAACTCGGTGTGGTTCGCCGAGGGCAGTTACTGGATCCTGCTCAAGCCGCTGCGGATCGTGCTGATCCTGCTGCTGGCCGTCGCCGCCCGGTGGCTGGTGCACCGGACCATCCGCCGGCTGGTGCGCACCACCACCGCCGCCGGGGTGCCCACCATGCTGCGGCCGCTGCGCGAACGGATCCCCACCGCCGCGGCCGAGCCGGGCGAGTTCGTGCCGGAACGGCGGCGTCAGCGCGCCGAGGCGATCGGGTCGGTGCTGCGCAGCCTGAGCACGGCGTTCATCTTCGGCATCGCGCTGCTGATGGTGCTCAAGGAGTTCAGCTTCGACCTCGCCCCGCTGCTGGCCAGCGCCGGCATCGCCGGGGTGGCGCTCGGCTTCGGCGCGCAGAGTCTGGTCAAGGACCTGATCGCCGGCCTGTTCATGCTCATCGAGGACCAGTACGGCGTGGGCGACACGGTCGACCTGGGCGAGGCGACCGGGATGGTGGAGGCGGTCGGGCTCCGGGTCACCACCGTCCGGGACGGGCGCGGGGTGCTCTGGTACATCCGCAACGGCGAGATCATCCGCGTCGGCAACAAGAGCCAGGGTTGGGCCCTCGTCGTGGTCGACCTGCCGATCGGCTTCGCCGGCACCGAGGAGGCCAGCGCGGTGCTGCGTACCGCGGCCGCGTCGGTCGCGGTCGACCCCGAGCTGGCGCCGGAGATCGTGGAGGCGCCCGAGGTGCTCGGCGTGGAGCAGATGACGGTGGAGGGCGCGGTGATCCGGACCGTCGTCAAGACCACCGCCGACGGGCAGTTCGCGGTCGGCCGTGAACTGCGCCGCCGGCTGACCGAGGCGCTGGAGAACTCCGGGATCACCGCGCGGATCGCGGCGGCACGTCTCTACCCGGGGATGCCCGCCGGCGGTCCCGGCGAGACCGGTCAGGGCGGCGCCACCTGACGGTACGAATGACCGGGCAGCGCGGGGGTCTCGGGCCGGCCGGCCCCTCGGGTATCGTCCGTTCGTTCAGTCGGGGATGCGACGATCAAGCCGTTCGCCCTAGCCAGTTGTCAGACGATCGGGCAGAATCCGGGACACGCGTTCCCCCCGGAACGTGATCACGTCCTCGCTGATCGGTAGATCTGACGACGGTTTCCCGGGCGCGTACGCCACGAGCGGCAGCACCCGGGAAACGATGGAGGCGACGGTGTCCGACGAGCGACCCTCTCCGGAAGGGCCGGCCACCTTCCATGAGGTGTTCGCCCAGCGCGAGTATCGGGCGATCTTCGCGGCCAGCGCACTCTCCTGGGTCGGTGACTACATCGCCAAGGCGGCGGTCACCCTCCTGGTCTACCAGGAGACCCGGTCGGTGGCCCTCTCCGCCGCCGCGTTCGCGATCAGCTACCTGCCCTGGCTGGTCGGCGGCCCGCTGCTGTCCACCCTCGCCGAACGGCACCGCTACCGGCAGGTGATGGTCGCCTGCGACCTGATCCGGATGGCGCTGATGGTGGTCATCGCCATCCCGAACATGCCGGTCAACGTGATCCTGGTGCTGCTCTTCGCCGCCACCCTGGCCAACCCACCGAGCCAGGCCGCGAAGTCCGCGCTGATGCCGCTGGTGCTGACCGGCGACAAGCTGGTCCTCGGGCTGTCTTTGAACGCCAGCACCGGCCAGGCCGCGCAGGTCGTCGGCTACCTGATCGGCGCGTCCGTGGCGGCGTTCAACCCGGCGTTGGCCCTGCTGATCAACGCGGCGACGTTCGCCGTCTCGGCCGCGCTCACCCGCTTCGGCGTCGCCGACCGGCCGCCGGCGATGACCGCCGCGCACCGCAGCCACCTGCTCCGGGAGACCGGCCAGGGGTTCCGGCTCGTGTTCGGCACGCCGGTGCTGCGGGCCATCGCCGTGCTGGTGTTCAGCGCCATGCTCTTCTCGATCGTGCCGGAGGGGCTGGCCGCGGCCTGGGCGAGCGAGCACGGCGCCGGCGGGATGGACACCGGCGTCGCGCAGGCCGTCATCATGGCCGCCAACCCGGTCGGCTTCATCCTCGGCGGGCTGGTGGTCGGGCGGGCGTTCGGGCCCGACCGGCGACTGGCGCTGATGCGGCCCCTCGCGGTGCTCGCCCCGGCGGTGCTGGTGCCCGCCCTGTTCGACCCGCCACCGGCGGTGGTGGCGCTGCTCGCCGGGGCCTGCGGGTTCGCGGTCGCCGGCATGCTGCCGATGGCCAACGGCCTGTTCGTCCGCGCCCTGCCCAGCGGCTTCCGGGCCCGGGCGTTCGGCGTGATGGCCAGCGGGGTGCAGGTGATCCAGGGCGTGGCGGTGCTGGTCACCGGGCTGCTCGCCGAGCGGTTCCCGATCCCGGCCGTGGTCGGGTGGTGGAGTGCGGCGGGCGTCCTGCTGATGGCCCTGGTGGCGCTGCGCTGGCCGAGCCGGTCGAGCGTCGACGCGGCGGTCACCGCGGCGGAACGGGCCGGCGGCGCCGGGGTGGCGCCGGCCGAGGACGTGACCAGGGAGCAGACCGGCGGCGCGCCGGACCGGGGCGAGGGCGGGGCGGACGAGCGGCCGCCGGCGCAGGACGGCCCCGGCGGTCCGGTCGCCGGCCGGCCCGGCGAACCGGGGCGGCCGCGCCACGCGGTGAGGTGAGTTACACCCGTACCCCGGTCCCTCCCCAGGGGTGCGGCCGCGGGCACCTGGCAGGATGGAACGGTGAATCCCGCTGCTGAGTCCGGCCGTCCCCGGCCGTCGATGACCCTCTTCGAGGCGATCGGCGGTGAGCCCGCCTTCCGCAAGCTGGTCGACGAGTTCTACGCGGGGGTCGCCGACGACCCGCTGCTGCGCCCGATGTATCCGGAGGAGGACCTGGGCCCGGCGGCGGACCGGCTGACGCTGTTCCTGATGCAGTACTGGGGCGGCCCGAACACCTACTCGGCCCAGCGGGGGCACCCGCGGCTGCGGATGCGGCACGCGCCGTTCCGGATCGGCGCGGCCGAGCGGGACGCCTGGCTGCGGCACATGCGCACGGCGGTCGACAGCCTCGACCTGCCGCCGGAACTCGCCACCGCGCTCTGGGACTACCTGGAGCGGGCGGCGTACTTCATGGTCAACGTGATGGAGGACCCGGCCGCCGGGACGCCGTAGCCGTCGGCGCGGCGGCGGTGCCGTGGCCGGCGCCCGGTCGGCATCGGCACGGTCGACCGCGGCAGGTAGACCGCAGCACAGCAGACCGCGGCACGGGCGGACCGCGAGTGGGGCTGGCGACCGGTCTGGCGACGGCTCAGAGCAGGGCGCCCTCGTCGTGCAGCCAGTCGACGAAGCTGGTGGCCACCGCGGCGCCACAGTCGAGCATCTCGACCAGGAGCGCGTCGTGCGTTCCGGCGCCGAACGGCACCTGGAGCTCGGCGTAGATGGGCAGCTGGCCGCGTTCGGTGGGGTCGCCGACGTAGGCCTTGCAGAACCGGCGGGTGTGGTTCCACTCGTTGACCACCCGGTAGGCCCAGTCCGGCGGGACGGTCGCGTGTGGACGCGCCCGCATCACCAGGATCTCGTCCTCCGGGCCCTCAAGGGTGACCAGCACCGCGTGCCGCTCCCACATGGCCAGCAGGTTGCCGTCACCGTCGGCCAGGTAGCGCACGTCGAGCAGGTCGAGCGCCTCGCAGACCCGGCCCAGGGTGACCGGCTCGACCGCAGCCCGCATCTCCGGGATGGCGGGCCGGTCGACGGCCGGGCAGTCGTCCTCCGGCTGCCGGGGGGTCGGTGGCCCGACCCGGACGGTGCCCTCCACTGTGATCCCGCTTCGAGTTTCCGGGTCGCCGCCGTTGGCGGGACCGGGGCGCCATGACCACCACGGCATCGCTCGCGCACCTCACTCCCCAGCGGATCCAGTCGCCTACGGTGCGTTGGATCCGAGGATGGACGGTACCCGGACAGCCGGGTTGAAGCATCCCCCCAACGGGAGCCCCAAACCAGAAGAATGACCGGTGGTCATCCGAACGGATGACCGCCGGAGGGTCGTACGGCAAGATCAGTGGCCGTCTGCGACCAAGTCGCTCCGTATGGTCCCACCAGGCCGACCCAACGTCCGGCCGTCCGCACCTGGACGGCGGCGGCGCCAGCGGCGCCGGAACCGGCCCCCGGGGCGCCCAGGAAGCCCATCCGGACCAGACCCTGGACCAGCCGCTGGTTCACCTCCACCGGTTCGCCCGGCGGGTCGTCCGGGGTCACCACCACCGGCACGTGGTCGAGCAGCGCGTCGCGCAGCGCCCGCTGCCCCACCGCCCGCCCGGCCACGCCGTGCGCGCTGGCGGCCCGCAGCGTGCCCGCCGCCGCCTCGGCGATCCGGCGCAGCTCACCGCCCGGCAGCGTCTCCACCCGGCGGCTCGCCGCCGGCGGCAGCGGCCACCGCCACTGCGCGTCGCGCCGGGCCGGCAACTCCTGCCGTCCCTCGGTGAGCGCCGCGAGCAGAGCGTCCGCGCCGACCGTGACGTCGCCCGGGGCCACGCCGGCCACCGTGCGCACCACCAGCACCCCCCACGGCAGGCGGGCCCAGAGGGCGGTACGCGCCGGCGCGCCGGCCGGCCGGAGCCGGACCAGGGCACCCCGGTCCAGCCGGACCAGCCGGGCCAGGAAGGCGCCCGCGTCGGCGCCGTCGGCGATCCCGTGCCCGCCGGCCGCGTCGACCGGGTGACCGGCCGCGGTCACGCCGCGCCCTGCGGGGCGTACGTCAGGAGGAACTCACGCTCCTCGGCGCTGACCCGGCGCGGCACCTGCCGGTCGAGGTCGAACGGGACCAGCACCGAGCGGGCCCGGCTGGCCAGCACGTCGCCGTCGTACAGCTCGTAGGCGACGGTGAACGAGGCGGCCCGGATCTCCTCCACCCAGAGTTCGATCCGGACCGTCGGCGCCGCCTCCGCGGTGGCCCGGCCGAGCGCGTAGTCGACCGGGCGCAGGTAGTCGACCTCGTGCCGGCGGATCACCACGCCGTCGGCGAACGAGCCCACTCCCCACGCCCGGCCACCGGCGAACATCAACGCCACCCGGGCCTCCTCGTAGAGGGTGAGGAAGCGCGAGTTGTTGACGTGGCCGTACGCGTCCAGGTCGGACCACCGCAGGGTGCAGTGGTAGACGAAGCGGTCGGCCACGTCAGTCGCGGGTCAGCTTGCGGTAGGTCACCCGGTGCGGCCGGGCGGCCTCGGCGCCGAGCCGGTCGATCTTGTTCTTCTCGTACGCCTCGAAGTTGCCCTCGAACCAGAACCACCTCGCCGGGTTCTGGTCGTCGCCCTCCCAGGCCAGGATGTGCGTGGCGACCCGGTCGAGGAACATCCGGTCGTGCGAGATGACCACGGCGCAGCCGGGGAACTCCAGCAGCGCGTTCTCCAGGCTGCCGAGCGTCTCGACGTCGAGGTCGTTGGTCGGCTCGTCGAGCAGGATCACGTTGCCGCCGATCTTCAGCGTCAGCGCCAGGTTGAGCCGGTTGCGCTCGCCGCCGGAGAGCACCTTGGTCGGCTTCTGCTGGTCCGGGCCCTTGAACCCGAACGCCGCGATGTACGCCCGGGACGGCATCTCGACCTTGCCCACCAGGAGGTGGTCCAGCCCGTCGGAGACGGTCTCCCAGACCGTCTTGTCACCGGCCAGCCCCGCCCGGCTCTGGTCGACGTACGACAGCGAGACGGTGTCGCCGACCTTCACCGAGCCGGAGGTCGGCTCCTCCAGCCCGACGATGGTCTTGAACAGGGTGGTCTTACCGACGCCGTTCGGACCGATCACGCCGACGATGCCGTTGCGCGGCAGCGAGAACGACAGGTCGTCGATCAGCACCCGGTCGCCGAAGGCCTTGGTGAGGTTCCGCGCCTCGATCACCGTGCTGCCCAGGCGCGGGCCCGGCGGGATCTGGATCTCCTCGAAGTCCAGCTTGCGGGTGTTCTCCGCCGCGGTGGCCATCTCCTCGTAACGCTCGAGGCGGGCCTTGGACTTGGTCTGCCGGGCCTTGGCGTTGGAGCGGACCCACTCCAGCTCCTCGTCGAGGCGCTTCTTCATCTTCGCGTCGCGGCGGCCCTCGACCGCCATCCGGGCGGCCTTCTTCTCCAGGTAGGTGGAGTAGTTGCCCTCGTACGGGTACGTCCGGCCGCGGTCCAGCTCCAGGATCCAGTTGGCCACGTTGTCGAGGAAGTACCGGTCGTGGGTGATGGCGATGACGGTGCCGGCGTACTTGGCCAGGTGCTGCTCCAGCCACTGCACGCTCTCCGCGTCCAGGTGGTTGGTGGGCTCGTCGAGCAGCAGCAGGTCGGGCGCCTCCAGCAGCAGCTTGCACAGCGCCACCCGGCGGCGCTCGCCACCGGAGAGCATGGTGACGTCGGCGTCCGGCGGCGGGCAGCGCAGCGCGTCCATGGCCAGCTCGAGCTTGGAGTCGATGTCCCAGGCGTCGGCGTTGTCCAGCTCCTCCTGGAGCTTGCCCATCTCCTCCATCAGCGCGTCGGAGTAGTCGGTCGCCATCTGCTCGGCGATCTTGTTGAACCGCTCCAGCTTCGCCTTGGTCTCGGCGACCGCCTCCTCGACGTTGCCGAGGACGGTCTTGGCGTCGTTCAGCGGCGGCTCCTGGGCCAGCATGCCCACGGTGTAGCCGGGCATCAGCCGCGCCTCGCCGTTGCTCGGCCGGTCCCAGCCCGCCATGATCTTGAGGAGGCTGGACTTACCGGCGCCGTTCGGACCGACCACACCGATCTTGGCCCCCGGCAGGAAGTTCAGCGTCACGTTGTCGAGCACGACCTTGTCGCCGTGCGCCTTGCGCGCCTTTTCCAGGACGTAGATGAACTGGGCCACGGTGCGGGCTACCTCCGTACGTTGCGACTGGGAGCCGGCGGGCGAGGGCGCGGGCTGGTCGTCACCCGCGGCCGCCGGCCGGGGCCGGCCGCACGCACGCCGCTGTCAATCCTGACAGGTACGCGTCGCAACGCCCACATCACCCCGCCGCAGCGTGCGGCGGCGGCATGTTGACAAGATCACCTCCAGGGTTCGGCGGGCGTGGGACGGGTAGGGAACTCCGGCACGGGGCCCCAGACGCCGCAGCTACGCTCAGTACGCTCATCACGGTTGACCCGTCAGCACCCGGAGGTGGCCGAACGTGACCGTCCGCAGCTCCTTTGTCGTAGTGGCGAACCGCCTGCCGGTCGACGAGGTGAGCACACCCGAGGGCCGGCAGTGGCGACGCAGCCCCGGCGGGCTGGTCACCGCCCTGCATCCCGTCCTCGCCGAACACCAGGGCACCTGGGTCGGCTGGGCCGGCGGCACCGGCGCCGCCCCGGAGCCGTTCGACCTGGAGGGGATCCGGCTGCACCCGGTGCCGCTGAGCGCCGAGGAGCTGGAGCGCTACTACGAGGGGCAGTCCAACGCGACGATCTGGCCGCTCTACCACGACGCGGTGGAGACCCCGGCCTACAAGCGCCGGTGGCGGGAGGCGTACCGACTGGTCAACGCCCGGTTCGCGGAGGCCGCTGCGGACGTCGCGGCCGAGGGGGCCACCGTCTGGGTGCAGGACTACCAGCTCCAGCTGGTCCCGGCCATGCTCCGCGAGCTGCGCCCGGACCTGCGGATCGGCTTCTTCCTGCACATCCCGTTCCCGCCCATCGAGCTGTTCATGCAGATGCCGTTCCGCACCGAGATCCTGCGCGGCCTGCTCGGCGCCGACCTGGTCGGCTTCCAGCAGCGGCTGGCCGCGCAGAACTTCGTCCGGCTGGCCCGGCACCTGCTCGGGCTCCGCTACGAGGGCCAGATGATCCAGGTCGACGGGCGGCAGGTGAAGGCCGGTGCCTTCCCGATCAGCATCGACACCAAGGAGATGGAGCGGATGGCCGCCGACCCGGCGGTGCAGGCCCGGGCCAAGGAGATCCGGGAGGAACTGGGCAACCCGAAGACGATCATCCTGGGCGTCGACCGGCTCGACTACACCAAGGGGATCGAGTTGCGGCTCAAGGCCTTCCGCGAGCTGCTGGCTGACGGAAAGTTGACAGTGCCCGAGGCCGTCATGGTGCAGGTGGCCACGCCGAGCCGCGAGCGGGTGGAGCACTACCAGGCACTTCGGGTCAAGGTTGAACGTGAAGTTGGTCGGATCAATGGCGAATTCGGCAGGGTCGGCGTGCCGGCGGTGCATTATCTGCATCAGTCGTACAGTCGCAGTGAACTGGCCGCGATGTACGTCGCTGCCGACGTGATGATGGTGACCCCGCTGCGAGACGGAATGAATCTGGTGGCCAAGGAGTACGTCGCATCGCGCGCCGACCAGGGCGGCGCGCTCGTGCTCAGTGAGTTCGCCGGCGCCGCCACCGAGCTGCGCCAGGCGTTTCTGTGCAACCCGCACGACCCGGACGCGGTCAAGGACGCGCTGCTGCGAGCTGTGCACGTGGAGCGGGCCGAGGCCCGCCGGCGGATGCGGACGATGCAACGCCACCTACGCACCCACGACGTGGGGCACTGGGCCAAGTCGTTCCTCACCGAGCTCGGTGTGCCCGAGGCGGAGGCCGCGTGAACACGTCCGTCAGCGACGGAGCGCCCATCGTCACCGGAGTGATGGACGCTGAGCTGCGCACCGCCATCGGCCGGATCGCCCGGGTGCCGCAGCTCCTGATCGCCTGCGACTACGACGGCACGCTGGCGCCGATCGTCGAGGACCCGAGCAAGGCCGTACCGCTGCCCGAGTCGGTGGCGGCGGTGCGCGCCCTGGCGGCGCTGCCGCAGACCACCGTGGCGGTGGTCTCCGGGCGGGCGCTGCGCGACCTGGCCGCGCTCTCCCGGCTGCCCAGCGAGGTCCACCTGGTCGGCAGCCACGGCTCCGAGTTCGACATCGGCTTCGTCGAGCGGCTCTCCCCCGAGCTGATCGCGGTGCGCACCCGGCTGCGCGACGAGCTGCGCCAGATCGCCGCCGCCCACCCGGGCATCCGGCTGGAGCGCAAGCCGGCCAGCGTCGCGGTGCACACCCGCGGGGTGGACCCGCAGGTCGCCGCGGCCGCCATCGAGGCGGTCCGCAGCGGCCCCGCCACCTGGGACGGCGTCACGGTCACCCAGGGCAAGGAGGTCATCGAGCTGTCGGTGGTGGCCACCCACAAGGGCACCGCTGTCGACCAGCTGCGCACCCAGCTCTCCGCCAGCGCCGTGCTCTTCATCGGCGACGACGTCACCGACGAGAACGCCTTCGGCAACCTGCACGGGCCGGACGTCGGCATCAAGATCGGGCCCGGCGACACCCAGGCGCAGTACCGGGTCGCCGAGCCGATCGAGGCGGCGCGGGCCCTCGGGCTGCTGCTGGAGACCCGCCGGCACTGGCTCTTCGGCGAGCGGGCGGTGCCGATCGAGCGGCACTCGATGCTGGCCAACGGCCGTACCGTCGCGCTGCTCACCCCGGACGCCAAGGTCACCTGGCTCTGCCACCCCAAGCCGGACTCGGCGGCGATCTTCGCCGACCTGGTCGGCGGCAGCCCGGCCGGCCACTTCAGCGTGGCGCCGGAGCGCGGCGGCATCCCGCTCGGCCAGCGGTACCGCTCCGGCACGATGACCGTGGAGACCCGCTGGTCGGGCCTGACCGTCACCGACTGGCTCGACACGCCGGACAGCGAGACCACCCCGGACGGCCCGGCCATCCTCAGCGGCGACTCGACCCTGATCCGGGTGCTCACCGGCACCGGCCGGGCCCGCCTGGAGTTCGCGCCCCGGCCCGAGTTCGGCCAGGTGGCCGTCCAGCTGCAACCGCTCGGCGACGGCCTGCTGGTGCTCGGCTCCAACGAGCCGGTCGCGCTCTACTCCCCCGGCGTCGAGTGGGAGGTGACCAGCGACGGCGTCTACGAGACCGCCAAGGCGGTGGTCGACCTGCGCGCCGCCGGCGGGCAGGTGGTGCTGGAGATGCGCTTCGGCACGCAGAGCCTGGAACACCACCGGCTGTCGATCCACGAGCGTCAGGCCGCGGCCGAGCAGCCCTGGAAGGACTGGGTGGCCTCGCTGCGGCTGCCGAACACCGCGCGGGACCTGGTCGCCCGCAGCGCACTGACCCTGCGCGCGCTCTGCCACCAGGCGACCGGCTCGATCCTGGCCGCGGCGACCACCTCGCTGCCGGAGGAACTGGGCGGGGTCCGCAACTGGGACTACCGGTACTGCTGGCTGCGCGACGCGGCGCTGACCGCCCGGGCGCTGGTCGACCTCGGTTCGATCGAGGAGGCCGAGGGGCTGTTGCGGTGGATCGACGGCGTCGTCGAGCGCACCGGCGGGCACCCCGAGCGGCTGCACCCGCTCTACACGGTGGACGGCTACGAGCTGGGCGCCGAGGCGGTCATCGACACCCTGCCCGGCTATGCCGGCTCCCGGCCGGTGCGGGTCGGCAACCTCGCCAACCACCAGCTCCAGCTGGACGTCTTCGGCCCGGTGGCCGACCTGATCGCCGCCGTCGCCGACGCCCGCGGCTCGGTGCGGGACGACGAGTGGCGGGTGCTGGAGAACATGGTCGAGGCGGTCCGTCGCCGCTGGCACGAGCCCGACCACGGCATCTGGGAGGCCCGCCTCCCGCCGCGGCACCACATCTTCTCGAAGACGATGTGCTGGATGACCGTCGACCGGGCGCTGCACGTGGTCCGCCAGCACGGCGGCGACGACCGGCCCGAGTGGGTGGAGCTGCGCGACCGGATCGGCGCCAACGTGCTGGAGTACGGCTGGCACGAGCACGCCGAGGCGTACAGCGTCGCGTACGGGGACGAGGACATGGACGCCTCGTCGCTCTGGATCGGCCTGTCCGGCCTGCTCCCCGGCGACAACCCGCGTTTCCTCTCCACCGTGCTCAAGATCGAGGCCGACCTGCGCAGCGGCCCGGTGGTCTACCGGTACCACTGGGACGACGGCCTGCCCGGCCGCGAGGGTGGCTTCCACATCTGCACCGCCTGGCTGGTCGAGGCGTACCTGCGCACCGGCCGGCGGGACGACGCCGAGGACCTGTTCGCCCAGATGATCGACACCGCCGGGCCGACCGGGCTGCTCCCCGAGCAGTACGACCCGCTGGCCGAGCGCGGACTGGGCAACCATCCGCAGGCCTACAGCCACCTCGGCGTGGTCCGCTGCGCCCTGCTGCTGGACAACATGCTCAAGCAGTGACCTGACGCACCACGACGGCGGCCGGAGACCCGTGTCTCCGGCCGCCGTCGCGTCCACGCACCCTCCGAAGCGCAGAGCCGAAGCGCAGAGATCAAGCGCAGAGATCAAGCGCAGAGATCAACTCCATACCACCGACATCGCGGCATCCGAGCCGCACCGACCCCGCCACATCGCCGACAAGAAGTCGATCAAGTCGGAGACGACGAACGGACCGCGCCCACGACAGGGTTTCCGGGGAGCCCACTCGCGGAGGGATCAAGCCTGACCGCCCGAGCGAGTGGGCTCCCCGGAAACCCCCGACCCCAGCCGACGACGACCAGCAGCCCAAGCCCGGCCCGGATGACGAGCCCGGCGGCGAGGATCAGGCGAGCGGGACCGACGAGAGCACCGGCACGACGTCGCCGACCACCACCACCGCCGGCGGGCGCAGCCCCGCCCCGGTCACGTCCGCCGCGACCGAGGCGAGCGTGGACCGGAGCACGCGCTGGGCGCCGGTGGTGGCCTCCTGCACCACCGCGGCCGGCGTCTGCCCGGGCCGGCCGTGCGCGATCAGCGTGGCGGTGATCTCGGCCAGGTTCTTCAGGCCCATCAGGATCACCAGGGTGCCGCGCAGCCCGGCCAGGTGCTCCCAGCGCACCAGCGAGGCCGGCGAGTCCGGCGCGACGTGCCCGGAGACCACTGTGAACTCGTGCGCCACCGCCCGGTGGGTGACCGGGATGCCGGCCACCGCCGGCGCGGCGATCGAGCTGGTCACCCCCGGCACCACGGTCACCGGCACACCGGCCGCCGCGCAGGCGAGCAGCTCCTCACCGCCCCGCCCGAAGACGTACGGATCGCCGCCCTTGAGCCGGACCACGAACCTCCCGGCCAGCGCCCGGTCCACCAGGATCCGGTTGATCTCCTCCTGCGCGCGGGCCGGCCCGTACGGGATCTTCGAGGCGTCGACCAGTTCCACGTCGGCGCGCAGTTCGTCGAGGAGCAGCCCGGGGACCAGCCGGTCGGCGACCACCACGTCGGCCGCGGTGAGCAGCCGCCAGCCCTTGACGGTGATCAGCTCCGGGTCGCCCGGCCCGGCACCGACCAGCGCGACCCGGCCGGCCGCGGCACCGGTCGCCGTTCCGGCCGGGGCCGTCTCGATCCGGGCGGTGAGCAGGTCCCGCACCGCGTCGCGCACGCTCATCGCCCGGCGCGGGTCGCCGCCGCCGAGCACGGCCACGGTGACCGGGCCGTGCCGGGTCACCGCCGGGGTCCACGCGGTGGCGGCCGCCCGGTCGTCGGCGCGTACGCAGAAGATGCGCCGCTCGGCGGCGGCCGCGCTGACCGACGCGGCGGCAATCGGGTCGTCGACCGCGACCTGGACCAGCCAGGCCCCGTCCAGGTCGTCGGGGGCGAACCGGCGCGGCGCCCAGTGCAGCCGGCCGGCGTCGGCGTGCGCCCGCAGCGCCGGGGTCAGCTCCGGGGCGACCAGCAGGACGTCGGCGCCGGCGTCGAGCAGGGCCGGCACCCGCCGGGTGGCGACGGCCCCGCCGCCCACCACGACCACCCGCCGCCCGGCCAGCCGCAGCCCGAGCGGGTACGGATTGCCGCTCATGCCGGTACTCCGCTGCGCTCCGTGCCGCCATGAGGCACCTCCGCGCTGAGCCGATGATTCGCTCGCTGACGCTCGCTCATGCCGGCACTCCGCTGCGCTCCGTGCCGCCATGAGGCACCTCCGCGCTGAGCCGATGATTCGCTCGCTGACGCTCGCTCATGCCGGCACTCCGCTGCGCTTTCCACCGGCGTGCGGCGCCACGCTGCCCAGCGTGCTCACTTCTCGGCCACCCCGGCCGAGTCGAAGGTGGCCACCTCGTGCAGCACCCGGACCGCGCCGGTGACCACCGGCAGCGCGAGCAGCGCACCGGTGCCCTCGCCGAGGCGCAGCCCGAGGTCGATCAGGGGGTCGAGGCCGAGCCGACGCAGCGCGACCGTGGCGCCGGGCTCGGCGGAGCGGTGGCCGGCGACCATCGCCCCGGTGGCGTCCGGCGCGAAGGCGGCGGCGGCGAGCGCGGCGGAGACCGCGATCACCCCGTCCAGCAGCACCGGCGTGCGGCGGGCGGCGGCGCCGAGGATCAGCCCGGCGAGGGCGGCGTGCTCCAGGCCGCCGACGACGGCCAGCACGCCCAGCGGGTCGGCCGGGTCGGGCCGGTGCCGGCGCAGGGCGTCCCGCACCACGCCGATCTTCCGCTGGTACGTCGGGTCGTCCACGCCGGTGCCCCGACCGGTCGTCTCCGCCGGGTCGACTCCGGTGAACGCGGCGATCAGCGCGGCCGCCGGGGTGGTGTTGCCGATGCCCATATCACCGGTGAGCAGGATGCCCGCCCCGGCGTCGATCAGGTCGCCGGCCACCCGGATGCCGGTCTCCACCGCGGCCCGAACCTCCTCCCGGGTGAGCGCGGCGGTCACCGCCAGGTCCCGGGTGCCGGCCCGGACGTTCGCCGCCACCAGCCGGGGCGCGCCGGCGTCGCTCGCCGGGGCGGCGGGCACCGGGGTGGCCACTCCGACGTCGACCACGGTGACCGTGGCGCCGGCCTGCCGGGCGAACGCGTTCACCACCGCGCCGCCGGCCAGGAAGTTGCCGATCATCTGGGCGGTGACCTCCTGCGGCCAGGGGGTCACCCCCTGGGCGTGTACGCCGTGGTCACCGGCGAAGATCGCCACCGCGGCCGGCTCGGGCAGCGGCGGCGGGCAGGCCCCGGCCAGGCCGGCGAGGCGTACCGAGAGTTCCTCCAGCGCGCCGAGCGAACCGGCGGGCTTGGTCAGCCGGCCCTGCAGTTCCCGGGCGGCGGCCATCGCCGGCTCGTCCAGCGGCCGGATCGCCGCGATCGTGGTCTCCAGCATCATGCCTCCAGGATCTGCGCCAGTACCTCGGTGAACGCGTCGGTGGTGGCCAGGTCGCGAACGGCGATCCGCAGCCAGTCGGGGCCGAGGCCCGGGAAGGTGTCGCCCCGGCGTACCGCCCAGCCGCGCTCCCGCAGGGCGGCTCGTACGGCGGCGGCGCCGGGCAGTTGGACCAGCACGAACGCGCTGGCCGGGCGGCCGGCGACGCGTACCCCCGGCAGGGCCGACAGGCGGGCGACCAGGTGGTCGCGGTCGGCCGCGAGGCGGGCGGCGATCGCGCGCTCGGCCTGGACCGCGGCGGGACCGGCGCAGGCGGCCGCGGCGGCCAGCGCGGGGGTGGAGACCGCCCAGAGCGGCTGCACGGCGGTCAGCCGGTCGAGCAGCGGTGCGGTGCCGAGCAGGTAGCCGATGCGCAGCCCGGCCAGTCCCCAGGTCTTGGTGAGGCTGCGCACCACCAGCAGGCCGGGCAGGTCCCGCCGGGCGGCCAGGGACTCCGGCTCGCCGGGTACGCCGGGCGCGGCGGTGGTGTCGGCGAACGCCTCGTCGACCACCAGCACCCGACCCGGGCGGGCCAGCGCGGCCAGATCGGCGGCGGGGTGCAGCACCGAGGTCGGGTTGGTGGGGTTGCCGATCATGACGAGGTCGGCGTCCGCGGGCACCCGGGCCGGGTCGAGCCGGAAGCCGTCGGCGGGGTCGAGCAGCACCCGTTCGACCTGATGGCCGGCGGCCCGGAGCGCGGCCTCCGGTTCGGTGAACTGGGGGTGCACCACCACCGGCCGGCGTACCCCGCGCAGCGCCTGGGCGAGCAGCACGAAGCCCTCGGCCGCGCCGGCGGTGAGCAGCACCTCCGCCGGGGGCCGGCCGTGCCGGGCGGCGACGGCGGCCCGGGCCGGCGCGGGGTCGGGGTAGCGGGCGAGGTCGGCCAGCGACGCGGTGATCGGCTCGGCCAGCCAGGCTGGCATCGGGGCGGTGCGGACGTTGACGGCGAGGTCGACCAGACCCTCGCCCACCTCCGCGTCGCCGTGGTGGGCGAGGTCGGGTTCGTGGGCGGGGTCGGGCCCGACGCCGGTGGGCGCCCCGATCGGCTGACCGCGCATGACCGCGATCCTGCCGGGAAGGCGGCCCACGGGACAGCGTGTCCCGGCGTAAGACGCGTCACCACCCACGGCGTTTATGAATACTTCTCATGGATGAATCGGAAATGTCATAACTTGGCCGTGTGAGCAACCGACCCCTTGCTGCCGCTGGTCGTCTCCTTCCCCTCGTCCGCGCCGGTCTGATCGCCGGCATCGTGATCGCCGCCGTGGCCTATCCGTTGGCCGCCGCCACCGGCATCGGCGCCAAGGTCACCGCGCACGCGCTGGAGCACAAGACCAAGATCCTGACGGTCGCCCTGCCCGCCGAGACGTCGTACCTGTACGCGCCGGACGGCAAGACCGTGCTGACGATGTTCTACGAGGAGTACCGGCAGTACACCAAGCTGGCCGACATGTCGCCGAACATCCAGCAGGCGATCGTCGCTGCCGAGGACTCACGCTTCTACCAGCACCACGGCGTCGACCCGAAGGGCGTCGCCCGCGCCTTCGTGGCCAACGCCCGCTCCAGCGGCGTCTCCCAGGGCGCCTCCACGCTGACCATGCAGTACGTCCGGATGGCGCTGCGGGACAGCGCGAAGACCCCGAAGGAGGTCCAGGAGGCCACCCAGCAGACCAGCCTGCGCAAGATCCGCGAGATGCGGATGGCGCTCGACCTGGAGAAGGAGCTGAGCAAGGAGGAGATCCTGGAGCGCTACCTGAACTCGGCGTACTTCGGCCACCGGGCGTACGGCATCTACGCGGCGAGCGAGATCTTCTTCTCCAAGACCCCGAAGGACCTCACCCCCGTCGAGGCGGCCACCCTCGCCGGCCTGGTCAAGTCCCCGTCCGAGTACGACCCGGCCAGCTCGGACCAGAAGGACGCCACCGCCCGGCGCAACTACGTGCTGGACCGGATGGCCCAGCTCGGCTACGTCTCCCCCACCGACGCGGCGCGGGCCAAGAGCGAACCGATCCGGCTCAAGCTGAGCTACCCGCCGAACGACTGCGCCTCGATCCCGGAGAAGTGGAACAGCTGGGGCTTCGCCTGCGACTACCTGAAGAACTGGTGGAGCGCGCAGCCCGCGTTCGGGGACAACCGGCTGGAGCGGATGGACAAGCTGCGCCGGGGCGGCTACCGGATCGTGCTGAGCCTGGACCCGAAGATCCAGGAGGCGGCCGAGAAGAACGTCGGCGCGAAGGAGGGCACCGGCAGCCCGTTCGCCAACGGCATCGTGGTCTCCGAGCCGGGCACCGGGCGGGTGAAGGCGATGGCGGTGAACCGGACCTACTCGCTGGACCTGGCCGAGAACCCGCCCAGCTCCAACCCGGAGGCCGGCCCGACGACGAAGGCGAACTACCCGAACACGGTGGCGCCCCTACTCGGCGGCGGCAGCCTGCCGGGCTACCAGGCCGGATCGACGTTCAAGATGTTCCCGATGCTGGCCGCGCTCAACGAGGGCATGCCGCTGTCCACCTCGTTCAACGCCCCGTACAAGTACCGCTCCGAGGTCTACGACGGCTGGGCGCCGTCCAACGCCAGCGGCGCGATGTCCGGTAACCAGACCATGTGGTCCGGCTTCGGCAAGTCGGTGAACACGTACTTCGTGTGGCTGGAGGAGCAGATCGGCGCGGAGAAGGGCGTCCGCCTCGCCGAGCAGCTCGGGCTGCGCTGGCGCACCGACGTCGACCGGGAACACGCCTCTCCGAGCAAGGCACCGAAGTGGGGTGCGTTCACCCTGGGGGTCTCCGACGCCACCCCGCTGGAGATGGCCAACGCGTACGCGGCCATCGCCGCGGACGGGCGGTACTGCGAGGCGATCCCGGTGCAGTCGATCCACAACCGGGACGGCACGCCGACCACGTACCGGACCGCCGGCGGGATCGAGCGCGAGGTCGCCAAGCCACGCTGCCGACAGGTGGTGAGCGCGGACGCGGCCCGGGCCGCCACCGACGCCGCCCGCTGCCCCACCGGGGACACCCCGGCGCGCGGAAGCTGCGGCGGCTGGTCGACGGCGGACAGCGTGCGGGGCACGGTCGGGCGGCCGGTGGCCGGCAAGACGGGTACCACGGACAGCACCCGATCCGCCTGGTTCGTCGGCTACACCCCGGAGCTGGCCGCGGCGAGCTTCATCTCCGACCCGGACAACCCGTTCAACGCGGTCGGCGACGGCCAGTCCCAGATCCCGATCGCCGCGGTCGCGGAGACCCTCCGCGACGCGCTCAAGGGCAAACCCACCCGCCAGTTCACTCCACCCTCCGACCGCATCGTCGGCTGACCAGCCTGGCCTTGGACCAGGGGGGTCGGGTCCGCGACCGCCCGATCCCCTCGACCACCGCGACGGCGCCGGCCCGCCCGGCCCCTCGACCACGGCGACGGCGGGCGGAGCGGCGGCGGGTCAGTGAAGGTCGGCGGTCACGAAGGACCAGACCTCCAGGTCGACCCGGCCGCCACGGGCGTAGCCGGCGTTACGGAGCAGGCCCTCGTAGCTGAACCCGGCCTTCTCGGCCACCCGGCGCGACGCCAGGTTGCCCGGCGCCACCCGCAGCTCGACGCGCTGGAAGCCGTGCTCCAGGATCAGCGCGATGGCCAGCGCGTCGACCGCCTCGGCGGCCAGCCCGAAGCCGCGGGCGTGCGGCGCGATCGCGTAGGAGACCTCGGTGCACCGGGCACCCCAGTCGGTGCGCCGGGTCCAGAGGCAGCCCACCACCCGGTCGTCCTCCCGACGCACCACCCCGTAGTGGTCGCCGGCGCCGGCGTCCCGCCGCTGCCGGGCCAGGTCGGTGCACCAGGCGTGGCCGTCGATCTGCCCGGTGGCGTCGGCCAGCGGCAGCCAGCGCTGGGTCTGCTTGTCGGCGAAGACCTCCTCGGCCGCCGGCGCGTCCGCGGCCACCAGCGGGCGCACCTCGGTGCGCGGGGTGGAGACGGTCAGCGCCGGGAACCGGCGGATCGCCACCTGACCGATCACGCCGGCACTCCGCCGGGCCGCGCCTCCTCGACCGCCGGCTCCGCCGCCGCGGCGGCCACCAGCCGGGCGGCGATCTCCGGGTCCGCGGCCCAGTGCACCACCAGCTGCGAGGCGTGCACGCCCCGCCAGACGAAGCCCTCCGGCGCGCCACCCGACCAGCTCCAGACCGGGCGCTGCCCGGCCCGCGGGGTGAGCACCGCCCGGTGCGCCTTGTGCCCGGCCACCACGGCGCCGGGCGGCGCGACGACGGTGCCGGTCAACGCGGTCGCCTCGCGGTAGCCGACCACCAGGCCCTCCCGGCTCGCGCCGACCGCGTCGAGCACCCCGCACATCGGCAGCCCGTCCAACTCCCGGGCCAGCCAGAGCAGGCCGGCGCCCTCGGCGACCACCGGTCGGCCGGTGCGGGCCAGCTCGGCGACCGCTATGCAGAGCCGACGGTTGGCGGAGAGCTGCTCGGCGTACGACTCGGGCAGGCCGCCGCCGACGACCAGCGCCCGGCTGCCGGCCGGCAACGCCTCGTCGCGCAACGGATCGACGGTGACCACCTCGGCCCCGGCCGCCCGCAGCAGCTCGGCGGTCTCGGCGTGGCTGTAGCTGCCGCCCGGTCCGCCGGCCAGCGCCACCACCGGGCGCTCCCCCGCCGGCGGCTCCCCGCCCGGGTTCGGCGACCAGGGCTCGGCGGGCAGCGGCGGGGCGGAGCGGGCCAGCCCGAGCAGCCGGTCCAGGTCGACGGTGGCGGCGACCGCCTCGCCGAGCCGGCGCACCGCCCGGGTGGCCTCACCGGAGCCGGCGAGCGCGGGAACGGCGCCCAACCGGCGCGCCGGCAGCACCGGCGGCAGGTCCTGGCGGCGCAGCACGCCGTAGACGGGCACGCCGATGTCGTCGAGCGCCTCGCGCAGCAGCGCCTCGTGCCGGGCCGAGGCGACCCGGTTGAGGATCACCCCACCCAGCCAGATCTGCTCGTCGTACGACCGGAAGCCGTGCACCAGCGCGGCCACCGACTGCCCGATGGCGGCCACGTCGACCACCAGCACGACCGGGCTGCGCAGCGCGATCGCGACGGCCGCCGTCGACTCGGTCTCGGGACGGCCGCCGAGGCTGTCGTAGAGGCCCATGCTGCCCTGCACCAGGGCGAGCGCTGCCCCGGCGGCGCCGTGCCCGAGCAGGGGGGCGATCCGGTCCGCGCCGACCAGCCGGGGGTCCAGGTTGCGCCCGGGCCGCCCGGCGGCGAGCCCGAGGTACGCCGCGTCGACCTGGTCCGGGCCGATCTTGAACCCGGCGACGTGGTCGCCCCGGTCGGCGAGCGCGGCGAGCAACCCGATCGCCAGCGCGTTCTTGCCGTGCCCGGAGGACGGCGCGCTGAGCACCAGGCGCGGCACGACGGTCATCATCGACTCCCTCGCGGCGGCGGGTACGCGGCCACGGACCGCAGCCGCGGTCCGCCCGCGTGACGATAGCCGAACCCGCCGCCGGGCGAGCGCCGCCGACCGGGCGGGTCCTGGCCGCCGGCCGCACCAGCGGCACCCGGTCCGGCGCAGTGGCCCGGGTCATACGGGTAGCCTCGTGGTCGTGTACCGGTTCCTGCTGACGCCGCGCTGGCTGGGCATCCTCGCGCTGACCCTGGTCGCCGCGACGGTGATGGTGCTGCTCGGCAACTGGCAGCTGGACCGCTACCGGGGTCGCACCGAGGTCAACGAGCGGATCGACGCCGGTTTGCGGATGGCCCCGGTGCCGCTGCGGGAGGCGGTGCCCGCGCCGACCGGTGGCAGCGGCACGGCCGGCCCGCCGCCCGCCGAGGATAAGATCTGGACCCGGGTCACCGTGACCGGCCGGTACGACACCGCGAACGTGGTCCTGGTCCGTGGCCGGACGGTGGAGAGCAAGGTCGGCTTCGAGGTGCTCACCCCGCTGGTCCTGGCCGACGGCACCGCGGTGCTGGTCGACCGGGGCTGGATCCCGCCGGCGCCTGGTGGCGCCACCGCCCAGCCGCAGGTGCCGCCGGCCCCGTCCGGCGAGGTGACCGTGGTGGGCCGGGTGCACGAGAGCGAGAGCGGGTCGGTCACGGTGTCCCGGCGCGAGGGCCGGCTGGAAACCCGGCGGATCGGCGTCCCCCAGCTCGCCCGTGAGCTGCCCTACCCGGTGCACGGGGCGTACCTGCTGCTGGACGAGCAGACGCCGGCGGCGGATCCGGCCTTCGTCGCGGTGCCGGTCGGGCACGCCAACAACTGGCAGAACTTCGGCTACGTCGTGCAGTGGTGGCTCTTCGCCGGCATGACGCTGTTCGGCTACGTCTGGGTGGCCCGCCGGGAGGCCCGCCGGCTGTCGGGGGCGACGCCACAGGGGCCGGTCGACCGGGCCGCCCCGAGCACCCCGGCCTGACCCTGCCTGCCCGCTGATCAGCGCTCCGGCGGGGACGCTCGCCGCCGGTCGCGGGCACGCCGGCGGCGGCTGGGCGGTGGTCAGCCGGTGGGGCGGCCGGCGTGGATGGCGCGTACCGCGTCGATGGTGTCGGCCTCGGCGGCGGTCTTGTCGTCGCGGTAGCGCACCACCCGGGCGAAGCGCAGGGCCATCCCGCCCGGATAGCGGGAGCTGGTCTGCACCCCGTCGAAGGCGATCTCCACCACCTGCTCGGGGCGGACCCGCACCACCCAGTCGCCCTTCTCCACCGCGAGGTCGAGGAAGCGCTCGGTCTGCCAGCGCAGCAGCTCGTCGGTGAGCCCCTTGAACGTCTTGCCGAGCATCACGAACTCACCGGTGCGCGGGTCGCGGGCGCCGAGGTGCAGGTTCGACAGCCAGCCGGTACGCCGGCCACTGCCCCACTCCACCGCGAGCACCACCAGGTCGAGGGTGTGCCGGGGCTTCACCTTCACCCAGGCGGCGCCACGCCGGCCCGCGTCGTACGGCGCCTCGGGCGACTTGACCACGACGCCCTCCTGGCCGGCGTCGACCGCCGCGGCGAACGCCGCGCCGGCCTGCTCGGGCCCGTCCACCTCCATCCGCCCGACCAGCAGCGAGGCGTCGACCGCGCCGGCCAGCGCGGCCCAGCGGTCCCGGCCGGGCAGGTCGATCAGATCCGCGCCGTCGAGGTGCAGCAGGTCGAAGAAGTACGGCGTGAGCACCGGTTGGCCGGTGGTCTCGGCGGCGGCGAGCACCGCCGGGGCGACCGGGGCGCGGCCGGTGGTGCTCGGGGTGGTGCGCCGGGCCGCCCGGCTGGCGGTCTCCTGGAACGGCAGCGGCCGCCCAGTCGCGTCCAGCCCGATGGCCTCGCCGTCGAGCACCAGTTCGCGGGCGGGCAGCGCGCGCACGGCGGCGACCACCTCGGGCACCCGCGTGGTGATGTCGTCGAGGCTGCGGGTGAAGACGGCGATCTCCGACCCGGAGCGGTGCACCTGGATCCGGATGCCGTCGAGTTTGACGTCGACCACGGCCGGGGTGCCGGTGGCGGAGAGCGCCTCGTCGACCGAGGGCGCGCTCTGGGCCAGCATCGGCGCCAGCGGGCGCCCGACCCGCAGACCGAAGGTGGCCAGCGCGGCGGCGCCGCCGGTGAGCGCGGCCACCGCCACGGCCCGCAGGTCACCGGCGAGCAGCAGGGCCCGGCGAACGGCGGTGAGCGGCACGCCGGCCGCCTTGGCCACGGCGTCGGCGAGCAGCCCCGCCTGGGCGCCCTGCCGCAGCTCGCCGCTGAACAGCGCGGTGAGCAGGCGCTGCTCGTCGCCGGTGGCGGCGCCGAAGAGCGCCCCGAGCAGCGCCCGGCGGCGAGCCTGCGAACCGGGGCCGTGCACCGCGGCGATCTCGTCGATCGCGGCGTCGACAGCGGTCACCGTCAGCGTGGGCTGCTCGGCGGCCGGCGGCAGGTCGCGCAGGCTCGCCCAGCCCACCCCGGTCTGCCGCTGGCGCAGCTCGCCGGCGAGCCAGCCGGCGCCGGCCGCGATCTCCGCCGGGTCGAGCCGGCGCAGCGCCTCGGCGAGCAGCTCCACCTTGGCGCGCCGGCCGCTGGTGGCGCCGACGGCGGCGGAGGTGGCTGCCAGGTCGATGAACCGCACGGGTTCATCCTGCCAGCCACCCCCGACACCAGCGCGGCATCGCCGTGCCCGGGCCGGCGCGGCCCCCAGGACCAAACCGCCACGCCGGCCGGGACACCGCCGCGCGAACCGGTGTGCCGGTCAGGCCGAGACGGGTTCCTCGATGCGCAGGCCGCGGGCGCGGACCTCGTCGGCGACCCGGGAGAGCACCGCGTCCAGCGCGACCAGGGCGGCGGAGAGCTCGCCGAGCTGTTCCTTGAGCGTGTCCTCGGGCCACGCGGAGACGTCGACGTCCCCCAGAGCGCTGACGGCGGCCCCCAGCCGGGCCATCACCTCGTTCGTACCCATGTTCGAAAGGCTATAACAGCCCCGCGCCCGACACACCGCAAACTCCGACATCGTTCGGGAAGTTACGGTTCCGACGCCTACCGGCCCTTCGCCGCCTCGGCCACCTTGGCCAGCAGCAGCGTCTCGGCCAGGCAGACCCGGGCGAACTCGCCCAGGTGCAGGCTCTCGTTCGGGCCGTGCGCCCGGGCGTGCGGGTCCTCCACGCCGGTCACCAGGATCGCCGCCTGCGGGAACATCTCCTGGAAGGTGGCGATGAACGGGATCGAGCCGCCGACGCCGATGTCCACCGGGTCGGTGCCGTCCCACGCCGCGCGGAAGGCCGACCGGGCCGCGTCGAACATCGGGCCGGCGGCGTCGATGACGCACGGGAAGCCGTCGTGCTCGAAGGTGACCTCCACCCGCGCCCCCCACGGCACGTGCTTCTCCAGGTGGGCGCGCAGCGCCGCGTACGCCCGCTTGGGGTCGTCGCCCGGAGCGAGCCGGATGCTCAGCTTGGCCTTGGCCGCCGGCACCAGGGCGTTCGGCGCCTCGCCGGTGGCCGGGGCGTCGATGCCCAGCACGGCCAGCGCCGGCTTGGTCCAGAGCCGGTCGGTGATCCGGCCGGTGCCGATGAACGACACGCCCTCGACCATCCCGGCCTCGGCGCGGAACCGGTCCTCCGGGTAGTCGACGGTGGCGCCCTCCCGCCCGAGGAGGCCCTCCACGGCCACGTCGCCGGCGTCGGTGTGCAGGGTGGCCAGCAGCCGCACCAGGGTGGTGAGCGCGTCCGGCACCGCGCCGCCGAACATCCCGCTGTGCACCGCGTGGTCGAGGGTGCGCACCTCGACGAAGCAGTTCACGATGCCGCGCAGCGAGGTGGTCAACGCCGGTACGCCGATGTCCCAGTTGCCGGAGTCGGCGATCACGATCACGTCCGAGGTGATCTCGTCACGGTGCTCGGCGAGCAGCCGCTCCAGCGAGTCGGAGCCGTACTCCTCCTCGCCCTCGATGAAGAGCACCACGCCGACCGGGAGGGCGTCGCCGAACGCGCGCAGCGCCGCCACGTGCGCCATGATGCCGGCCTTGTCGTCGGCGGCGCCCCGGCCGTAGAGGCGGCCGTCCCGCTCCACCGGCTCGAACGGGTCGGACTCCCACAGCGACAGGTCGCCGACCGGCTGCACGTCGTGGTGGGCGTAGAGCAGCACCGTCGGCGCACCGGGCGGGGCCGCCTTCTTCCCGATCACGGCCGGTTGCCCACCGGAGCGCACGATCTTCACGTCGAGGCCGCAGCCGCGCAGCAGCTCGGCCACCGCCTCGGCGGACCGCTCGACGTGCGAGTGGTCGAAACCCTCGAACGCGATGCCGGGGATGCGCACGAGGCGCTCCAGGTCGGCGCGGACGCCGGGCAGTTCCCGCTCGACGGCGGCCCGCAGGTCGGACTCGGACATGGTCGGTGTGGTCATGACCGGCATCGTATGCCGGCCTTACCGGGCGGCACCGCCCGAGGCGGCAGGGACGCTGGTCAGGGCAACCGCAGGTAGTAGCGGTCGGCGTCGTGCGGCAGCGCTGGCGCCCCGTCGACCACCAGGTCGGCCCGCGCCCGGGTGCGGTCGGCGGCGAAGTGCGCCCGCTCGCCGGCGTGCCAGCGGCGCAGCTCCGGCAGGATCTGCACGCCGTCCCGCTCGACCGCCCGGGCCAGCCGCAGCGGCGCCGGGGCGGTGACGAAGACGGCGAGCGTGAGGTCCGGCCGCGCCGCCGCCCGGGCCGCGCTCACCCCCTCGACGAGCAGCACCGGCGTCACCGGCACCGGCACCGGACGCGGCAGGAAACGTTGCCGCACCCAGCTGTACCGCTGGTAGGCGCCCGGCCGGCCGGCACGCAGCGGCGCCAGCACGCACGCCTCCAGGCGGGGCCAGAAGGTGAGCTGGTCGGCCCAGCCGTCGAGCAGGTCGTCGGTGTGCACCACGGGCGGCCGCCCGCCGCCGGGCAGCCCGGCGAGCGCGTCCGCGAGGCGCGCCGCGAAGACGCTCTTGCCCGCGCCGCTCGGCCCGTCGACCGCCACCAGCCGGGTCCGCCCCAACCGCGCCGGCGCGGCCAGCACACGGCGGGCCAGTTGGGCGTACGCCTCGACCACGACCACCGCCACCCGCCGACGGTAACCGGCCCACCCGACCGTGGGACGGGCCGGTACGGACGGGTGCCGGCGTCCGGCGCGCCCCGGCCGGCGCGGACGCGGTGCGGTCGCCCGTTCGGGCGGTCGTGGCACGGACCGCGGCCGTTCCCCGGCCGGACACCGGGACGGGACGGGATGATCGGCTGGTGTCCCACAGCGTGATGAGTCCGGGCGTCGACGCCCTGCTGGAACAGGCCCGCGCCGGGGTACGCCGGCTGACCCCGCACCAGACCGTCGAGGCGGTCCGCACCGGGGCGTTGCTGATCGACACCCGCACCGAACGGCAGCGGCAGGAACAGGGCGAACTGCCAGGCGCCATCGTCATCGACCGCACCGTGCTGGAATGGCGGCTGGACCCGGCCAGCGCCTGGCGGATCCCCGAGGCCACCGGCTACGACCTGCGGATCGTGCTGGCCTGCCGGCACGGCTACAGCTCCAGCCTGGCGGTGGCGAGCCTACGGGCGTTGGGGCTGCACCGGGCCACCGACATGATCGGCGGGGTGCAGGCGTGGCTGGCCGCCGGGCTGCCGATGTCCGACCGCCCGGCCGACGTCCGCTACTGACCGGACGCCGGTACGGCCCGCGGGGACGTGGACCGGATCGGCTGGGCGAGCCCAGGCGGGCCGCGCGTCGCCGGGCGGGTTCCAGGCGGCCCGGCTCGCCCGGCTGCCGCGCCGCCGGGTGGTGTCAGTCGTCCAGCGGGTTCCCGGTGGGCGCCACCCTGGTCAGCCAGGCCGCCGCGTCGGCGGGGCCGAGTTCCCCGTCCACCGTCAGCGAGCCGGGCACCGTCGGGTACCGGCGGACGTTCTCCCAGCTACGGGTGTAGGACGGCGGGTCGAGCACGACGACCCGGACGCCGTCCAGCAGCGGGATGTCGGCCGGAAGTCCCTCGTTCCAGATCCATGCGCCGTGGCCGTCCACCAGGTTGAAACTGCCGGTGACCATGCCGCCGAACCGCTCCGGCGGCGCGTCGGTGGCGACCGCGACCCACGCCGGGTCGACGGTGAGCCCGGCGATGCGGCCCGGTTGCGCCAGCGCCCCGGCCAGCAGGGTGTGCAGCTGGAAGTTGTCCCCCACGCCGTCGACGGTGACCCACCAACCCCGCCCGGTCTCCCGGTGCAGGACGAGCAACCGCTCGGCGTCGAGCAGCCGCAGCAGCCCGAGCATGCAGTCCAGGTCCCCGCGGGCGTCGGCCAGCCCGCTGCCCAGCTCGCGCAGCCGCGCCCGGTGCGGGAACGTCTCCCGTAGGGCCGTCGAGTGCTGCAGCAGCGTCGTCGCCGGCATCGCCCAGTTGCCGGCCGAGAGCCAGCCCAGCGCCGCCCGGAGGGCCCCGTCCTCGTCGCCGCCGGCCGCGGTCATCGCCGCGATCGCCGGCTCCAACGCGGTGGGGTCACCCGGCTCGGGCAGTTCCTCGTCGGGGTGGACCCGTTCCCAGGCGGCCCGGAACCGCTCGGCCTCGGTGAGCGCCTCCAGCAGCCCCTCGGCGACGGCGGGGACCAGGTGGTCCGGTCGGGCGCCCAGCTCCACCAGCGCGCCGCAGAGCACCGCGAACTGCCCGCCCGCGCTGATTCCCAGCCCGGGCAGGAGCGCGACGCAGCGGGACAGTGCCTCGTCCAGCTCGGCGGGCGTGGCCTGCTGGGCCGCCTCCCACAACCGCGGCACGGCCTTGGTCATCCGGGCACTGTCGTGGGCCCGCACGGCCGCCTCCACCTCGGCGCAGCGATCAGTCAACTTTCCGGAACGATTCAAGAACACCGGCGCACTCTAGCGATCCCGCCGCCCGTGCGGTGTCCCGCTGGCGTCCGCGCCAGCCGTCGTCGGCCGGACCGTTGCTTCGCTGGCCACCGCCGGTCTGGCCACCGGTCGGGACGGCAGGTCAGTGCTCGCCACCGGGCCGGAACACCGCCGCTGGCCGTCTTCCGGAGGTCTTCCGGAGGCCTTCCGGAGGTCTGCCTGGTGCTGCACGCCAACCGGCCGGTGCTGGTCTGGGTCCGCTGGTCTGGGTCCGCGCTGGTCTGGGTCCGGGCTGGTGTGGGGTCCGCGCTCGTCTGGGGTCCGCGCTGGTGTGGGTCCGCGCTGGTGTGGGGTCCGCGCTGGTCTGGGTCCGCGCTGGTGTGGGTCCGCGCTGGTGTGGGGTCCGCGCTGGTGTGGGGTCCGCGCTGGTGTGGGGTCCGCGCGACGTCTGCCCCGGCCGCCGCACGGGCGGGCGGCAGGTCAGTGGTCGGCGCCGGGCGGGGCGCCGGGCGGGATGAAGGGCAGGCCGGGCGGCGGCCCGGTCTCGACGAGCCGCCAGAGGGCGTCGGTGTCCAGGTGTTCCTCGACCAGGTCGCCGAGCAGGTCCAGGGAACGTTCCCGGGCGGCGGCGAACGAGGTGCCCGGCGCGACCCGGAAGCCGTGCCGGCCGGCCAACCGGGCGGCCTCGGTGAGGAACCGGCGGCGGAACTCGTCGGACTCGAACGCGCCGTGCCAGTGGGTGCCGTGCACGGCACCGGCGACGGCCCCCTCCGCGGTGCCGTCCGCGTAGGTCAGCAGCGGGGTCAGGCCGGGTTCGGTGGATGAGACGTAGCCGTGGTGGATCTCGTAGCCGCGCACCGGCACGTCGGGGTTGGCCATGCCGACGGACTGCCGGACGGTCTTGCGCGGGTCGAAGGTGATCTCGACGGGCAGCAGGCCGAGGCCCGGCACGCTGCCCCGCCGGCTCTCCACCGGGTCGTGGATCGCCTGGGCCAGCATCTGGAAACCGCCGCAGATGCCGAGCAGCGGCTTTCCCGCCGCCACGTGCGCCAGCACGGCGTCGGCGAGCCCGGTCTCCCGCAGCCAGGCCAGGTCGGCCACTGTCGACTTCGAGCCGGGCAGCACGACCAGGTCGGCGGCGGCCAGCTCGGCCGGTTCGACGGTGAGCCGGACCCGTACGCCCGGCTCGGTGGCGAGCGCCTCCACGTCGGTGGCGTTGCTGATCCGAGGCAGCCGGACCACGGCCACGTCCAGCCAGTCGGTGCCGTGCGGGGCGGCCGGCCGCCCGAGCACCCGGCCGTAGGCGAGCGAATCCTCGGCGTCCAGCCACAGGTCCAGCGACCAGGGCAGCACCCCGTACGTCGGGCGGCCGGTGACCCGGTGCAGCATGTCCAGCCCGGGCTGGAGCAGCCCGAGGTCGCCCCGGAACTTGTTGATCACGAAGCCGGCGATCAGCGCCTGGTCAGCCGGGTCGAGCAGGGCGACGGTGCCGAACATCGAGGCGAAGACGCCGCCCCGATCGATGTCGCCGACCACGATGGTGGGGAGGTTGGCGTGCCGGGCCAGCCCCAGGTTGACGTAGTCCCCGGCCCGCAGATTGATCTCGGCTGGGCTGCCGGCGCCCTCGCAGATCACCACGTCGTAGGCGGTGCGCAGCTCGGCGAGCGCCGCGTACGCCGTCTCGGCGAGCCGGGGGCGCAACTGGCGGAAGTTGCCAGCGGTCACCGTGTCGACCGCCTCGCCGAGCAGCACCACCTGACTGGCCAGGTCGCTGCCGGGCTTGAGCAGCACCGGGTTGAACCGCAGGTCGGGGGCGAGACCGCAGGCGGCGGCCTGCATCGCCTGCGCCCGGCCGATCTCGCCGCCCCGGCCGTCCGCCCCGACCACCACGGCCGAGTTGTTGGACATGTTCTGCGCCTTGAACGGCGCCACCTTGACGCCCCGGCGGTGCAGCCACCGGCAGATGCCCGCGGTGAGCACGCTCTTGCCGGCGTCCGAGGTGGTGCCGGCGACCAGCAGCCCCCCGCTCACCGTGCGCTCCCCCGCCCGCCGAACACCCGGCGCCCGGCGGCCGTCACCAGCCGGCCCACGGTCAACGGGTACGCGGCGGCCAGCCCCAGCGCGGCCAGCCCGACCGCGCCGGAGATCCGGGCCGCCCGCCTCAGGTGCCGGGCCTCCGGTCGGGGACCGTCACCGAGGAACGGGCGCACCTCCGAGCGCCCGAAGTAGACGTTGCGCCCACCCAGCCGTACGCCGAGCGCCCCGGCCATCGCCGCCTCGCACTGCCCGGCGTTCGGGCTCGGGTGGTCGTTGCGGTCCCGCCGCCAGACCCGCCAGGCCCGGTCCCGGTCGCCGCGCCCGACCGGTGCCAGCGCGACGGTCAGCAGCCCGGTCGCCCGGGCGGGCACCAGGTTGAGCAGGTCGTCGAGGCGGGCGGCCGGGGTGCCGAACCGGGCGTAGCGCGGCGAGCGGTGGCCGACCATCGCGTCGAGGGTGTTCGCCGCGCGGTAGCCGAGCAGGCCGGGCAGCCCGGCGACCGCGCCCCAGAGCAGCGGAGCGACGACCGCGTCGGAGGTGTTCTCGGCGACCGACTCGACCGTGGCGCGGGCCAGTTCCGGCTCGTCGAGCGCGGACGGGTCCCGCCCGCAGAGATTGCCGAGCCGCTGCCGGGCAGCCGGCAGGTCACCGTCACGCAGCGCGCGGCCCATCACGGTGGCCTCGGTTCGCAGGGTGCGCCCGCCGAGCACGGTCCAGGTGCCGGCGGCGACCAGCACCGCCCGGGCCACCGGCCGGCGTCGGGTGGCGATCGTGGCGGCCGCGCCGAGCAGCACCGGCACGCCGACCGCCACCGCCGTGAACGCCGCGCCGCTCGGCCGGTCCGGTCGGTACACCCGCCGTTCCAGGGCGCCCGCCGCGCGGCCGAAGCCCGCCACCGGGTGCCACCGCCGTGGGTCACCGAGGAGCGTGTCCAGGGCGTATCCAGCGGCCAGTCCCACCGCGTTCGCCACCGGCGCAGCCTGCCGCACCCGTCACCACCTCCGGCCGGCCAGCCTAGACCAGGCCCACGCTCCCACCCTCGCCCCGCGCACCCGCCCGACACGGGGCGGCCGGGGGCACTGCCGCGACTTACGGGAAGTTGGGGTGTCCGAGCTTGCCGGACACCGCTACATCCCGGATGTCGTGCCTGCCCCGACCGGCCGGCGGCGCGGAGGTGTGGCCGAAGCGGGGTGGCGACGGTGGACCGTCGGCACTCCGCCCCCCGTCGTCGGGACACCTCCGCGCCCCGTGCTCACGCCGGCTGCGGCACCCGGCCCCGACCCCGTCGACCCCGCCCGCCGGAAGCGGTCTGCGGGGTCTCCGGCGCCGGCCCCAGCTCGCCGTCGGGTGCCTCGTCCTCGCCGCCGAGCGGCGCCAGCTCGTCGGCACCACCGGCCGGGCCGTCGTCGGCGCCCAGCGGCCTGGTACCTCCCGCGCCGCCACCCAAGCCGTCGACGGTCAACTCCACGCTGCGGGCGCCGGCCGCCGGACCGTCGACCGTCGGCCCGGCTTCGCCCAGCCCGTCGTCATCGTCGTCCGCCCGCTCGTCGAAGGGGTCGAGCGGCCCGGCGAAGGTGGCGTCGGTGGGCAGGTCGCGACCGGGCCGGGAGGTGGTGAACCCGGACAGCTCGAAGTCGTCGTCGAGCGGGCGCTCGTCCGGCCGGGCGGGCGCCTCGCCGGTCGGCACCGGCTCGGTCGGCTCGCCGTGCACCCGCTGCTCCGCCTCGGCGTCCTCGACCGTGCTGGTGGTCAGGCTGGGCCGGTTACGCAGGAAGCGGCCCCGGCCCCGGGACAGGTCGTGCCCGACCGCGACCGCCTCCAACTCGTACAGCGTGCGGTGGTTGCCGGCGTCGTCGGTCCAGTCGCGGGTGTAGAGCCGGCCGCACACCACCACCGGGTCGCCGACCATCACCGAGGCGGCCACCCCCTCGGCGAGCTTGCGCCAGCAGTTGACGCGGACCCGCAGGCTGTTGCCGTCGACCCAGCGGCCGCTGTCCCGGTCGAGCCGGCGGGCGGTCGAGGCGACCTTGAAGTTGGCCACCAGGGTGTTGCTCTGGGTGGTGCGGCGCCACTCCGGCGCGGTCAGCACGTTGCCGACGATCGTGACGTACGTGTCGAACATCGTCCCTCCAGGGGAGATCAGGCTTGGCATGGCGAGTCGACTCGTGCCGAGCCTGGCCCGGCGCTCCGCCCGGCGCCGGCCCGTGCCGCCCGCCTGTGGACAACCCGACCGGCTGTGGACAACGCCCCGATCAAGCAGGCGGTGTGCTAGGGCCGAGCGGCCCGGGCACGACGCCCGGCCGGCCCTGGGCCGGCGGTGATCACGGTCGGACGATCGAGGTGCGACAAGCGTCGCGTTCCGGACGGAGCGCGGCGGGGTATGGATTTGATCAACCGCACCGCCGACAGCACGACGTCGAACGAAAGGTCAGCGCCATGATGACGACCACCATCCGTTCCGCCCGCGTCCCCGGCCAGGTGCGGCGATGAGCGCCGTCACGAACCCCGCCACGGTGGCCGGGTGCCTGCGGGTCGGCGCCGGGTTCTCCCAGGGCGACCGGAACTGGATCGTCGAGCAGTTCGCCACCCTCGACGCCCGGCTGGCCGCCTTCCACGCGGACGCCACCGAGCTGGAGGTGTCGGTGAAGGACCGGGACTCCCGAGGCCAGAAGGTCACCCTGGAGTGCTGGATCGCCGGCCGGCAGAAGATCGTCACCACCTCGGCCGAGGAGGACCTGCGGGCCGCGCTGAACGACGCTCGCGACGACCTGCGGCGGCGGCTCAACGACGCGAAGACGAAGCAGGAGCCGCGACACAACAAACACGTCCGGGAGATCGGCCAGCCGGGCCAGCGGGCCGGTGAACCGGCGGGCGACCTCGACCTGGCCCGCGCCGACGCGGAGACCGCCTGAGGCGTACGCGCCGCGTCCCCGTCCGCCGGGTGCGGGCGGACGGGGACGCGGGAGCGCCCGAGGGCTACCGCCGGGTAGCTTCCGGGCGTACCGTCACCGGCGTGGAACCGGACGTGCTGGGCCCGCCGTACGAGCGGCAGACGATCGACCTGGGCACCGACGACGAGGGGCCGGTGGTGGCCACCCTGGTCCGCCGCCGGGCGGAGCGCCCCACCAGGCGCGCCGTGCTCTACACGCACGGCTTCACCGACTACTTCTTCCAGGCCCACCTCGGCCACTTCTTTGCCGAGCGGGGGTGGGACTTCTACGCGCTCGACCTGCGCAAGCACGGCCGCAGCCTGCTGCCGCACCAGACCCCGAACTTCTGCCGGGAGATCGGCGACTACTTCCCGGAGCTGGACGCCGCGGCGAAGATCATCCGCGACGACGACGGGCACGACACCCTGCTGGCCATGGGCCATTCCACGGGCGGGCTGGTCATGCCGCTCTGGGCGCACGCCCGGCGGGACGCCGGGATCATCGACGGGGTCTTCCTGAACAGCCCGTTCTTCGACCTGAACGCGCCCTGGCTGCTGCGGCGCCCGCTCGCCGCGGCCGCCGCGCGGCTGGGCCGCCGGGCGCCCCGCCGGGTCCTGCCGTTCGGGCTCGGCACCGTCTACAGCGAGACCATCCACGCCGACCACCGCGGCGAGTGGCAGTACGACCTGGAGTGGAAGCCACTCGCCGGGTTCCCGGTCCGGGCCGGCTGGCTCAACGCGATCCGCACCGGCCAGCGGCAACTGCGCGCCGGGCTGGACATCCAGGTGCCGGTACTGCTCGCCTGCTCGACCCGCTCGTTCAAGGGCACCCGGTGGCACGAGTCAGCCGCGCTCGCCGATGCCGTGCTGGACGTCGAGCACATGGTCCGCTGGGCGCCCCGGCTGGGCCGGCACGTCACCGTGGCCCGCTTCGACGGCGGCATGCACGACCTGACGCTCTCCGGCCCGGCCGTACGGGAGCAGGTCTTCGCCGAGGTGGGCCGCTGGGCCGAGGCGTTCCTCGGCGCCGGGCCGACCGACGTACGCCCGGAGCCCGTCGACGCCGGCGTGCCCGGCGGCCGGCGACCGGCGGACGAGCCGGACCCGGCGGACGCGGCCGCGCAGAGCGGCTGACCGCCCGGGCGGGACCGACCGGCGGACCGGGTGTGCTCAGGCGGGGCCGGGCGCCGCCGGGAGGGCGGCCCGGATCCGGTCGAAGGTCGCCACCGGGTGCCCGCGCACGGTGGCCGGCAGGACCAGACCCAGGCAGTGCAGCGCGACCTCGCCGGCGGCGTCGGCCTGCACGCCGAACACCGGCGCGCCGACGTAGCCGGGCGGCAGCTCCGTGGTGATCCGGACGGCGTCCCCGGAGCGCGCCACCTGCTCGATCGCCACCTCCAGCGGCCGGGACCCGTCCTCGCGGACCCCGTTTGCGAGCACGAACGCGGACCCCGGCTCCGCGCCGATCCGGGCGACCACGTCGGCGCCGGCCGCGACGCTCTCGGCCACCTGCTGGGTCCGCCACCGCCAGCCGGCCCGCCGCGCGTCCTCGTGCAGGCCGGCGGTGGGCAGGATCGCGACGCCGAGTTCGGTCCGGTGCAGCCAGGACTTCGGCGCCGGCACGACGTCGCCGGCCGCCCCCGCCGGCTCGGTCAGGCTCGCCCGCAGGCCAAGCTCGCCCAGCGGCGCGTCGGTGAGCGCGTCGGCGGTCAGCAGATACTCCCCCGCCGAGTCGCGGAAGAAGAACGCGGTGCCGGCGGTCGCCGGGACCTGGCCGATCCCGCGGAACGGCAGGATGGCGCGGCCGACGAGCTGGCACAGCTCGTAGGCGACCTCGTTCTCGACGTCCGGGTCAAGCAGCACGAGGCCGAGGGTACGGATCGGAGGCGCCTTCGTGGGCGGCGGGCCGGAATCCGGGTGCCGCCGGCCGCGAGCACGTGCGACGCTGATCGGCGGCGTGGCCACCCGGGCACCCGTTCCACCGCTCGCGCCGGGGGCGGCGGTACCCTTCTGGCGCGACGACCACAGCATGCGCCCGTAGCTCAGCGGATAGAGCAGGGGACTTCTAATCCCAAGGCCGCAGGTTCGAATCCTGCCGGGCGCGCCACCACCCCGAGCACCTTCATCAGGGTCCGGGGCGAGGCACCGGAGTCGAGCAGGAAGGTCGCGCAGGCGTGCCGTAGGTCGTGCGGCCGCAGCCAGTCGAGGCCGGCAGCCGCCCGGATCTTGTGCCACGTCCGGTCGATGTGGTCCGGGTCCATCGGCGTACCGACCTTGGATGGGAAGACCAGACCGTGATCCTGCCACCGCTCCCCCGCCGCCAACCGGTCTGCGGCTTGCTGCCGGCGATGCGCGCGGAAGAGGGCGAGGGTCTGCGCCGGCACCGGAACCGTCCGCCGGGACCGCTCCGTCTTGGGCGCCACGAGCTGGAGGCGACCCTCTGCCCGCTGCACGGTTTGCCGAACGGTCAGCGTGCCGGCATCGAAGTCGATATCCGACCAGGCGAGCCTGAGCAGCTCCCCGCGACGAAGGCCCACCGTCAGAGCGCAGACGTACAAGGCTTCCAGGCGGTGACCCCGCAGCACATCGAGCAACCGCTTAGCCTCGTTCACGCCCAGGGCGCGACGCTCGATCTGCCTCATGGCCGGCGGGCGGACCGACTTGGCGGCGTTGCGGTGCACCAGCTCCTCCCGCTCCGCGTCACCGAGTGAGTTTCGGATCAGCCCGTGGATGTGCCGAACCGTCGTTGCCGAGAGACCGCCGTCGGTCTTCTTGGCCCAACAGGCGGCGGATGACGGTCGGCGGCAGCTTGTCGAGTGCCAGCCGGCCGAGCGACGGGCGGACGTGGTTCTCGATGAGCTTCCGGTAGCCCTGCAACGTGGACGGGCGCGTACCGTCCCGCTTCTTCATCAGTAGCGACTCGTCCAGCCACTCCCCGACCGTCCGGGGCGCGGCGGCGAGGTTCTGCCCCTGCTCCTGGCGGCGGCGAAGGTCGGCCAGCTTGTCGAGCACTTCCCGCTCCGTCTTGCCATAGACCCACTTCCGCGACCACCTGCCCTCGCCCAGCCCACATCAAGGCCGGCCCGGCCCCGGCCTGCTGGCGACCTTCGGCCGGCATCGGCCGGGCCGGCCGGCCACGCTGACGGACGAGTCATGGCTCAGAGTCGTTGGCAAAATCGGGGAACGAGGCGCGGATCATCTCGTTCTGGTCTCGTGTTGAATGCGGGAATGGCGTTGACCATCGGATCCGCGTTCACGATCCCCGGCTATACCACCATGGCAGCGCCGGACTACGACATCGAGTGCGACGCAACCGTGTACGCGGCAGATGGTGTGGTGGGATACCCCGCCTTCTGGTGGCACTACCTGTCGGGACCCCTGGGTGCCTACCCGGAGTCGGAGACCGCCTTCGAGGTGCAGGCCGCTGATTACAACGCGATGGGCGCCGTCCTGGACGACCCCGAGCGCTGGCCGGTCATTTCGGTTCAGCTCGACGGAGAAGCGTGGCTACGGATCGTGTACCGCAACATCGAGGATGGGGCTGGACTCGACTTCGTGGAGCAGCGGCCGGGCCGGCCGGCAGAGGTGGTCACCTCGGTCGAGGGCCACGGCTTCACGTCCGCGATGACCTGGGCGGAGCTGCTTGCCGCGGCGGCGCTGCCGGATGAGCGGCTGACCTGGGCGCAGCGGCTCATCCTGATGTTGCCCATGCTGGGTCCGCAGGAACTATCCGAGGACGCCGAGGAGATTTTGCGCGGGGCAATGGAGGGGATCGGCGCAAGAAACCGGTCGGCCCTGGCAGCGGCCTTGCTCGACGCCCTGGACTGGCGTACTCACTAGCTGGAGCCTAAAGGACCTCGGGGCTCCGCCCCGAACCCCGGCCCTCCTCAGAGATCCGCCGAAGAAGCGACGGCCAGTTGGTGGGATAGACCTGACGAGCCAACGCGCCCGTACAGCCAGTTCTAGCCCTCTGCCGACTGGTGCCTTGCCGCTCGCCTCCACAGGTGGGCCTCAGCCAACAACTGCGTCATCACTTCTTCCTTCGCGGCGCCGTACTGGGCCCGGCTGTGGGGATGCAACTGGGCCGCACGCCTCTTTGCCGCCTCATAGCGGCGGGCAGCGTCGGGGTTGGCCGCGAGGTAGGCGCGAAAGACTCGATTCGCTTCTGGTATCAGCGACGTGACGCCGAAGACGTGCAGGTGGTGGCTTCGCTTCCCCGCGGTGTCCTTCGCGAAGAACAAGTGATCATCGTCCTCCGGGAAGGCCATCGGACGGTAGACGTACCCCAACTGCTCGAGTGGCCGGAGGTCGGCGACGACCGCATCGACCTCAGGCACTACCGCCAGGATGTCAATGATGGGCTTGGCCGCTAATCCGGGGATGCTGGTGGACCCGAAGTGCTCGACGCTCAGCGCCGCAGGCAGCGCCTCCGACAACAGCCGTTGTTCGACCGTGAATCGCCCCGACCAGGCCGGGTCGTGAGGCACCACCTCGACTACGGGCGCATCGTCCTTCACGTCGGCCACGGTAGCGGCTCGATACAGCCATCCGTACGGTCAAGCCCGCCCGCCAATGCCGACGCTCGCCGGCAACGACGGACGGGCTACTCGCTACGCGAGCCTGCGCCGCTCTACCGCTAACCGTGGTGAGTCTCCGGTTCGGCGGTGCCGAACGGGTTGTCGATGATGTACCGCCAGCGGCCGTCGGGGCCGCGGCGGGCGACATCGGTGGCGGTGCCTTCAATGTGTACGGGTCGGCCGTCGCAATCGGTGCCGTCAATGGTCCAGTCGACGATGAGCAGGGCGATGTCGTCGGCCACGTAGACGTGGCGGGGCCGCACCTCGATGGGGAGCCCGAGATCGAGGAAGCGCTGATTGGCCGCGATCCGGGCGGCGCCGGTGACGGGCTGGCCCGGGACGGTGACGAGTACGCCTCCGGGTTCGTAGACCTGCTCGACCGCCGCGACGTCCCGCGAGTTGAAGGCGCGGGCGAACACCGACGGGTGCTGGGCAGCGTTGTCGCTGAGCGGGACACTCTTGGAGTGGGTGTTGAGATCGTGAGCCATGTCGACAGTCAAGGTGCTGCTCGCGAAGGTAACCAAACGGTGAGGGGCGGCTGGGATCGTGACCTGGTGCCGGACCAGCGAGGCACCACCCGTCGGCCGGAGCCCGACTGCCCCGTCGAAGTCGCGCTGGCCGCGGTGAGCGGCCGGTGGGCCACCCTGGTGCTGCGGGAATTGATGCACGGCCCCCGATCGTTCGGCCGTCTTCAGGCAGCGCTGCCCGACCTGAGCGCCAAGGTGCTCAGCGAGCGGCTCGCAGCGCTGACCCGGCAGGGCCTGGTCGAGCGCGAGCGCTCCCGCACCTTCCCGCCGAGTACCTGCTACCGCCTCACCCGCGCCGGTACGGAGCTGCGCCCGCTGCTCGTCGAGCTCTACCGGACCGGGGACGCGCTCCTGCGCGAGCGGGCGTGACGCGCGGTGAACACCTGCCGCGTGCCAGCGGGAAGGCGTGGCGGGTGGGGACGGATACGGGACGCTCCTGAGCCGGGGTGGCTCGCTCAGGCTTCTGTCCGCCGCACGCGGCCGATGGCCGACCAGATGTTCGCCACAGCCGACTGACCACCGGAAACCGGTCCAGCCCCCACCAGGAAATCACCGGGAACCTGGCGGGGCGGACCAGTGACGCGAGGTGATCCTGTCAGGCGGTCGGGCGGTACGTCGCGATGATCACGCCGGTCGTCGTCGGCACGGTCTCGACCAGCTCCAAGGTGCCGTACGCGACCTCCCCCTCGGCGAACAGCTTGCGGCCGGTACCCAGCACGAGCGGGTGGATCGACAGCGTGTAGACGTCGACGAGGCCCGCCCTGGCCAGTGACCGCACCAGCTCGCCGCTGCCGAGCACGACCAGGTCGCCTTCGACGTCCCGCTTGAGCGCGGCCACGGCTTGCGTCACGTCGGCCGCCAGCAGGGAGGAGTTCTGCCACGGCAGCGGCTCGGCCAAGGTGCGTGAGGCGACGTACTTGTGCTTGCGGTTGAGCACCTCGGTGTACGGGTTGCTGTCAGTCTGCTTCGACCAGAAGCCGTGGAACTGCTCGTAGGTGCGGCGGCCGAACAGCATCACGCCGTCGTCGCTCATGCCCTTGCTCATCGTCTCGGCCATCACCTGGTCGGCATACGGGTGCGCCCAACCGCCGTGCCGGAAGCCGCCCCGCGTATCCTCGTCGGCCCCGCCCGGTGCCTGCATCACCCCGTCGAGCGTCACGTTCTCAACGACCACCAGCTCGCCCATCGCGGTCTCCTCGCGTGCAGGGCCAGCCCGTCGCCGGCCCGTCACCAGCTACACGACCGACCCGCCGCCGAATCGACGACGCCGTGAGAAATTCCGGGGCTGTGGCAGAGCGTCGCATCGGCCACCCAGGCACGATCAGCGGGCTGAGGCACCACGTGGGACGGTGGTCAGTCGGCCCGCTCGGCGACGAAGGTTCCCCGGGCGTGCACCGTGACGACGAGTCCCCGATCGCGCAGCTCACGCATGGCCATCCGCACGGTCCCACGGGCTACGCCGTACGTCTGCTGCAAGTGGAGCTCGCTGGGCAGCGGCTGCCCCGGCCGCAGCTTGCCTTCTTCGATCTGCTTGGCGAGCAGGTCCGCCAACTGCCGATAGAGCGGCACGTTGGACAGCGGGCTCGTCATGGCCGGCAGCGTAGACACGCACATGATCTGTACGTGTGCAGGGTTGTCCAGTATCTAGACGTCTAGCATCTAGACGTATAGAGGCTGTACGTTTGATCCAGGACAGAACAAGACGGCCCTCGGGCAGCGACGCAACCGCTGACCGAGGGCCTTGATCGCCTGACCAGGAGGCGACCCGTGCGAACCCTACCCACCCTGCCCGCCTGCGAAGAACCCGCGACCGTCCGCATCGAGCTGTACAGCGCCGACTCCCTGGACGCCTGCGCGTACACCTGCATCGCGCACGCGGTCCACGCCACCGCCGCCATCGCGCGGGTCGGTCTGGACGCCCATCCGGTCGGCATGGCACCGGACCTGGCGGGGCCCTGCGGCCACCTGCACGTCTATCCGACCGGCACCCTGGCCGACGCCCCGCCGCCACCGTCCGGGACCCTACGATGACGTACGTCGGAATCGATCTTCACCACGGGAGCGCTGTGACTGATCCTGACGGCTCGACCCACGCTGAAACCCGCCGATGGGCGCAGCAGGCGTTGGCGCGGCTGCGCGAGGAGGCCGCCGCGGAGCCGCCCATTCCGTTGCGCCGCTACCCGCTGCCGGAGTCGTGGCGGGTCTCGCTGTACTTCCGGGACGAGTCGCTGCGTCCCACCGGGAGCCTCAAGCACCGCCTGGTCCGGCGGCTGATGGAAGACGCGGTCGTCCGGGGCGACATCCGGCAGGGCAGCACAGTCGTGGCGGCGAGCGCCGGTAACGCCGCGATCGCCACCGCCTACTTCGCCCAGCTGATCGGCGTACCGTTCATCGCCGTCGTGCCGGGCCGGACCTCGCCGGCGAAACGGCAACGGATCGAGCGTTACGGCGGCCGCTGCCAGGCGTTCGATCCGCCCGCCGCAATCTACGACGAGGCGGTCCGGCTCGCCGCCGAGGTCGACGGCCACTACCTCGACCACCTCGCCTCGGCGGCGCAGGCGGAGGACTGGCGCGGCCCGGACAGCGTCGGGGCGGCCCTGTTGGCGCAGGTCCGCACGCAGGAGGGCCAGGCTGCCGCGTGGGTGGTCATGGGCGCCGGCACCGGATCGACCAGCGCCACGGTGGGGCGGCACATCCGCTACCACTGCCATCCCACCCGGCTGGCGCTGGTGGACCCGGAAAACTCGGCGTACTGGCCCAGTTGGGTCACCGGCTACGACGGCTACGGCACCGGAATGCCGTCCCGGATCGAGGGCATCGGCCGGCCCCGGGTGGAGCCGGCGTTCCGGCCCGAGGTCATCGACCTGGCGATGCCCGTACCGGATGCGGCGAGCCTCGCCGCCATGCGTCACCTGGCGGCGACCACCGGTTGGTCGGTGGGCCCCTCCACGGGCAGCAACTTCTGGGGTGCCCTGCGCATCGCCCACCGCATGCGGCAGGGCGGCGAGTCAGGCAGCATAGCCACGCTGATCTGCGACGGCGCCGACGCCTACCGCGGCACCTACTACGACGGCGGCTGGATCCGGCAGAGGTCACTCGATCCGACCCCGTACACCGAGACGATCGACCGCTTCCTCACCGACGGCCGGTGGGCCGAGCCCTCCTGACCGCGCTTCGACAGGTGCGCGGGTCTGCCACGATCCGCGCACCTGCCGAAGACCGTACGGCGAGGCCGAGCGCAGGCGTCACGCGTTGTCGAGGACCTCGCGCAGCTTGGCGGCGAACGCCTCGGGTTGGCCGGCGTAGCCGAACTCGCCGCCGAGGAAGCCCCCGTGGTGGCTGGGGAACACGACCGTCCGCTGGCCGAGCAGTTCGGCGGTGGCCCCCGCGGTGCGTCCGGTGAGGACGTCCCCGGTCTCCTCGCCGACGGCGATCAGGACGCGGGTCGGCGCCGCGGCCAGCGCGGCCAGGTCGGGACGGTAGCTGCTGACCGCCCAGGACCGGTCCGACAGGAGCGGATCGTCCCGGGAGCCGTCGTCCTCACTGGGCATCCCGAACTGGCCCGGGTCCGGTGCGGGCTGGGCGAAGTAGTCGGCGGTGAACTCGCCTTGCCAGGACGTCATGGCGATGAAGGCCGCCATGCCGGCGTTCGACCCCTTGGCCTGGTACACGTCCCGAACGCCGTCGCGGGCGCGTACGGCGGCCTCGGCATCGGGCAGCAGGGAGATCAGTGGTGGCTCGTGGGCCACCAGGGTGGTCACATCGTGGGGAAAGGCAGCCACCAGCGCCAGCGCGGTCACCGCGCCGCCGCTGCTGGCGAACATCTCGACCGGCCCGGCTCCCAGCGCCTCGATGACGGCGTGCACGTCGGTGGCCTGGACGGTGGGGTCGTTGTCGTCCCGGCCGTCCTTGCGGCGGCTGCGGCCGAGCCCGCGCGGGTCGTACGTGACCACCGTGCGGTCGGGGAAGTACGACGCCAGGGTGGCGAAGCCGTTGGCCTCCATCGGCTGGCCGATCATGAACAGCGGTGGGCGTCCGTCGGCCGGCGGCAGTGGGCCGCGCACGTCGTAGACGATGTCGACCTCGGCGGTCTCCAGTGTGTGCGTGTTCGTCATGACGTGTCGACCCCTCCCGTGGTGAAAACTCATCGGCCCCGACTATCAGTGCCATGACCAGTTGGCCACCAGCCCGGCGCAGCAGGCGACCGGCGCCAGGATCAGCAGCACGGCCAGGGCCAGGTTCGCTCCCAACTGGAGCCCGTCACTCAGCCCGTCGTCCTGGCGCACTACCCGAGTATGCCGGCCGGCCGCGCGGGAACGCCGGCAACCCGGACGGCGACGCCGGGCGCGGACCAGGAACGGGCCGGGCCGCGGTGAGACAAACCGGGTGACGGGCCGGCGCGAATACGTCCACCATCGACGGATGCCGGACCATCGACCTCCAGAGCCGCACATCGTGCGCTACTACACGGACGTCTTCGTCGAGGCGGACCGGCTGTCCCGTGCACCACACGGGCGGCTGGAGGCGCTGCGTACCCGCGACCTGCTGGCCCAGCTGCTGCCGCCGGCGCCCGCGATGGTGCTCGACGTCGGCGGTGGCCCCGGCGCGTACGCCGGCTGGCTGGCCGACGCCGGGTACCAGGTGCACCTGGTCGACCTCGTTCCGGCGCACGCGGCGGCGGCCCGCCACGTGCATCCGGCGGTGACCGTGGCGGTCGGTGACGCGCGGCGGCTACCGCTGGCCGGCCGGTGCGCCGACGCGACCCTGCTGCTCGGGCCGCTCTACCACCTCACCGAACGCGCCGACCGGGTGGCCGCGCTGGGTGAGGCGCTGCGGGTGACCCGGCCGGGTGGCGTGGTGGTCACCGCGACGATCAGCCGACACGCCCCACTGATGGACCTGATCCGGCAGGGTCGGGTCGACGATCGCACCCGTCCCGCCCTGCTCGCCACCTACGGCTCCGGCGTCAACGATCCGGTCTCCGGTTTCACCACCGCCTACTTCCATCGCCCCGCGGAGCTGGTTGACGAGTTCCGCGCCGCCGGCCTGCCCGGGCCGGAGCTGTACGGCGTCGAGGGACCGCTCTGGCCGCTGCTGCCGCTGGCCGGCGGTGCGGAGACCGACGGCAGGCTCTTCGCCGAGGTGCTGCGTTGCGCGGCCCTCGTCGAACGCGATCCCGAGGTGCTCGGCGCCAGCGCGCACCTGCTGGCCGCGGCGCGGGTGCCGCGAGGTTGACCCGGCGGCGACACGCCGAGCACTGACGGTGACGCGGCCGGAGCCCGTGTTATTCTCCGGCGTCTATCTCCGCAGCGCGGGCCCGGATCGGGTCGTTGTCGCAAAGGACTCCTCCCCGATGTCGGCCCTTACCACTCCGACCCCGCCGCCGGCCCTGCTGGACAATCCGGCGGGCGGCGCGTTCACGCTCATCTTCACCACGATCCCGGCGCTGCTCCGGCTGACCTGCGGGCTGGTCGGTGCGGCGGTGGCGCTCGCGGTCCGCACCCCGCCGGTCGAGCCGACGCTGCTGGTCCCGGCGGTGGCCGGGCTGACCGCCTGGTCCGTCTGGTACGCCGTGCGCGCGCTGCGGCACGGCGTCACCGGGCCGCTGGTCGCCGGCGACGTGGCGCTGACCACCGCCACCTGCCTGGCGATCCCGGTGCTGGTGGCACCGGAGGTGCTGCCCGGCGAGGGGAGCTGGGTCGCGGTGCTGGCCAGCACCACGGTGATCGGCGCCCAGGCCACCGCGCCCGCGCGTTGGTCGATCCCGGCCGGACTGCTGGTCGCCGCCGGCTACGCGGTCGGTGCGGCCACCGCCGGCAACCCCGACGAGGCGAGTGCGCACGCCGGCACCCTGTTGGTGCAGACGGCCTGCGCAGCGATGATGACCGCGGTGATGCGGCGCCGGATCGGCCGGGCCGACCGCGGCTTCGCCGAGCACCAGCGGTTGACCCGGGAGACGCTGGCCGCCCGGACCGCCCGGGACGCCGAGCGGCGGCAGAACCGGGACCTGCACGACACGGTGCTGGCCACCCTCACCATGGTCGGGCTGGGCGCGGTCGCCGGCCCCTCGGCCGGGCTGCGCGAGCGCTGCGCCGCCGATCTGCGTGTCCTCACCACGCTCGCCGGCGCGCGGTCGGCACCGGACGCCGGGCCGGTGTCGCTGGACGATCGGCTCGGGGTGGTGCTCCGCCGGCTGCCCGAGCTGCCGGTGACCGCCGACCTGACGCCCTGCGTGGTGCCCGGACCGGTCGCCGAGGCGATCGCCGAGAGCGCGTACGCCGCGCTGTCCAACGTGGTCCGGCACGCGCCCGGCGCCCGCGCCACGCTCCGGCTGGAGCGGACGGCCGGCACCGTCGCGGTCGAGGTCGCCGACGACGGCCCCGGCTTCGACCCGGAGCGGGTGCCGGCCCACCGGTACGGCCTGCGGGAGTCGGTGCGCGGCCGGATGGCGGGCGTGGGCGGGCGGGCCATCGTCGACTCCGCGCCAGGCGCCGGCACCCGGGTCCGGCTGGAGTGGTCCGATGTCCACTGACACCGCTCAAGCCACGACGGCCGATCCGACAAGCACCGGGTCGGTCGGGCCCCCGGTGGCCGGGCCGGTGGCGGTCGAGTCGCGGCAGGCGGCGGCCGCCGTGGGCAGCGCCTCCGACCGGGGCGCCCGGATCGTGGTGGTGGCGATCGCGCTCGCCTGGCACGCCGCGATCGGGCTGCCGGCGGTGCTGGCGGCCCGGGCCGACCTCGCGGCCCCGGCGGTGGTGGCGGCCGGCTGGCTGGTCGTCGCGGCGACCGGCGCGCTGGCCGGCGTACGACTGCTGCGCGGCGCCCCGCTGCCGGCCTGGCCGCTGGCCGCGCTGCTGCTGGTGGTCGACGTGGCGGTCTTCGCGGCGGCCGGCGAGCGGCAGCTCTTCACCGCCGCCAACTGGGTCTGGGGCACCCTCGGCTGGTTCTTCGTGCTGGTCCTCTGGGGACGGCGGGTGATCGGCCTGCTCGCCCTGCTGGCCGCGCACTCGCTGATCGCGTTGGCCGCCGTGCTCGGCCACGACGCGACCGCCCCGGCCGACCTGGCCCGCTACGCGATGTACGTCTACGGCACCCTGTCGCTGCCGGTGGCCGTCTTCGTGGGCGGCGCGGTGATCGCCACGCTGGCCCGGGAGCGGGCCGCCTCCGCCGCGGCGGCACATGCGATGGCGGCGGAGCGGGACGCCGCCGAGCGGGCCCGCCGGGACCGCCGGGACCGGTTGGCGCTGGTCAGCGGGACCGCCGAGCAGGTGCTCGCCGAACTCGCCGACGGGCGGGCCGACCCGGCCGACCCGGACGTGCAGCGCCGCTGCGTGCTGGCCGCGGCCCGACTGCGCCGGCTCATCGCCGAGTCCGACGACGTGCCCGACCCGCTGCTGCACGAGCTGCGGGCGGCCGCCGACCTGGCCGAGCGCGGCGGCCTGCCGATCGACCTGGTCACCATGGGCACACCACCGCCGCTGCCGGTGGAGGTCCGCCGACGGTTGGTCGACCCGCCCACCGCCGCCCTGGCCGGCGCCCGCGACTGGGCCCGGTTGACCGTGGTCGCCGGGCCGGAGGAGGTGGTGGTCAGCCTGGTCACGCCCGACCGGGCCGGCCCGGCCACCGGGCCGCCGCCGGCCTGCGGCGACGGTGGCGACCTGGTGGAACTGCGCTACGAAGACGACGGGGAGATCACATGGACGCAGACCCGGTGGCGCCGGTGACCGGCGAGCGACCGGTGGGCGTGGCGATCGTCGACGACCATCCGGTGGTGGTCGAGGGGGTACGGGCCTGGCTGGCGACCGAGCCCCGGCTGACCGTACTGGCCACCGGCGACGACCCGGACGAGGTGCTGCGGGCCGCCCCGACCGCCGACGTGGTCCTGCTCGACCTGCGACTGCACGGCCGGATGGCGCTGGACAAGGTCGCCGAGCTGAGCGCGGCCGGCCGGCGGGTGGTGGTCTACTCCGAGCACACCGACCCGGAGACCATGCTCGCCGCGCTGGACGCGGGGGCGGTGGCGTTCCTCGCCAAGCACGAGGGCCGGGAGCACTGCGTGGCCACCGTGCTGGCCGCCGCCAGCGACCGCCCGTACGTGCCGCCGGCACTGGCCGGGGCGATCGTCGGCGACGCCCGCCCGGACCGGCCGGTCCTGTCGGACAAGGAACGCGAGGCGCTGCTGCTGTGGTTCCAGTCGATGTCGAAGGCCTCGGTGGCCCGCCGGATGCGGATCAGCGAACACACGGTCAAGCAGTACGTGGACCGGGCGCGGATCAAGTACACCCGGGCGGGGCGGCCGGCTGCCACGAAGGCGGCGCTGCTCGCCCGGGCGATCGAGGACGGCCTCATCCGGCCGGAGGAGATCGGCATCTACCGGTCACAGGCGTCCTACGACCGGCCGACCCCCTAACGGGTGTCATGACACCGTGGTCCGGTTCGGCGACGCTCGGTGGGTAAGGCCGTCTGCTCCGGGAGATCCTGACCATGCACGACGACGCGTCCCCCTTCTTCATCGGCCCGCATCGGTTCGACGCGCCGGACGACGACGTCGCCCCGGTGCTCGACCGGCGCCACGAGCTGGTGCCCGAGCCGGGCGAGCGGGTGCTGTGGCGGCACCGGCTGCACGCCGCCGGCTACCTGCTCGGCCCGACCGAGGCGTGGCAGCGGTGGGCGCTGCCGGTGCCGGTGACGGTGACCGTCACCGACCGGCGGATCGCGTACGCGGGCGGCGGGTGGCAGCTCGCCGTGGTCGGCGGGGTGCGGGACACCGCCCGGCACCGCCACCGGGTCCGGACGCCCGGCCTGGTCAGTGGTCAGATCCGCTGGCAGTGGCCGTCCCGGCTGGAGCTGGTGCCGGCCGGGCCGGACCGGCCGGCCGAGCTGCTGGTGGTCTGCGACGCGCTGCGCACCATCTGGCAGCCGGCGCTCGCCCTGGCCGGCCCGGCCGACGAGGTCACCGAACTGGCCCGGCAGGTACGCCGGTCGGTGGCGACGTTCCGGCTGACCCGGCCGCAGCTGGTCGACCTCTCCCCGGCCGAGCGGGACGTGCTGCGGCTGCGCGCCGGCGGCGGGCCGCTGGCCGGCGACGGACGGATCACGCTGCCCGGGTCGCTGCCGGTGGAGTTCCGTTCCCGGGACGACTACTACCACCCGGCGGGCGCGGGCTCCGGGTCGCCCGGGCCCGCAGCCGGCGCAGCATGCGGGCGTCGGTGAACCCGACCGTGCGGGCCGCCGCCTCCACGGTGCTGCCGTGCCCGATCAGGTGCTCGGCGCGCTCCACCCGCAGCAGCTGCTGGTAGCCGAGCGGGGTCAGCCCGGTGGCCTGGCGGAACAGCCGGGTCAGGGTGCGCTCGGCGACCCCGCCGGCGGCGGCCAGTTCGGCCAGCGGCAGCGGCTCGGCGAACCGGGAGTCGATCAGATCCTGCACCCGGTGCACCGCGTCGGACAGGTGCGAGCGGTACCGCATCATGGCGCTGGCCTGCTGCTCGTGGCCGTTGCGGCGGGCGTAGACGACCATCGTCCGGGCGATCCGGGCGGCCGCCGACGGGCCGTGCCGGGTGGCCACCAGGTGCAGCGCCACATCGATGCCGCTGGCGATGCCGGCCGAGGTGACCACCCGGTCGTCGACCACGTAGAGCACGTCGCGGACCACCCGGGCCGCCGGGAACCGCCGGTCCAGGTCGTCCTGCACGTCGTGGTGGGTGGTGCAGCGCCGGCCGTCGAGCAGGCCGGCCCGGCCCAGGGCGTACGCGCCGGCGCAGACGCTGGCCACCGTGCCGCCCCGGGCGTGGTGCTCGGCCAGCCGCCGCAGGTCGTCCGGCCCGACCGGCCCCTGCGGGCCGTGCGCGCTGGTCCGCCACCCGGGTACGACCACCAGGTCGTCGCGGGTCAGCTCGGGCCAGTCCAGCCCGGCCACCAGCGGTACGCCCTGCACGGTCGGCACCTGCGGCCGGTCGGCGACGTAGTGCAGCCGGTAGTCGTACCCGAGGTCGGCGGCGGCGGAGAAGACCTGGGCCGGCCCGGCGAGGTCCAGCAGGTGCAGCTGCGGGACGAGCAGGAAGACGACCCGGGCCACGGCTCAGCCCCGCGCGCCGGCCGGGACCGCGCCGGTCACCTCGGCCACCGTCCGGACGGTGGCGAACCGGCCGGCCAGCGCGTACTCGGTGCGGGCGATCATCTCGTCGGTGGCGAGGGTGCGCGGGTCGGCGAGGATCTCGGCCAGGGTGGCGGTCTCCGGCAGGTCCCGGTGCGGGGTCGGGAAGGTCACCGTGGCGTCGGTCACGAAGGTCATCTCGTAGCCGAGGTCGCAGCCGACCCGGGCGGTGGTCTCCACGCACTGCTCGGTGCGGATCCCGCAGACGGTGACGTCGCGGATGCCGGCCAGGGTCAGCACCTGCTGGAGGTTGGTGGTGGTGAAGGCGTTGTGCGAGGTCTTCACCAGGGTCGGCTCCCCCGCCGCCGGCGCCAGCCCGTCGATCAGCCGGACGTGCCCGTTCGCCGGGTCGAAGACGCCGCCGCTGCCGGGTTCGGCGTGCAGGACCCAGACCACCAGGTCGCCCCGGTCCCGCGCCGCGGCGACCAAACGGTCGACCGCGCCGACGATGTCGGGGTTCGAGGCGTACGCCCAGATCGGGCGCTGCCGGAAGGACTCCTGGACGTCGATGACGACGAGTGCTGCTCTGCTCATGACCTGAATCCTGGCTGGCCCGGGGGCCGGGGCGGCAGACACCATCCTGCCCCGCTGCGGAACGATCCGGCCACCGCCGCGACCCACCCCCACCCCCACCCCCGCTCCCGCTCCCGCGATCTTGCACGTTCCGCCCCTTCCTTGCGGCTTTTGCCGTGTTCGCCAGGGCACAAAGTGCAAGATCGCGGGAAGGTGGGTCAGGCGGCGGAGGTGCGGCGGTCCCCGCGGTCGAGGGCGGCGGCCTCCTCCGGGGTGGGTGCCGTGCCGCCGAGATGGGCGGGGAGCCACCAGCGGTCGTCCGGGCCGGCGGGCGCCTCCGGGTACTCCCGCTGGGCCCGGTCGACCAGCGCGTCCAGCCGCTTCTTCAGATCGGCGGTCATCGCGTTCGGGTCCGGGTAGCCGGCCGGGTCCATCGGCTCACCGACCAGGATGGTGATCGGGGTGTGTCGGCGGGTGAGGGTGCGCGGCCGGCCCTTGGTCCACAGCCGCTGGGTGCCCCAGAGCGCCACCGGCAGCACCGGCACGCCGGCCTCCTGGGCCATCCGGGTGGCGCCGCTCTTGAGTTCCTTCACCGTGAACGAGCGGCTGATCGTGGCCTCCGGGAAGACGCCGACCACCTCGCCCCGGCGCAGCGCGCTGACCGCTGTCGCGTACGACCCGGCGCCCGCCCGGCGGTCCACCGGGATGTGCCGCATGCCGCGCATCAGCGGGCCGGACACCTTGTGGGTGAACACGGACTGCTTGGCCATGAAGCGGACCAGCCGCTTCGCCGGGTGCGCGCCCAGGCCGCAGAAGATGAAGTCGAGGTAGCTGACGTGGTTGCTGGCCAGCACCGCCCCGCCGGTACGCGGGACATGGTGGGCGCCCTCGACGGTGATCTTCAGGTCGAGGACCCGGAACATCGTCTTGGCGGCGGCGATCACGGGCGGGTACACGAGTTCCGGCATCCGCAGAAAATACCCCGCCCACCTGTGAGTCACGCCAGGGTCGAACGCCCCGTCGGCGCTTCTGCCCTCGGCGTACCGGCGGGGCGGTCCGGCCCGGGCGGGGCCAGGATGGCGGGATGATCGAACGCGGGGTGCTGCTCTGGATCCACGGCGGCGGTTGGCGGGCCCGCTCGACCGAGGACGGCGCGGCGCTGGCCCGGTACGGGCTGCGGGTGGTGCCGGCGACCTACCGGCTGGTCGACCGGGCGCACTGGCCGGCCCAGCTCGACGACGTACGCGCGGCGGCGCGGCAGGCCCGCGCGGCGGCCGGGGATCGTCCGCTGCTGGTGGCGGGCGACTCGGCGGGCGGTACGCTGGCTCTGCACCTGGCGCTGCGCGGGTTGGACCGGCCGGGCGACGTGTCCGCCGTGCTGGCCTACTGGCCGGCCGTCGACCCGCTGGCCGCGGACTGGCGGCGGCTGCGCCGCGACGACGACCCGTGGGCCGGCCTGCTCGGCCACCCGCCCGCCGCCGGCGACCCGGCCACCGTGGACGCGACCGTGACCACGCACGCCGGCAACCGGGTACCGGTGCTGCTGGTGCACGGCGTCGCCGACCGCTCGGTGCCGGTCAGCCAGTCGGTGGACCTGGCGGCGGCGCTGCTGGCCGCCGGGCACCCGGTGCACGCCTGGATCACCCACGGCGGGCACGCGCTCGACCTGCGCCGGCCGGACCTGGCGGCGGTGACCGGGGCGTTCCTGGACACCGTCCTGCCGGCCTGAGCCCGCCGTGCGCCGCCCTGGCCAGGGCGGTGCACGGTGCACTCCGGTCAGCCGGTCGGCTCCTCGATCTCCAGCCGGCCGCGGGCGAACGCGTCCACCCGGCCCCACCGGCCCGGGATGTCCAGCACCTCGATCCGGCCCATCCCGATCGGCAGCCGCGGCTCCACCGCGAGGTGCCCCTCGTGCGGCTCCAAACCGAGCATGGTGCGCAGCAGCAGCATCGGGGTGCCGGTCGACCACGCCTGCGGGCTGCACGCCGTCGGGTACTCGACCGGGAACTTGGTCAGCTCGCGCGGGTAGCCGCCGAACGCCTCCGGCAACCGGCCCTGGAAGTAGGTGGCGGCGTCCAGGATGCCGCTGGCGATGATCGCCGACTCCTCGGCGAAGCCGTACCGGCGCAGGCCCCAGGCGATGAACGAGTTGTCGAACGGCCAGATCGTCCCGTTGTGGTAACCGATCGGGTTGTAGCGGACCTCGCCCTCGGCCAGCGTCCGCACCCCCCAACCGGAGAAGAGCCGGGGGCCGACCAGGTGCTGGGCGATCTTCTCGGCCCGATCGTGGTCGACGATGCCGCTCCACAACAGGTGCCCGATGTTGGAGCTGAGCACGTCGCACTGCCGGCCGTCCGGGTCGAGGGCGAGCGCGTAGAACTCGCCGTCCTCCACCCAGAAGTCCCGGTTGAACCGCTCCTTGAGCTGCGCCGCCTCGCGCTCCAGCCGGTCGGCGTACTCCGGGTCGTCCCAGAACTCGCGGGCCAGCCGCGCGGCGCGCATCTTCGCGTCGTACGCGTACCCCTGCACCTCGCAGGTGGCCCGGGGGAACGGCGGCAGCTTGCCGTCGCGGTAGGAGACCGAGTCCCAGGAGTCCTTCCAGCACTGGTTCTCCAGGCCGGTGTCGGTGTTACGCCGCTCGTACCAGATGTAGCCGTTGCCGACCAGGTCGGCGTAGTCGTCGATCCACTTCAACGCCGCCCGCGACTCCTGCTCCAACTCCTTGACCAGCGCGGCGTCTCCGGTCCACTTCTCGTACTCGTCGAGCAGCACCACGAACAGCGGGGTGGCGTCCACCGAGCCGTAGTACGGCGTGTGCGGCTGCTCCTCGAAGGCAGCGGTCTCGCCGTAGCGCATCTCGTGCAGGATCCGCCCCGGGTCCTCCTCCCGGAAGTCGTCGATCCGGGTGCCCTGCAACGCGGCCAGGATTCGCAGCGTGGTCGTGGACATCGTGGGCGTGAAGGGCAGTGTCTGCAGGCAGGTCAGGATGCTGTCCCGGCCGAACATGGTCATGAACCAGGGCAGGCCGGCCGCCGGCAGCGCCGCTCCGCCGAGGGAGATCGGCGAGAAGCGCAGCGCCGCCAGGTCGATCAGGCTACGCCGGTAGGTGCTGCCCAACTCCTCGTGCTGGGTGTTCACCTTGGGTGCGTTGCGCAGCCACTCCTCCAGGTCGTGCTGGAGGGCGAGCCGCTCGGTGCCGTGTGCCCGCAACCCCATCCGCAGGTCCCGGCCGCCCGGCCCGACCGCGATGGTCTGCACGTCGATCCGGGTGTCCCACTGTTGGTTGGGTTCGAGGTGGATGGTGTACGCGAAGCCCTGCCGGTCGTACCGGGCCGGCGCGGACGAGGAGATCACCGTCTCCCGGGTGAAGTTGCCCCGCCGGTAGCCGAGCCGCAGCCGGTCCGCCTCGGGCTCGGAGTAGAGCTCTCCCTTCTTGTTCAGGATCTCGTCCTTGACCTGGAACAGGTCGGCGAAGTCGGCGCCCGCCTCCATCCGGATCTCCAGATCGACCGGCTTCTCGTCGTGGTTGAGGATGGTCAGCTGCTCGCGGAAGCTGCCGCCGACCGCGCGTTCCCGAATGACCGAGAGCTTGGCGTCGATGTAGTGCGTCGCCATTCCCGGCACCAGGAAGAACCGGGCCTCGTAGTACTGGAGGTCGTCGTAGGAGAGGGCGTTGAGCCGCTCCCCGTTGATGGTCAGCACCCAGGTCGACAGGAAGCGCATGTCGAGGGAGAAGAGTCCGGTCGGCTCGGTCGGCGTCGCCTCGATGTCGCCGGTGTCCTCGGAGACCACGAAGGTGTTGCCGTCCAGGATCCGGACGGTGCTGGTCTGGCTCATCGCTGCATCCCCCTCTCGAAGCGCCGGCGCGGCCCACGGCTGTCCGGCGGGCCCGGGAAGAGCCGTTCGACCTGCACCACCAGCCGGGCGTCACCGGTCACCGTCATGTCCCCCCGGAACAGCGCCGCGATCCCGTTCTCCCGCCCGGTGGCCAGGTCCTCGAACAACTCCGGGGTGGTCCCGACGACGGTGTCCGCCTCGGCGTCCTCCTGGCTCACCTCGACCCGGCCCCGGTCCATCCGCATCAGCCAGTGCGTGGTCTGCGCCCCCTCGTGCAGATCGAAACGCAGGGTCCCCTTGGTCTTCGCCAGCACGGGTTCGAACCCCCGCCGGTCGAGATCCTCGAAGAACCTCGTGGTCGCGTCCACCATCGGGTCCTCTCCTCCCCGTCGGTCGGTCCCGGCCCTCACCGGCCAGCCGGCGGCGTCGTCACGTAGGTGCCACCATCCGGCGTTCGGCCTCGGTGCACGGGGTCCCCGGCCCACGCGGCGTCAACCTCGCCCGGATCGGGTGAGCCCTCGCCCGGTTGTCCCAGCCGGGCAGTAGCCTCCGGGAAAGCCGGACGCAGGGCGGGAGGTCAGATGGCCACGAACGGGCCGGAGGTCAGCCGGGAGCAGGTCCTCGCCTACCGGGCGGCCGCCCAGGAGCTGCACCGTCCGGGGCGTGCCGCGGCCGATCTCGCGGTGCTCGACCTGGGCGTGCAGGACACTCCGTACGGCTCGGCCCAGTTGGCGCTCGCCGCCCGGGGTGCGCCCACCGCCGACGACCGGCTGGAGCTGGTCTGGTCGATGCGCGGGGCACCGCACCTGCACCGGCGCGCGGAGCTGCCCGGCCTGGCCGCCGCGATCTGGCCGCTGGACGACGCGGACGCCACCCGACGCCTCCCCGGCCGGATCCGCGAGGGCGCCCGGCTCGGGCTGGCCGCGTTCCGGGCCGCGGCGGACGCGTTCGCCGCGGTGGTCACCGCGCCGATGGCCAAGGGCGAAGTGAGCCGCGCGGTCAGCGACCGGGTGCCGGCCGAGCTGACGTACGACTGCGAGCCGTGCCGCGCCCGGCACATCTCCGGGGCGCTCTTCCAGCAGGCCGGCCTCGCCGGCGGCGTACGGCTGGCGGTGTCCGGGCGGGCGGCGACGCTCGCTCCGCTGCCCGGCTGGCCCGGGCCGCCCGAACGCGCGGCGGGCACCGACGCGCTGGCGCTGGCCTACCTGCGGTTGCTCGGCCCGGCCACCCCGGCCGACGTGGCCGGTTTCCTGGGCACCAGCGCCGGCTTCCTGCGCGGGGTGTGGCCCGACGGGCTGGTCGAGGTGCGGGTGGCCGGCCGACGCGCCTGGCTGCCGGCCGACCGGCTCGACGCGCTACGCGACGCCCGGCCGGCGCCGAAGGTCCGGCTGCTCCCACCCGGCGACCCGTTCCTGCAGGGCCGGGACCGCGACCTGCTGGTGCCGGAGAAGGCCCACCAGAAGCAGCTCTGGCGGATCCTCGGCAATCCCGGGGCGCTGCTGGTCGACGGCGAGGTGGCCGGTGTCTGGCGGGCCAAGGTGGCGGGCCGGGGCGCGCTGGAGGTGACCGTCACCCCGTTCGAGGGTGACCCGCTGCCGGGCCGCGTCCGCCGCGAGGTGGACGCGGAGGCGGCCGTCGTGGCCGCCGCGCGGGGCGCCACCGACGTGCGGGTGAGCGTCGAGCCGGCCTGACGTCCCGCGCGCGGGGACGCAGCGACGCGTCGGGCGCCGGGGCGCGGGCTCAAGCGGGGACTGTGCCGCGGAACGCCGCAAGGCCGGCCCCCCGCACCGGGGAGCCGGCCTACCGCGGCGGACAGGTCAATTGTTCGGGTCGTCGGCGCTGATGTCGGCGAGCACCGACTGGGGCTCCCGCTCGACCGCGAGGTCGCCCATGGACACCAACCCCACCAGGCGCCCGTCGTCGACGACCGGCAACCGGCGGACGGCGTAGGTCCGCATCAGGTCCGCGGCGGCCACCGCGTCGTCGTACTGGCTCACCGTGATCACGTCCTTGCTGGTGATCCGGTTGAGCGCGGTGGTGTTCGGGTCCAGGTTCTCCGCCACGGCCCGGACCGTGATGTCCCGGTCCGTGACGATGCCGACCACGTCGTCGCCGTCGGTCACCACCACGTCACCGATGGCGCTGTCGCGCATCTCCTGCGCCGCCGCGGTGAGCGTGTCGTTGCCGTCCATCGTCACCAACCGGGTCGTCATGAACTCTCCGACCGTTGTCATGGTGCTCCCCTCTCGGTTCGGCACCGCGGTCTACCCGCCGCCCCGCCGGGGTAACGCCCCCGGCTGGCGGGTCGCCGTGGGCGGGGAGCGGCCGGGCCGGGTCAGCCGCGGGGCGGGGCGCCGTAGACGCGCTCGACGTGCAGCCGCAGCACCAGCCGCCGTTCGGCGACCATCGCCCGCCGGTAGTCGTCCCAGTCGGGATGTTCGCCCTGGATCGACCGGTAGAGCCCGACCAGTTCCTCGACGGTCGCATCGGCCGGGTCCGCGGCCACCGGGGTCAGCTCGGCCCGCGCGTCCGCCACCGCGTACGCCCAGCCGTCCTCGCTGCCGACGTGGAAGCTGGCCCGCGGGTCCCGGCGGAGATTGGCCGTCTTCGCCCGGTCGTCGGTCACCGACACCCGGATCACGCCGCGGTCCCGGTCGAAGGCGTAGACCACCGTGGACAGCTGCGGCCGGCCGTCCCGGCGGATGGTGGCCAGCACCCCCATCCACCGCCCGGCGATCAGGTCGGTCAGCGCTTCCCGGGTACGGTCGTCCGGCACCGCGTCCTCCTCGTCGAGTCAGGTCGTCCCGTCATCCCACCCGGCGTCGGGTCAGCGCAACTCGGCGGCCACCAGCTCAGCGATCTGCACGGCGTTGAGCGCGGCGCCCTTGCGCAGGTTGTCGTTGGAGCAGAACAGGGCGAGACCGTGCTCGACGGTCTCGTCGGCCCGGATCCGCCCGACGTAGGTCGGGTCCTGCCCGGCGGCCTGCAGCGGGGTGGGCACGTCGCTCAGCGCCACGCCGGGCGCCTCGGCCAGCAGCTCGCGGGCCCGCTGCGGGGTGATCGGCCGGGCGAACCGGGCGTTGACCTGGAGCGAGTGGCCGGTGAAGACGGGCACCCGAACGCAGGTGCCGGAGACCTTGAGGCCGGGGATCTCCAGGATCTTGCGGCTCTCGTTGCGCAGCTTCTGCTCCTCGTCGGTCTCCTCCGAGCCGTCGTCGACGACGGAGCCGGCCAGCGGGAGCACGTTGAAGGCGATCGGCTGGGCGAAGGAGCGCGGCGCCGGGAACTCGACGGCGGCGCCGTCGAAGGTGAGGCCGCTGGCGTGCTCGGCCACCTTGCGGACCTGCTCGTCCAGCTCGGCCACGCCGGCCAGGCCGGCGCCGGAGACCGCCTGGTACGTCGAGACGACCAGGCTGACCAGCTCCGCCTCCTCGTGCAGCGGGCGCAGCACCGGCATCGCGGCCATCGTGGTGCAGTTCGGGTTGGCGATGATGCCCTTCGGGCGTACGGCGGCGGCGTGCGGGTTCACCTCGGCGACGACCAGCGGCACCTCCGGGTCCATCCGGAACGCGGAGGAGTTGTCGATCACGACGGCGCCGGCGGCGGCGACCCGGGGGGCGAGCTCCTTGGCGGTGCCCTTACCGGCCGAGAAGAGCACGATGTCCAGACCGGTGTAGTCGGCGGTGGCCGCGTCCTCGACGGTGATCTCGCCGTCCCGCCAGGGCAGCGCACGCCCGGCCGACCGGGCCGAGGCGAACAACCGCACCTGCTCCGCCGGGAACTCCCGCTCGCCCAGCACCTGCCGCATCACGCCACCTACCTGGCCGGTGGCCCCCACAATGCCGATCCTCATGCCCGCGAGGCTACCCAGCCCCGGCCCCGGACCGGGAACGCTTTCCCACCGCCCGGGCCGACGCCGCGCCGGGCCCGGGCGGCGCCGCCGGCGGGCCGGGGCGAACCGCCGACCACAACGACCCCGGCGGTACGCGCTCCGCCCCGAAAGATTCGCGGCCCACCGCCATCCCCCACCGCAGTATCGCCACCGGTCCCACGCCCGGCACCCCCGCCACCCCGCCACCCCGCCGAAGCCCACCAGCGACCCACATCACAGCCGGCTTGATCCACTCAAGTTCCCCGAAGTTGCGCCATCCACCGCCGCCGGACACCCCCATATCCCCGACCCGGTGTGGATCAAGGAAGCATGGCGCTGAGTCGTTCCCGGCACACCTCGACGCACCGGGCCCACGACGGGGTGTGGCCCGCCGTGCCCGGCTCCGGGCGGTCAGGCTTGATCCCTGCGCCGGTCACGGCGGGCCACACCCCAACCCGGACCACGACGGAACCGCGAGCCGACCACGACCAAGGGCGAGCAAGGGGGAGCCACGGGCAGGCGGCCAGGCTCAGGGCGTCGCGGAGACCACCTCGCCGAGGCCGGTGGCCACCAGTTCGTCCCGGATGACCGCCGCGTCCCCCTCCACGACCAGGGTGAGCGACTCCGGGCGCAGGTGCGTCGCCGCCGCGGCGGACACCTGGTCGACGTCGGCGGCGAGCAGCGACTCCCGCAGCCGGGCGTGGTAGTCGTCCGGCAGGTCGTGCACCACCAGCGTGGTCAGCGCGGAGGCGATCGCCCGCGGGCTCTGCAGTTCGACCGAGAGCTGACCGGCCCGCCAGGAGCGGGCCACCGCCAGCTCGTCCTCGGTCACCCCGCCGGCCTGGGTACGGGTGATCTCGCCGACCGCCTCGACCAGGGCCGGCGCGGTCACCGCTGTCTGCACCCCGGAGCTGACCGCGAACCGGCCGAACCGCCGGGACGAGGCGAAGTCGCCCCGGATGCCGTACGTGTAGCCGCGCACCTCGCGGATCAGGTGGTTGAGCCGGGAGGTGAACGCCCCACCGAGCACCGTGCCGGCGAGCGTCATCGGCACGTGGTCGGGGTGGGCGCGGTGCGGCGACGGGTGCCCCAGCCGCAGCGTGGACTGGACCGAGCCGGGCCGGTCCACGAGGATGATCCGCCGGCCCTCCCGGAAGGGCACCTGGATCGGTCCGCCCCGGTCGACCGGTCCGCCACCGGCGCCGGCGAACGCCGTCGCGCCGAGCGCGTCCAGGTCGAGCCGGTCGAGGTCACCGACCACGATCAGCGTGCCGGGCCGGATGAACCACTCGGAGTGGAAGACCGTGACGTCCTCCGGGTCGAGCGCGGCGACCGAGTTCGGGTCGCCGTACATCGGGCGGCCCCAGCGGTTCTCGGCGCCGAACAGGTCGGCGCGCAGCGCCTTGTCGGCGCGCGGGCCCGGGTTGGCCCAGTCCATCCGCAGCGCGGTCGCCTCGTCGTCGCGGACCCGGCGCACGTCGGTCGGGTCGAGCCGGGGTGTCCGCACGGCCTCGGCGAGCAGTTCCACGGCGGCGCTCAGCCGGTCCACCGGCACCTGCACGCTGACCTGGAAGGAGTCCCAGTCCAGCCCGGTCACCAGCTCGGTGCCGAGGGCCTCGATCGCCAGCGCGTACGCCGTGGCGTCGCGCTGCGCGGTGCCCTCCTCCAGGGCCTTGGCCAGCACCCCGGCGAGCCCCTCCTTGCCGACCGGTTCGCGCGCCGCGCCGGCGTCGAGCAGCAGCAGGGCGACGGCGAGGTTCTGCCCGGGCAGGTGCGCGGCGACGACCTGACCGCCGGCCACGGCGCGGCGGACCACCGGCGGGAACCGGTACGGGCGGGCGGCGCCCGGGCCGGGACGGTGTCCGATCAGGGTCATGACGTCTCCTCGGGCAGGTAGGTCAGGGTCACCCGGTCGGCGGCGCCGAGCACCTCGGCGGCGGCCTCGGCGATCTGCTCGGCGGTCACCGCGAGCCAGGCCGGCAGCCGCTCGCCGGCCTTCGCCGGGTCGCCGAACTGGGTGGCGTAGCGGCCCAGCGTGTCCGCCCGTCCGTCCACGGTGGACATCTGTCGCCACCAGGCGGTGGTCAGCAGCGCCTTGGCTCGCTCCAGTTCGGTGGCGGTGACCGGCACGGTGGCCAGTTCGTCGACCACCTCGGCCAGCCCGGCGGCCAACCGCTCGCCGGTCACCCCGGGGCGGGCGGTGGCGGTGGCGATCAGCGGCGCCGGGGCGTGCGCCAGGTCCACCCCGTACGCCCCGACCAGGTCCGGCTGCGCGATCCGCTCGCCGTCGGCGAGCCGCTGGTAGAGCCGGCTGCCCCGACCGCTGCCGAGGACGGTGGCGAGCACGGTGAGCACGTCGTAGCCGGGGCTGCCGAAGGGGTAGGTGCGGTGGGCCACGTACACCCGGGGCGCGGGCACGTCGCCGGTGACCGTGTCGACGGCGGGCCGGCCGGTGGCCGGAACGACCCGCCCGTCCGGCGCGGACGGGATGTCGGCCCGGGCCGGGATGGCACCGAAGTACTTGTCGGCCAGCGCGAAGACCTCGGCGGCGGAGGCGTCGCCGACCACCGTGAGCACCGCGTTGTTCGGCGCGTAGTAGGTCCGGTGGAAGGCCTGGAAGGTGGCCAGGTCGGCGGCGTTCAGGTCGGCCATCGAACCGATCGTGGCGTGGTGGTACGGATGCCCGGGCGGATAGAGCAGGGGCAGCAGCCGCAGCCAGGCGTCGCCGTACGGGACGTTCTCGTAGCGTTGCCGCCGCTCGTTCTTCACCACGTCGCGCTGGTTGTCCAGGGTCTCCTGGGTCAGCGCCGGCACCAGGCCGCCCATCCGGTCGGCCTCCAGCCAGAGCGCCAGTTCCAGGTGCTCGGCCGGGACCGTCTCGAAGTAGTTGGTGCGGTCCGGGTTGGTGGTGGCGTTCAGGGAGCCGCCCGAACCCTGCACCAGCTTCATGTGCTCGGTCTTCGCCACGTTGATCGAGCCCTCGAACATCAGGTGCTCGAAGAGGTGGGCGAAGCCGGTCTGCCCCTCCGGTTCGTGCCGGGAGCCGACGTCGTACCAGAGGTTCACCGCGACCGCGGGGGCGGTGCGGTCCTCGCTCACCACCACGCGCAGGCCGTTGTCCAGTCGGGTCGTCTCGATGGGCCAGGGGAAACCGCTGTCGGGCATGGCTCGACGCTATCCGATCTCGCGGGCGTCAACCTCACACGCCGTACGCCGCAGGTATCGACCGCGGGTCGCCGGGTACCGGAGGGGCATGTCCGTCCCGACCGGCGCCACCGCCCGGGCCGGTGCCGCCCTGGAACGGGCCGCCGCCACCCTGACCCGGCTCCGCCGCGCCCGCCTGCTGCATCCGCTCGGCCGCTCGTTCGCCGGCGAGGTCACCATCTGGGGCGTGGCCGGGCCGCCGACCGGAGTCGGGATGCTCGACCGGCCCGGCCGTTACCCGGCCACGGTCCGGCTGTCGCGGGGCGTGCCCACCCCGGACGGCTGGCCGGACGTGCTCGGCCTGGCGGTACGGATGCACCGCGGCGAGGACCGGCCGTTCGACCTGCTGGTCAGCTCCAGCCGCGCGGCGCCGGTGCTGCGCCACCTGCCGCTGCCCCGGCGGCGGTTCGCCGGCACGTACAGCTCGATCATGTCCTACCGGGTGGGCCGGCGGCGGATCTGGCTGGCCACGCTGGCCGACCCGGAATCGGTGGACCTGGGCCGGAGCCTGGCCGACGTGGCGGCGGCGACCCGAACGGACGCGCCGCGACTGGTGCTCGCGGTCGCGTCGGCGGTCGGGCCGTGGCGGCCGGTCGGCCAGGTCGCGCTCGGCGACCAGCTCAGCGCCCGGACGGACGCCGAGCTGGCCTTCGACCCGATCGGCAACCTGCCGGCCGGCCTGCGGGCGGCCGGGCCGCTGGCCTGGATACGCGAACACACCTACCGCGGCTCGCGCCGGGCGCGCGGCGCCCGGGTTCAGTCCGGCGGTTCGCTCGGCGTCACCGTCTGATCCGAGGTCCGCCGTTCCAGCACGGTGTCCGGGGCGGCGTTGCGGTCCTCCTCCCGGACGTCGGACTCGTCGAGGATGGTGTCCGCCTGCGCCACCGGGTCGTCGCTGCCCACGCTGGCCTCCTCTGGCAGCAGGTGGGCGCGGGACTCGACCCGTTCCTGGTCGCTCTGCTCGTGCGTCATGCCGATCCCATACCCCGGGCGCGTACCCGGCACGCCAGGTGACCGCACCCGCCGGGACGGTCACGGACGGCGGGCGGGACGGCACGGGCGACCCGCCCCACGCCGGTGACGAGTCCGCCCGCGCAGGTGCCGGTGACGGTGCGACGAGCCTGGTGCCACCGACCGTCGCGTCGGGTAGGCTTGCCGGCGTGACGCGGTCGTATCGATGGTTTAGGCAGCCGGCTCGCCAGCCGGTGACTTCACCATGATCTGACGTCACCGCACCACGAGCCGGCCGGGCAGGAGCACTGTGTTCCTGCCCTTTCGCATGCGAGCAGCCGGCTCGACCCCGGGCACCGGCACCGGGCGCGGTCGGCGAAAGGATGCCCACCGTGACGACCCCGGAGACCGATCGGGTCAGCGATCAGCGGATCGACCGCGTCGTGCCGTTGACCACCCCGGCCCTGCTGCACCACGAGCTGCCCCTGGACGACACGCTCGCCTCGGCCGTGCTGGCCGGCCGCCGCGCGGTCGGTCGGGTGCTGGACCGCGCGGACGACCGCCTGCTGGTGGTGGTCGGCCCGTGCTCGGTGCACGACCCGGCCGCCGCCCTGGACTACGCGCACCGGCTCCGCGTCGCGGCCGACCGCCTCGCCGACGACCTGCTGGTGGTGATGCGGGTCTACTTCGAGAAGCCGCGCTCAACGGTGGGCTGGAAGGGCCTGATCAACGATCCGGGGCTGGACGGCTCGGGCGACGTCAACAGCGGGCTGCGTACCGCCCGGGCGCTGCTGCTCGACGTGCTGCGGCTGGGTCTGCCGGTGGGTTGCGAGTTCCTCGATCCGATCACCCCGCAGTACATCGCCGACACGGTGGCCTGGGGCGCGATCGGCGCCCGCACGGTGGAGAGCCAGGTGCACCGGCAGCTCGCCTCCGGGCTGTCGATGCCGATCGGGATGAAGAACCGGCCGGACGGCAGTATCGCCACCGCGGTGGACGCCATCCGCGCCGCCGGGGTGCCGCACGTCTTCCCCGGCATCGACGTCTCCGGCACCCCGGCGATCATGCACACCCGGGGCAACGCCGACGGGCACCTGGTGCTGCGCGGCGGTGGCGGCCGGCCCAACTACGACGCGGAGTCGGTGGCCGGGGCGCTGGAGCTGCTCCGGGCGGCCGGGCTGCCCGAGCGCGTGGTGGTGGACGCCAGCCACGCCAACAGCGGCAAGGACCACCGCAACCAGCCGACCGTGGCCGCGGACGTGGCCGGCCAGCTCGCCGCCGGCCAGCGGGGCATCGTCGGGATCATGCTGGAGAGCTTCCTGCTCCCGGGCCGGCAGGACCTCGACCCCACCCGGGAGCTGACCTACGGGCAGTCGGTCACCGACGCCTGCATGGGCTGGGACACCACCGCCGAGGTCCTCGACCAGCTCGCCGCCGCCGTCCGCACCCGCCGCCGCACCCCCGCCCCCACCCCCGCCTGACCCCCACCCCGCCCTCCCCTCCCCCAGACCCGAGCCCGTTGATCATGAGGTTGGCGGCGAAATCGATCTCCGACATCGCGGCCAACCTCATGATCAACGGGTGGCGGGGGCGGGGGCGGGGAGGGGCGGGAGCGGGGGCGGTGGGGTTTGACCGGTTTGGGGGCGGGTAGCTGGGCGGGGTGACCGAGGACGTACCCGTGACCGACAGACCCGTGGCCGACACCTCCGTGGCCGACGCGCCGGTGGCCGGCGTGCCGGTCGCGGACGAGCCGGTCGGCGACGAGCCGGACATCCGGCGGCTCGACGACCTGCTGGAGGACCTCTACCACGGCCAGGAGCGGATCACCCAGGCCACCATCTACCGCCGGGCGGTGGCCGCGGAGCTGCCCGCTCAGCTGCTTACCCGGATCGCCGCGCTGCCCGAGGGCGAGTACTCGGTGGACGAGGCGGCGGATCTGCTCGGCGGGTCGGTCACCTGACGTCCCGGCGTCCCCCGCGAGAGGAGAGCGAGATGTCCCACCACGAGCAGCCGCACGAGAAGATCCCGGCGCTGGGCCAGCCCCCGGAGGGTGTGGACACGCTGCCGGAGCCGGACTTCGCCAACGAGCACGACAAGACCGCGGTGGACCGGGACGTGATCACCGGCGCGGACGAGGACGAGCGGGAGCCCGAGCGGTCCCGGGGCTGGGCCGGTCAGAACCACGGGACGACCCCCACCTGACGGACGCGGCTGTCGACGCGACAGCGGGGGGCCGGCGGATCGCCGGCCTCCCGCTTCCGTTCGCAGGTGTCAGTGCTCGTCCCCCTCGGCGGCCTGCTGGGCCACCGCGTACGCCATCTGGAGGAAGTCCGAGGCGGCCACCGCGGTCAGCGCGGTGGCGACCAGCCGGGTCAGCCGTGGGGCGAACACCAGCCCGCCGGTCAGCCCGGTGGCCACCCAGACCGCCAGGCAGAACGGGCAGCTGAGCAACTCGCCGATGGCGTGCCGGGTGGAGCTGCCCGAGTCGCGCACCTGCTCCATCACCTCGCCGCTGCCGATCGGCTTGTCGTAGCGGGTGAACGGGGCGCGCAGCGGGCTGGTCACCGCGTCCTTGGACAGCAGCCGGCTCAGCTTGTGGGTTGCCACACAGAGCAGCACCACGTCGGCCATGGCGGGGCGCTCGGGCACCGGCCGGCCGGTCAACCGGACCAGGCCGGCGATCGCCCCGGTCACCCCCGCGTAGGTGCCCATCGCCGCCAGATAGCCGCCCAGCGGCCGGTACTCGTTCGGTGCGTACGCCTGGCGCAGCCGCGCCACCTTGTCCCTCAGGTCGGTCACCCGGTCTCCTCGTGCTCCGCGCCGGCTCAGCCGGCCTGCAGGTTGTCCGCCACCTCGCGGGCGAGGCTGTCCAGGGCCTCACCGGCGAGCCGGTCGGGGTCGGTGCCACCGGTCAGGTCGAGGCGGACCCGGGCTCCGCCCGCGTCGACCGGGTCCACCCGCAGCTTCGCGCTCCAGTCGCCCGGGGCGGTCCAGCGCGCCGACAACTCCTCCGCGTCGGTGTGCTCGGCGGGAGTGCCGTCGGCGCGCAGCGGCTCGGGCAGCCACGCCGACGCCCGGTCCGGGTCGACAGCGGTGCTGAACACCACCTCCGGCGGCGCGGACACGCCGCGCTCGGCGGACCCCATCACTCGTCCCGCAGCCGGCTCGGGTCGACCTCGCGGCCCGGGTGCCGGGCGAGGTACTCGGTCTCCAGCTCGGCGGTGCGGCGCAGGTGGTTCGCCAACGCCGAGTCGGACGCGTGCCGCAGCGTGTCCAGCCGGGTGCGGTGCAGGCTGTGCATCTCGCGGATCAGGTCCTCGTCGGCCAGCTCGGCGGGGTCCACGCCGATCAGGTCGCCGTCGTCGTCCACGCCGGTGGACGCCATGTCGTGGACCTGGTCGCCACCCCACTCGGGCATCCGCTGCTCCGGGCTCGGGAACTCGTCCTGTCGTATCGATCCGGTCATCACGCCCCCTGGTGGAGTTTCTGGCTGGCATCTAGACGGATGCCCAGACCGGGTCGCACCAAACCATCCCGGCGCGGACGGACTACGACACCGCGTCGGAGAACGCTGGCGGCCCCGGTACCCTCGATGCCATGAAGCGGCTCTGGACCCCGGCGTGGATCGTGCGCCACGTGGCCATGGTCGTGCTGGTCGCGGGTTTCCTGGCGCTGGGCTGGTGGCAGATCGGCCGGGCCGCCTCGGGCAACGCGTTGAGCTGGGCGTACGCCTTCGAGTGGCCGATCTTCGCGGGCTTCGTGGTGTTCGTCTGGTGGCGTGAGGTCCGCCACGCCCTGCGCGGGCCCGCCGCCCCGGCCCCGGCAGCGCCGTCCGAAGCCCCCACCCGCCCGGGCGTACGCCGGCCGGTGCGGGTCGCCCGGGTGCCGATGCCGGCCGCCGACGGCGAGGACGCCGACCTGACCGCCTACAACCGCTACCTGCAATGGTTGAACGCCAATCCGGGCGCCCGGCCCGGTGACTACCCCGGCTGACCCCGGGTCGGAAGGACGGACGAAGGTGGGCGCAGCCCTTACCCGGTACCGCGTGATCGCCTGGATCGTGGGCGTGGTGCTGATCCTGCTCGTGGTGATCGGCATGCCGCTGAAGTACGGCTTCGACAACCCGGTCGTGGTGGAGACGGTGGGCCCGGCGCACGGTTTCCTCTACATGATCTACCTGGTGGCCGCGTTCGACCTGTCCCGCCGGGCCGACTGGCCGCTGAAGCGGATGCTCGCCGTGATGCTGGCCGGCACCGTGCCGTTCGTCTCCTTCTACGCCGAGCGCCGGGTCAGCTCCTGGGTCACCGCCGGCCGTGCCGGGGCGGTCACCGAGCGGGCCGTGCCGGCCTCCCGCTGACCCGGCCCGTTCCACCCCGACCGGCGGCCCCGGCCGTATCGGCGGCAGCGGGTCAGCACGGACGGCGGCGCGCGGCCGGCCGGGCACCGACCGGCTCGGCCGCCGCCACCCGGTTCAGCGGATCGGCCGCCACGGGTCCATCGAGGCGACCGGTTCCTCCCAGCCGCCGTAGCGGTTCATCTCCCGGGCCCGGCGCAACGCCCGGGACACCTGGCCGAACTGCCGCTCGTCGTCGCTGCTGAACAGCAGCACCTCGGTGCCCCGGTGCCAGCCCCACAGCTCGTACGCCGGCGGCCGCCACCGGTCACCGGCCGCGGCGAGCAGCACCGGCAGCAGGAACACCACCCCGAGGGTGAGGTACGCCCCGGCGGTCAGCCGCTGCAGGCCGCCGGTGAAGCCGAGCAGCAGCCCGACACCGCCGATCACCGCGCCGCTGGCGGCGACCGCGCGCATCGCGACCCGGTCGTGCGGCCCACGGGTGGTGTGCAGGTGGGTCAGCTCGGCGACCCGCCAGGTGTTTCGGCCGACGGTGAACCGGTCGACCGTGACGATGATCCCGGGGCGGGCGTAGAGCAGCGTGTTCCTCTTCTCCGCGCTCACCTTGGCGGGTCGGGGCGGACGCGGCGGTCGGGTCGTGGCGCCATCGTGGTTCACGGCTACCTCCCACGGCTGGTGCGCCGGGTCGGCCGCCGCCGGTACGGGCATCAATGCCCGCCGGCGGGATTCCCGGCTCCGCGCTTCATTGTGTTGCCGCCCCGCCAGCCCGGACCGCCGTTTTCGCCACCCCTGGTGGCGCTGGTCACCGGCGGTCCGCCGGATAGAGCCATCCAAGTCCGTCTTTTCGGTTATAGCGCCCTGACAGCCAACGGCATACGCCCGGAACGACGTATCCGACAAGTCACTTCCTGACCCGAAAAGACCGGCGAGCCTGGCGGCTGGCGAAGCGACGCGCCACACACGTGCCGTGACGGCACGTGCGCCATCACCGCCCCTTTGCCAACATTCGCCCCGGCTTTCACTGCGGGCCACTCCTGCCCCGGGTTAGGTTGGGCGGGCCCGGCCCGGTCGATCGCCGTCCACCCGGATGGCGCCGGCCCGGGTGCCGCCCGGGGCCTCAGCAGCCCTCGGTGGCCGGTGGGAGAGGAGCCTTCCGCTCTTGTCGTCCCTCAGATACACGCTGCGCGGCCTGGCCGTCACGGTGCTGTCCGCCGCGCTGCTCGCGCCCGCCGCGGTGGCCCGGGCCGAACCGTCCGCGGCGGAACTGACCCGGCGGATCGAGAAGTCCTCGGCCGAGCTGGAGCACGTGGTCGAGGCGTACAACAAGCTCCGGGAGGAGATGAAGGAGAACCGCGCGGCCGTCGCCGGGCTGCAGGAGCGCATCGCGCCGCTGGAGCGGCAGAGCGAGCAGAGCCGGGCCGACGTCGGCGCGCTGGCGGTGACCGCGTACAAGACCGGCGGCGACCTGAGCACCGCCGACGCGCTGCTGCGGCCCGACTCCGCCGGCACCCTGCTGGACCGGCTCGACGCCCTCGACCAGCTCACCCGGCAGCGGCAGCAGCGGATCGCCGGCTTCGCCGCCAGCCAGCGTGCGCTGGTCGCCGAGAAGACCCGACTGGACGTCACGCTCAGCCGGCAGGCGGCCCAGGCCCGGGAGCTGACGGCCGGGAAGAAGCGCATCGAGCGGGACCTGGCCCGCCTCTACGAGCTGCGCCGCCAGGCGTACGGCCGGGCCACCGAGCAGCCCGCCGCGCGGCCGGGCAGCGCCGACGACGCACCCGCCGTCTCCGGCCGGGCCGGCGCGGCGGTCCGCTACGCCTACGGCGCGCTGGGCAAGCCGTACCGGTGGGGCGCCGACGGCCCGGACGGCTACGACTGCTCCGGCCTCACCTCGGCGGCCTGGCGGGCGGCCGGCAAGTCACTGCCGCACAACACCCGGATGCAGTGGGGCGTGGTGGCCCGGATCAGCCGTGCCGAGTTGCGCCCCGGCGACCTCGTCTTCTACAGCGGTCTCGGCCACGTGGCGCTCTACGTCGGCGGCGGGCAGGTGATCGACGCGCCCAGCGCCGGTCGCAACGTGCTCAAGCGGGGCATGAACCTGATGCCCATCCAGGGCTACGGCCGGGTCCGCTGACCCACGGGTCCGCAACCAGCGCCCCGGCCCGCCCCACGGGCAGCGCTCGACACGCCCCACGGGCAGCGCCTCGGCACGCCCCGACGAGCAGCGCCCCGGCGCGCTCCGCGGGCAGTTGCGCCCCGGACACGACGAACGGCCGGCGTCCCCCTATCGGACGCCGGCCGTTGTCGTCATTACTACCAGCTCAGGCCGCCTGCAGCCCCTCGGCGCGGGCCAGCTCGCGGAGCCGGCCGAGCGCCTGGATCTCCAGCTGGCGGATCCGCTCCCGGGAGAGCGAGAACCGCGAGGCCACCTCGGTGAGCGAGTGCTCCCGGCCGTCCTCCAGCCCGTACCGGGCCCGCATGATGCCGGCCGACCGGTCGTCGAGGTGGTTGAGCAGGCCCTCGATCCGCTGCCGCTCCAGGCCGGTGAGGACGATCTCCTCCGGCGACGGGGCGTCGCTGTCGGCGACCAGGTCACCGAGGTTGGTGTCGCCGTCGTCGCCGACCGGCGTGTCCAGCGACACGGTGTCCTGCGACCACCGGACCAGCTCGTTGACCCGCTCGACGGTCACCCCGAGGGCCGCCGCGATCTGCTCCGGCTCGGGGTCGCTGCCCAGCTCACGGGTGAGCTGCCGGGCCACGTTGCGCATCCGGTTGACGTCCTCGACCAGGTGCACCGGCAGCCGCACGGTGCGCTCCTGCTGGGCGATCGCCCGGCTGATCGCCTGGCGGATCCACCAGGTCGCGTAGGTGGAGAACTTGTAGCCCCGCTCGTAGTCGAACTTCTCGACCGCCCGGACGAGGCCGGTGTTGCCCTCCTGGATCAGGTCCAGCATGGGCATCCCGGACCGCACATAGCGTCGGGCGATCGACACCACCAGGCGCAGGTTCGCCCGGATGAACAGGTCCTTGGCCCGCTCACCCTCGGCGACCAGCCGCTCCAGCTCGTCCCGTCCGATTCCGTCCGGGACGCGGTCCTCGGCGAGCAGGTGCTCGGCGTAGAGGCCGGCCTCGATCGCCTTGGAGAGATCGACCTCCTTGGCGGCGTCCAGCAGCGGTGTCCGGGAGATCTCGTGCAGGTAGACGCCGACCAGGTCGCGCTCCTCGGCGACCTCGTCGGTTCGCATGCCGATGTTCTTGTCCACGTTGCCCACGGTCCCCTCGCTCGCGCCGGTTGCCCGGTTCCTTGCCATCCCCACCCGGTTCCTTGCCGTCCCCACGTCCATCAGCCCTCCCCCGTAACTTCCGCCGTGCTCACCGGTGCTGACACCTACACAACAGATGAGACGTGTCGGGGATTCCATGTCGTGAGTCGAAAGTGTCACGAATGCCTGATAATCAGCTGAGAGCACGGTCCATGTTTGCTGTCAGCACCCCGTCGGGCTGCTCATCGGTGGGCACCACACACGGGTTACGGATCGACGGACGCCGTCCGTCCGGTCCATGGCAACACCGCCCGTCCCGGGAGCACAGCGACCCGGGTCACCGCCGCGCTGCGATCCTGGTCACTGCCACATACGCGCGGGCCGCCGGGTCGGTTCATCCACGCCCGTGGTGATACCCCACGGCAGGTTGAACAATCCGGGGCCTCCGGTTATGCCCGGTGCGGCAAGCCGGTCCCGGACGTGTCGGACGACACGTTCCGCGCCGCCCGGGCGGCGCGTCCGGGGTGACCCGGCCCGTGCCGGTTCAGGAGGCGAGCAGGGCGAGCGCGCCGCGTACCTGGTCGGCGGAGCGGGCCAGGGCGGCCCGGGCGACCGACACCTCGGCGCCGGAGACGAGCGACACCAGGGCGGTCTTCAGGTCGCCGTCGGCCTCGTCGAGGGCCCGCCGGCAGATCTCCTCCGCGCATCCGGTCGCCTCGACCAGGATCGAGATCATCCGACCCCGCAGCTTCGCGTTGGTGGCCACCATGTCGATCATGAGGTTCGAGTAGACCCGACCCAGCCGCACCATCACAGCGGTGGAGAACGTGTTGAGCACCAGCTTCTGCGCGGTGCCCGCCTTCATCCGGGTCGACCCGGTGATCACCTCGGGGCCGGTGTCCACGCCGATGAAGACGTCGACCGACCGGGCGGCCTCCGCCTCCGGGTTCGCGCAGACCAGCACCGTCGCGGCCCCGGCGGCCCGGGACGCGGCGAGCGCCCCGAGGACGTACGGGGTGCGCCCGCTCGCGGCCAGGCCGACCACCACGTCACCGGAACGGACGCAGTCGGCCGCCTCGGCCGCGCCGGCCCGATCGTCGTCCTCGACGTTCTCCACCGCCTGCCACATGGCGTCCGGGCCGCCGGCCAGGTGGGCGCAGAACCAGTGGCGCGGGGAGTTGAAGGTCGGGGCGAGTTCGGCGACGTCGAGCACGCCCAGCCGGCCGGACGTGCCGGCGCCGAAGTAGTGCACCCGGTGCCCGCCGCGCAGGGCGGTCGCCGCGAGGTCGACCGTCTCGGCGATCTCGTCGAGGACGGCGGCGACCGCGCCCGGCACCCGCCGGTCCGCCTCGTTGATCACCGACAGCATCTCGCGGGTCGACATCAGGTCGAGGTCGATGCTGAGCGGGTTGCGACCTTCGGTGGGCGCGCCGACCCGGATCGCCGGCCCGGCCGCCATGGAAGGCGCCTGCTCGTCCGGCTCCACCGCCGTCATGCCCGCCTCCGGCCCGAGCCCACCCGGTGCGACTGGACGGCCTCGGCGGTCGCCTCGAGGGCCTTCCTGGCCCGGGCGCGGTTGCGCGCCGCCACCCCGACGAAGAGACAGTCGACCACGGTGAGCTGGGCCAGCCGGCTGGCCATGGCGCCGGACCGGTAGGTGGTCTCGCGGGCCGCCGTGGTGAGCACGAAGTCGGCGACCTCGGTGATCGGCGAGCGCGGGAAGTTGGTCAGGGCCACCGTCGCCGCGCCCCGGGCGCGCGCCTGCTCCAGCACCTCCACCACGTCGGAGGTGGTGCCGGTGTGCGAGATGCCGACCGCGACGTCACCCCGGCCGAGCAGCGCGGCCGAGGTCAGCGCGGTGTGCACGTCCGGGAAGTAGAAGGCGGTGCGGCCGATCCGGTGCAGCTTCTGTTGGAAGTCGGAGGCGACGAAGCCGCTCGCGCCCGCGCCGTAGACGTCGATCCGGCCGGCGTTGACGATCGCGTCCACGACCTGCTCGCAGACCGCCGGGTCGAGCTGCTCGGCCGTCTCCTCGACGGCCCGGGCGTCGTTGAACGCGATGGTCGCGATGATCTGGGCGAGGTCGGCGCCGGGTGGGATGTCGCCGCCGACGACCCGGGCGTCCGGCGGCTCGACCCGGCGGGCGGCCTCGGCGGCCAGCCGGATCCGCAACTGGGGGTAGCCGTCCATGCCGACCGACCGGCAGAACCGGATGACGGTCGCCTCGGACGTCTCGGCGGCGGTGGCGAGGTCGGTGATCGTCCGGCGGGCGGCGTCGGCCGGGTCGGCGACGACCAACCGGGCGACCCGCTGCTCGGCCGGGGACAGCGAGGGGAGCAGGCCGCTGATGTGGACGATCAGCCCACCCGGCTCGTGACTCGCAGAAATCTTCGGACTCTTCGCCACGGATGAAACTTACTTTCATGAGGCGTGAGCGTCAACCATGACTCCGTGTGTTGGCGAAAGTACCGCCAATCGGCGCGCTCCGCTTGACAGCGTGCCACTGCGTAGCAACTTGACAGCGTGCCACCGCCGGACGGCCGGCGCCTCGGCCCACCGGGCCGGACCGGCCTGCCGGTCGGTCGCCGGTCGACCCCCGGGCGGGGACCACTGCACGCCGAACCGCCGCTAGCGTGGGCGGCATGGCGGATCGCAGTGTGCTGGTGACCGGAGGCACGGGTGGGCTCGGCGGTGCGGTCACCGCCGCGTTCGTCGAGGCGGGCTGGCGGGTGGTCGTACCGCAGCGGAGGAGCCCGGCCACGACGGCGGACGGGCCGCTCCGCGTGGTCGCCGACCTGACCGAACCGGCCGGGGCGCAACGCGCGGTCGAGGCCGCCGCCGGCGACCCGGCCGCGCCGCTGCGCGCGGTGGTCAACCTGGTCGGCGGGTACGCCGGCGGCGGCAAGGTGCACGAGACGCCGGTCGACGAGTTCGAGCGGATGCTGACGGTCAACCTGCGCCCCACCCACCTGGTCACCCGGGCGGCCCTGCCGCACCTGGTGTCGGCCGGCGGCGGCGCGGTGGTCTGCGTCTCGTCCCGGGCCGCGGTCGCCCCGTTCGCCGGGGCCGCCGGCTACGTCACCGCCAAGGCCGCGGTGCTCGCCTTCGCCGCCGCGGTGGCCGTCGAGTACCGGTCCGCCGGGGTGCGTTGCAACACCGTGCTGCCGAGCGTCATCGACACTCCGGCCAACCGGGCCGCCCAGCCCGACGCCGACCACTCCCGCTGGGTCGACCCGGCCGAGATCGCCCGGGTGATCCGGTTCCTGGCCTCCGACGAGTCGGCGCCGACCAGCGGCGCCAGCATCCCGGTGTACGGCCGGGCCTGAACGCCGGGGGCGTCGTCCGGGAGCCGCGGGCGTCGTCCGGGCAGCGCGGGCCGGCGACGGAGGCCCGCGCCCTAGGGCACGACCCGCGCTGGCAGCCGCCCCGGCGGCGTGCGGTCGACCGGCAGGGTCGCCGGACCGGCGGGCGGCGGGCCGTCCGGCCGCGGCTCGGCAGCCGACAGCCAGCCGGCCAGGTGGTCCTGGATCTGCCGGGACACCTCCTCCGCCGACCGGCCGGCGTCGACCAGCACGAACGTCGGGAACTCGGGCAGCGTCCGGTAGGCGGTGTCGGCCGCGGTGAGATAGCGGATGCTCTCGTGGTCGGTGCCACGCCGCTCGATCCGCCGGTACGCCTCGGCCGGGTCGACGGCCAGCAGGAAGGTCACCTGCGGCGCCGGGAAGAGCCGGTAGCCGACCCGGGCCAGCCGCTCCCAGCGGCGCCCGCCGTGCGCCCGGATGCTGACGTACTGGCAGGCGGAGTAGCGGTCCATCACCGCGACCCGGCCGGTCACCAGGTGGCTGAGCAGGGCGGTGGCGATGGCGAGCCAGCGCAGCACGGACTCCACCGCGAGCAGGCCGTTACGCCCGACGAGTCGTTGGGCGTCCGGACGGCCGAGCCGCTGGGCGACCCGGCCGAGCCAGCGGCGGCCGCCGGCGTTGCGGTGGTAGGTGGCGGGGCGGCCGGCCGCGGTGAGCGCGTCGGCGAGGCGGTGCGCCTGGGTGGTCTTGCCCGAACCGTCGATGCCGATCAGGGCGACGGCGCGCAATCGGGCCTTGCCGCGCCGCGTCCGCGTTGATCTGGCCACCCGACACAGGCTATCCGACGCACGCTCGGGTGCCGGGTGATTTGTCCAGCATGCTCCCTGTTGGCACCCACCCGGGACCGGGCCAGGTGTGGGCGACCGGAATGCCGGGTATCGAAGTTCGATCCCAACCGCCTGTCCACCTCATGACGACGGGAGATCCAGATGGCCGAGCGCGGAGACGAGACCCTGGTAACCACCCTGAAGAAGGTCGCCGCCGTGCTCAAGCAGTCCGAGATCCCGTTCGCCCTGGGCGGCAGCTTCGCGGTCTACGCGCACGGCGGCCACTCCAGCGAGCACGACGTGGACTTCCTGATCCGCGGCGAGGACGTCGACCGCGCTCTGGAGGCGCTGGTCGAGGCCGGCTTCACCGCCGAGCGCCCGCCGGAGGACTGGCTGGTCAAGGTCTACGACGACGGGCGGATGGTGGACCTGATCCACCGGCCGATCGAGACCCCGGTGACCGAGGAGACCTTCGCCGACACCGTCGTGCGGCCGGTCGACGCCATCCACATGCCGGTGCTCTCGGCCACCCAGCTAATGGTGCACAAACTGCTCAGCTTCTCCCAGCACTACTGCGATTTCGCCCGCGGTCTGCCACTGGCCCGCTCGTTGCGGGAGCAGATCGACTGGGAACGGGTACGGAAGGAGACGCAGCACTCGCCGTACGCGGAGGCGTTCCTGGTGCTGCTCGACCGGCTGGACGTGGTGCCGTACTCCGGCACCCCGGAGGGGAAGGGGACACCGTGACCGTGCATCGCGGCGCCGGGCCACCCGACGCGTACGTCGAAGCGGAGATCCACCGGATGCTGACCGAGGACCCGGACGTGGCCGAGCAGGGCATCACCGTGACCCGCCGGGAACACGCCCTCGTGATCTCCGGCGAGGTGGAGAGCCCGCACCGGCGCGAGGAGATCCTGCGCCGGGTGGCCGAGCGCTTTCCCGACGAGCCGATCACCAGCGACATCGGGGTGATCCGCGCGCAGGCGCCCACCCAGATCGAGGAACTGCCCTGAGGGAGGTTCGATGGTGATCCGGATCGCCGCCGTGGGCGACGTGCATCTGGACGAGGACGTGGTCGGCCGGTTCCGGCCGGCCCTGGAGGAGCTGCCCGAGCACGCCGACGCGCTGCTGCTCGCCGGGGACCTGACCCGGCACGGGACCGAGTCGGAGGCGCGCTGCGTGGCCCAGGAGTTCGGTGGGCTCGGCGTGCCGGTGGTGACCGTGCTGGGCAACCACGACCACCAGTGCGACCAGGTGCCGCAGGTGGTGCGGGTGCTGGAGGACGCCGGCATCACCGTGCTGGAGGGCAACGGGGTGGTGCTGGAGTGCGCCGGCGGTCGGCTCGGCGTCGCCGGGGTCAAGGGCTTCGGCGGCGGGTTCGCCGGTCGGTGCGCCAGCGACTTCGGCGAGCCGGAGATGAAGGCGTTCGTACGGACCACCACCGACAGCGCCGACCGGCTGGCCGAGGCGCTGCACTCGCTCGACTGCGACCTGCTGGTGGCGCTCACCCACTACGCGCCGGTGCCGGACACGCTGGCCGGCGAGCCGCTGGAGATCTACCCGTTCCTGGGCGCGTACCAGCTGGGGCAGGCGATCGACTCGGCGCCGACCGCGCTCGCCCTGCACGGGCACGCGCACGCCGGCACCGAGCGCGGCACCACGCCGGGCGGGGTCCGGGTGCGCAACGTCGCCCACCCGGTGATCAAGCAGGCCTACAGCGTCTTCCACCTGGGCGACCACCTCGATCAACACCAGGTTTCCCGGATCGGAACCTCGGGTATGGAGCGGTCATGGAGCTGATTCTCTGGATTCTCGCAGTCGTGCTCGTGGTCGCCGGCATCCTGGCGCTGTTCCGCCGGCAGATCCTGTGGGGCATCGTCCTCATCGTGGTCGGGCTGTTGGTGGGCCCGGGTGGGGTCAGCATCTTCAATTGACCTCGCCGCCGTACGCACACCCGGACCCGCCGGGGTCGTCGCGGCCGGAGCTCCGTCCTCCCGACAGGAGCACCCGGACGTGATGACCCCGGCGTCGTGCGTTCCGGCCCGGTCCGGGAGGTTTGCCGACCTCGTTCGGCGGTGATATCTCGACCATGGAGATATCCGAGCGCAACCGGCACGGCGCACGGCAGTGGTGGGCCCTGCTCGGGTTCGCCGCGGCGGTCTTCGTCGCGGCCGCGATCGGCGGGTTGGGCGTCCGGGGCACCGGCGCGGAGTACGCGGCGCTCGAACAGCCGGCCTGGGCCCCGCCCTCGTGGCTCTTCGGCCCGGTCTGGACCCTCCTCTACGCGCTGATCGCGCTGGCCGGCTGGCTGGTCTGGCGGCGGGTCGGCTTCGGCGCGGCGCTCGTCGCCTGGACCGTGCAGCTGGTGCTGAACGCGAGCTGGACCCCGCTCTTCTTCGGCGCCGGCAGGTACGGGTTGGCCTTCGCCGAGCTGGTGCTGCTCTGGCTGGCGATCGCGGTGACGGTCGTGCTGTTCGACCGGGTCCGACGGCTGGCGGCGGTGCTGCTGCTGCCGTACTGGGCGTGGGTCACCTTCGCCGGCGCGCTCAACTTCGCCATCTGGCGGCTGAACGGCTGAGCGGCGGGACCCCGCGTTGCCGGGGCCCCGCCGCCGCAGTCAGCAGCGTGGCACGTTCGGGATGTAACCGTCGTAGCCGGTGTAGACGTAGGCGTCGGCGATGAAGCGCCCGCTGCCGATCCGGTCCCAGATCGAGCTGGTGCCGTAGGTGCCGGTCACGCTGGTGCCGCTGGTCTGGCAGTAGATCGTCACGTTGGCGCCGTCAGCGACGGTGCCGACCGCGGCGTAGCCGGTGCCCGGGCCGGAACGCACGGTGAGCGGGGTGCCGCTGGTGTTCACGGTGCCGGAGCCGGTCGCGCTGCCGCAGCCGTTGTCGCTGGTGTAGTTCTTGGTCCCCCAGTACAGCGCCAGCGCGCCGTTGAACCGGACCTGGATGTCGCTGCCGTTCAGCCGCTGCTCGTAGTGCAAGTGCGGGCCGGTCGAGCCGCCGGTGCTGCCGACCCAGCCGATCACCTTGCCGTAGCCGACGCTCTGCCCGACCGAGACGTTGAAGCCGTTCAGGTGGGCGTAGTAGGTGTGGTAGCCGCCGGCGTGGCTGATCCGTACGTACTTGCCGTAGCTCGTGCCGCCGAGATCGGTGACCCGGTCGACGGTGCCGGGGGCGCTGGCCACCACCGGATCGCCGAGGTCGTCGGTGCGGTTGAAGTCGACCGCGTACGCGGGGCTGTGGTTGGTGCGGGTCTGCCCGGACCAGGTCTGCCCGCAGGGGAACGGGACCTTGAACGTCGGGGCGGCCATCGCCGGGGCCGCCGGGAGTGTGACCCCCACCACGAGCAGTCCTGCCGCGATCAGGCTGAACCACCGCTTACCCATCCAGCACCTCCTATGTCGAAATCCTTCGATCACCTGCCTTCAGCGTGACAGAAATCGCCATCGATCGAAAGGGGTGAAAATGCAGGGTGGGAGCGTGCCCATCAGGCGGCGGGCGGGTTTCCGGATTGTTACTCGGTCGTGTCCGGCGAGGGCTGGACCGGACCAGATGCAAGCGCTTACATGTGGGGACGCCCATCGGACCGGCGCCGGGTCACGCTCGTGGACCGCGCCGGCAAGAAAGGAGGACGGCATGGCGGTCTTTGCCAGACCACGCCAGGCCTTCGCGATCGCCGGCGTACTGGGGCTGGCGCTCAGCGCCACCGCCTGCGGCACCGGCGGCGACGACGACAAGAGCAGCAACGCGGGCTCCGCGGAGTGTGCCGCATACGAGAAGTACCAGGGCCACGAGGGCAAGAAGGTCTCGATCTACTCGTCGATCCGGGACATCGAGGCCGACCGCCTGGAGCAGTCCTGGGAGCAGTTCACCGAGTGCACCGGGATCGAGATCGACCACGAGGGCAGCGGTGAGTTCGAGGCGCAGCTCGGCGTCCGGGTCGACGGTGGCAACGCCCCCGACCTGGCCTTCATCCCCCAGCCGGGGCTGCTGAAGCGCTTCGTCGACCAGGGCAAGCTGAAGCCGGCCGGCGCCGACACCAAGGCGATGGCCGAGCAGAACTACCCGGCCGACTGGCTGAAGTACTCGACCGTCAACGGCGCCTTCTACGGCGCCCCGCTCGGCTCGAACGTCAAGTCGTTCGTGTGGTACTCGCCGAAGACGTTCAAGGAGAAGGGCTGGACCGTCCCGACCAGTTGGGATGACCTGATCAAGCTCAGCGACACGATCGCCGCGACCGGCACCAAGCCGTGGTGCGCCGGCATCGAGTCCGGTGACGCGACCGGCTGGCCGGCCACCGACTGGATCGAAGACCTGATGCTGCGGACGCAGACCCCCGAGGTCTACGACCAGTGGACCACCCACGGCATCCCGTTCAACGACCCGAAGGTCGCCGAGGCGCTGGACCGGGCCGGTCAGATCCTCAAGAACGAGAAGTACGTCAACGGCGGCTTCGGCGGGGTGAAGAGCATCGCCACCACCTCCTTCCAGGAGGCCGGCGTGCCGATCACCACCGGCAAGTGCGCGCTGCACCGGCAGGCGTCGTTCTACGCCAACCAGTGGCCCGAGGGCACCAAGGTGGCCGAGGACGGCGACGTCTTCGCCTTCTACTTCCCGGCCATCGACCCGGCGAAGGGCAAGCCGGTGCTGGGCGGCGGCGAGTTCGTCGCGGCCTTCGCCGACCGCCCCGAGGTGCAGGCGGTGCAGACCTACCTCGCCTCCGGTGAGCACGCGAACAGCCGCGCCAAGATCGGCGACTGGGTGTCGGCGAACAACAAGCTCGACCTGGCCAACGTCGCCAACCCGATCGACAAGCTCTCCGTCCAGATCCTCCAGGACAAGAGCACTGTCTTCCGGTTCGACGGTTCCGACCTGATGCCGGCGGCGGTCGGCGCCGGGACCTTCTGGAAGGGCATGGTCGACTGGGTGAACGGCAAGGACACCGCGACGGTGCTCCAGGGCATCGAGAGCAACTGGCCGAAGTGACCTGAGACGGTGGGCCGGCCCGTGACCGCGGGCCGGCCCGCCTGCTTCGCGGACACCCCCTGGGAGGGTTGATGAACTTCGACTTCGCCGACGAGTCGCCGAAGCTGATGATGTTGCTCTGGGGACTGGTCGCCTTCGTCGCGGTGGTCGGCGGCCTGCTCCTGCTGCTCGACGCGGTGCCGTCCTGGTTCGCCCGGCGCCGCGATGCCCAGCTGATCGCCGCCTCGGCCAGCGGCGCCCCGCTCCCTGCGCGCACCAAGCCCCGCGAGGGCCTCTTCGCGCTCTTCTTCCTGCTGCCGACGGTGCTGCTGCTCATCGTCGGCCTGGTCGTCCCGGCCATCCGCACCACGCTGCTGTCGTTCATGGACGGCAACAGCCAGAACTGGGTCGGCCTGAGCAACTACGAGTGGATGTTCACCGAGAACTCGATCGTCCGGGTGCTGCTGAACACCCTGGTCTGGGTGCTCCTGGTGCCCCTGGTGGCCACCTCGATCGGCCTGCTCTACGCGGTCATGGTCGACAAGGCCCGGTTCGAGGCCCTGGCGAAGTCGCTCATCTTCATGCCGATGGCGATCTCGTTCGTCGGTGCCAGCATCATCTGGAAGTTCGTCTACGCCTACCGGGGCGACGGGCAGGAGCAGATCGGCCTGCTCAACCAGATCGTGGTCAGCCTGGGCGGCGAGCCGAAGCAGTGGCTGCTCGAGTCGCCGCTGAACACCCTGCTGCTGATCGTGATCATGGTGTGGATCCAGGCCGGCTTCGCCATGGTGGTGCTCTCCGCCGCGATCAAGGCGATCCCGGCGGACATCGTGGAGGCCGCCCGCCTCGACGGGGTCAGCCCCTGGCAGATGTTCTGGCAGATCACCCTGCCGAGCATCCGGCCGGCGCTGATCGTCGTGGTGGTCACCCTCTCCATCGCCACCCTGAAGGTCTTCGACATCGTCCGGACCGCCACCAACGGCAACTACGACACCAGCGTGATCGCCAACGAGATGTACAACCAGGCGTTCCGGTACGGCCAGAACGGGCAGGGCTCCGCACTGGCGGTCTTCCTCTTCGTCCTGGTCATCCCGATCGTGATCTACCAGATCCGCAACCTGCGTCAGCAGCGGGAGGGCTGAGATGACCACCACCACGCCCACGCTCGCCACGGGCACGCAGGCGACCGACCAGCCGACGACCCGGGCCGCCCGGGTGCGCAAGCGGCTGAACACCCGCACGGCCACCGTGGTCTCGATCGTCATCGCGCTGGTCTGGACCATCCCGACCTTCGGCCTGTTCATCTCCTCGATCCGGCCAGAGGACCAGATCAAGACCACCGGCTGGTGGACCTTCTTCAGCGACCCCCAGTTCACCCTGGAGAACTACCAGGAGGTGCTGTTCGGGCGGTCCTCGTCGTCCGGGCAGCTGGCCAGCTACTTCATCAACTCGCTGGCGATCACCATCCCGTCGGTGCTGTTCCCGCTCGCCTTCGCGGCCCTGGCCGCGTACGCGCTCGCGTGGATCAACTTCCGGGGCCGGGACTGGGTCTACATCGCGATCTTCGCCATGCAGATCGTGCCGCTGCAGATGGCCCTGGTGCCGCTGCTCAGCTTCTTCTCCAACGGGGTGACCCTGGCCGGGATCACCCTGCTGCCGGCCTGGGACCTCGACGGCGCGCAGAAGTTCGCCCAGGTGTGGTTCGCGCACACCTGCTTCGCGCTCCCGTTCGCCGTGTTCCTGCTGCACAACTTCATCTCGCAGCTGCCCCGGGACCTGATGGAGGCGGCCCGGGTCGACGGGGCCACCCACCCGAAGATCTTCCGCACCATCGTCCTGCCGCTGGTCGCCCCGGCGCTGGCCGCGTTCGGCATCTTCCAGTTCCTCTGGGTCTGGAACGACCTGCTGGTCGCGCTGATCTTCGCCGGCGGCGGCGACGAGACCGCCCCGCTCACCGTCCGGCTGGCGGAACTGGCCGGCACCCGGGGCAACGAGTGGCAGCGGTTGACCGCCGGCGCGTTCGTCTCGATCGTCGTACCGCTGCTGGTCTTCCTCTCCCTGCAGCGCTACTTCGTGCGAGGCCTGCTCGCCGGCAGCGTCAAGGGCTGACCCGCGGCCACGCCGCCGCCGGGTGACCGGCGGCGGCGGGCGTGGGTGGGGAGCGCGGAACCATGACGAAGATCGACGACGTCGCCCGGCTGGCCGGGGTCTCCACGGCCACCGTCTCGCGGGCGCTGCGGGGCCTGCCGACGGTCTCGGCGGCCACCCGCCGCCGGGTGCTGGCCGCCGCCGAGCAACTGGAGTACGCGGTCTCCCCCAGCGCCTCCCGGCTGGCCGGCGGCCGGACCGGGACCGTCGCCGTGGTGGTCCCCCGGATCACCCGGTGGTTCTTCGGCGTCATCGTCGAGACCGTCGAGGAGTTCCTCCACCAGGCCGGCTACGACCTGCTGCTGTACAACCTCGGCGGGCGGGAGCGGATCCGCCAGCGGGTGCTGCGGACGGCCAACCTGCACAAGCGGGTGGACGGGATCATGCTGGTCGCCACCCCGCTGCGACCGGCCGACCTGACCGCTCTCGGGGCGCTGGACCTGCCCGGGGTGATCGTCAGCTCCGGCACCGGCGTGCCCGGCTGGCCGTGCGTACGCATCGACGACGTGGCCGCCGCGCGGACCGCCACCCGGCACCTGCTCGACCTCGGCCACCGCCGGATCGCGCACATCTCCGGCGACCCCGACGACGAACTCGCCTTCACCACCCACCTGGACCGGCGCCGCGGCTACCGGGACGCACTGCGGGCGGCCGGGCTGCACCCGGACCCGAGCCTGGACGTCGAGTCGCAGTTCACCATCGACGGCGGCACCCGGGCCGCCGAGGAGCTGCTGCGCCGGGGCGACCCGCCGACGGCGATCTTCGCGGCCTGCGACGAGATGGCGATGGGCGCGATGACGGCGCTGCGCGAGGCCGGGCTGCGGGTGCCGCAGGACGTGAGCGTGGTCGGCATCGACGACCACGACCTGGCCGGCGCGCTCGGGTTGACCACGATCGCGCAGCCCGCGGCGGAGCAGGCCCGGCTCGCCGCCCGGCTGCTGCTCGACCCGCTCGGCGGCCGGGTCCTCGATCCGCTCGCCGCCCCGGCCGGCGACGGCCCGCCGGGAATTCCGGTGATCCTGCCCACTCGGCTGGTCGTCCGCGAATCGACCGCGCCACCCCGGGCACACTGAACGGCAGCCGTCCCGCCCCGGCGGGCGTCCACCGCACCGACGACCGGCTCGACGCACAGGAGAAGACCCTGAACAGCAACCCGACGCAGCAGGAATCGTCCGCCCCCGGCTGGTGGACCGAGGCCGTCATCTACCAGGTCTACCCGCGCTCCTTCGCCGACTCCGACGGCGACGGGATCGGCGACCTGCCGGGCATCACCGGCCGCCTCGACCACCTGGTCGAGCTGGGCGTGGACGCGCTCTGGCTGTCGCCGTTCTACCCGTCGCCCCAGGCCGACGCCGGGTACGACGTGGCCGACTACCGGGACGTGGACCCGCTCTTCGGCACGCTCGCCGACGCGGACAAGCTGATCGCCGAGGCGCACGCCCGGGGGCTGCGGGTGATCGTCGACCTGGTGCCCAACCACACCTCGTCGGCGCACCGCTGGTTCTCCGCCGCGCTGGCGGCCGGGCCGGGCAGCCCCGAGCGCGACCGGTACGTCTTCCGCGACGGCCTCGGCCCGGACGGCGACCGGCCGCCGAACGACTGGCAGAGCGTCTTCGGCGGGCCGGCCTGGACCCGGGTCACCGAGGCCGACGGCCGCCCCGGCCAGTGGTACCTGCACCTGTTCGACACCGGGCAGCCGGACCTGAACTGGGACAACCCGGAGGTACGCGCCGAGTTCCTGGACGTGCTGCGGTTCTGGCTGGACCGCGGGGTGGACGGCTTCCGGGTGGACGTGGCGCACGGCCTGATCAAGCAGGCCGACCTGGCGGACTGGCAGGAGCCCCAGGAGATCCTCTCCGGCAACGAGATCGACAAGCCGCGCCCGCCGATGTGGGACCAGGACGGCGTGCACGAGATCTACCGGGACTGGCGCCGGGTGCTGGACGGGTACCCGGGCGGGCGGATCCTGGTCGCCGAGGCCTGGGTCGAGCCCGCCGAGCGGCTGGCCCGCTACGTCCGCCCGGACGAGATGCACCAGGCGTTCAACTTCGAGTACCTGCTCGCCTCCTGGACCGCGCCGGCCCAGTACGCGGTGATCACCCGCTCGCTGGAGGCCACCGACTCGGTCGGCGCCCCGACCACCTGGGTGCTCTCCAACCACGACGTGGTGCGGCACGCCTCCCGGCTCGGCCTGCCGGTCGGCAACCCCCGACCGAACGGCATCGGCATCGGCGACCCGCAGCCGGACGCCGCGCTCGGCCTGCGCCGGGCCCGGGCGGCCACCCTGCTGATGCTCGCCCTGCCCGGCTCGGCGTACCTCTACCAGGGCGAGGAGCTGGGGCTGCCGGAGCACACCACCATGCCCGACGAGGCCCGGCAGGACCCGACCTGGGAGCGCAGCGGCCACACCCAGCGCGGCCGGGACGGCTGCCGGGTGCCGATCCCGTGGGAGGCCGACGCCCCGTCGTACGGCTTCGGGCCGACCGACGCCAGTTGGCTGCCGCAGCCGCCGACCTGGGCCGAGTACGCGCTGGACCGCCAGCGCGGCGTCACCGGCTCCACCTACGAGCTGTACCGCTCGGCGCTGCGGCTGCGCCGCGCGCACGGACTGGGCCGGGGGCCGCTGACCTGGCTCGCCTCCGGCGACGAGGTGCTCTCGTTCCGTACCGGCGAGCTGACCGTGCTGACCAACTTCGGCGCCGCGCCGGTGCCGCTGCCGGCCGGCGGCGAGCTGCTGCTGGCCAGCGCTCCGCTGACCGAGGACGGCGCCGTGCCCACCGACGTCACGGTCTGGGTCCGCGGCTGACCGACGCCCCGGGCCGGCCCGGGCCGCGCCGCGCCCGGGCCGGGCCCGGGCGGCCGGTCCGCGCCGGCCGGTGGCCGAATGCCTCGGTGTGCCTTTGGAGCTGATGTCGTAGCCGATTCACCACAGTGAGTCGGTGACGACATCAGCTCCAAAGGGCATGCCGACCCCCGGCCGCCAGCGACGCGGACACGAGCATGGCGACCCGGCGGCGGCGCGGACTCCGGCGGCCGGTGGTCCTCAGAGCCGTTCGGCGCGGGCGGCCAGCACGTCGTGCACCTCGGCGATGTCCTTCGGCGAGGTGCGGGACGCGAGCCAGTACATGATCCCGGTCGGGATGAAGAACAGCTGGAACGCGGCAAGCCCGACGGCGTAGTTCAGCGGCGGCGGGAACGCCGCCCGCAGCCCTTGGAAGGCCACGCCGACCAGGTAGTTGCCGCCCGCCCGCCCCACTCCGTTGACCAGGTTGCCGAGGCTGTAGACGGTGCCCCGGTGCTCGGGCGGGTTGACGTCGGCGATCAGCGCGAACCAGTTCGGCGAGTTGGCCGAGGTGAGAGCCAGCGCGAACACCGCGGTGAGCAGGCTCAGCCCGACGGTCGGCTCGGTGAAAACGCTGCCCAGCACCGCCTGCACCACCGCCCCGTTAGCGGCGCCGTCGGGCACGTCGATGCGGATCGGCACGAAGAAGAGCACCAGGTAGAACGGCAGCGCCGCGAGGATGCCGATCGCCGCGACCAGGGCCCGGCCCCGGGGCGTACGCCGGTGCAGCGCGTCGCCGGCCAGCCCGCCGACGATGGAGAGCACCCCGCCGAGCTGGAACAGGGTGGCGAAGACGCTGCCCACCACCACCGCCGTCGGGCCGGAGTAGCCCTGCGCCTCGGCCCGTTCGCGGAAGAGCACCGGCAGCCAGACCAGCGACCCGAACGCCGCCTGCGCGGTGAGGCCCTGCAGGATCAGCCAGCGGTTGGTCCGCCGGTCGAGGATCCGGGGCAGGTCGGCCCGGCTGATCCGGTAGTCGTACTCGGCGCCGGTGGCCAGCGCGTCGGCCAACTCCGGCTGGCTCTCGCCGCGCCGGATGTCGTAGGTGAACAGGTACGCCGCGGTGGCGGCCAACCCGACCACGGTCAGCAACAGGAACGGCCGCCGCCAGTCGGCGGCCCCGAGCAGCCCGCCGACCAGCGTGCCGGCCAGCGTGCCGACGCCCTGCGACAGCCCCCAGAAGCTCATCACCAGTCCCCGGCGGCGGGGCGAGATCAGGTCGGTGACCACCGAGAAGCCGACCGAACCGACCGCGCCGAGACCGACCGCGGCGAGCAGTTGCGCGGCCAGGAAGGCCGGGTAGTTCCCGGCGACCCCGCTGCCGGCGGTGCCCAGCGCCCAGATCAGGGTGCCGACCATGAGCAGCGGCTTGCGGTTGCTGCGGTCGCCGACGTACGCCCAGGCCACCGCGGCCACCGCGCTGACCAGGAAGCTCACCGCGGTGACCAGGCCGAGCGACCGCTGCGGCACGTCGAACGCCTCGGCGATCGACCCGTACAGCGGGGGCACCAGGCCGATCGCCACGTTGTCCAGCGAGGCGAGCAGCACGAAGACCACCACGCTGTAGAACCGGTGCGCGGCCGTACCGCCCCAGGCCCGCGCCGGGCCGCCCCTGGTCAAGGTCATGTGCGGCAGCCAACCAGGGTCAGATCACGACCGGGTGAAGGCTCGCCGCCGGAGCCCGCGTACAGCGGTTTACCGACCGCCGCCGAACCGGGTGCGGGCGGTCCCCCGGTCCGGCGGCGGCGGGTCAGCGTTCGATGACGTGCTCCCGGGCGGCGGCGTACCGCTCCCGGACGGCGGGGACGGGCTCAGCCTCGTACTCCTCGATGCCCTCGACCGCCCACTCGGGCGCCGCCGCGCCGCCCAGGGCGACCCAGGCGGCCTGGCGGGCCGCGCCGTCGGCGACGTACTCGCCGGGCGGGGGCACCACCACGGGACAGCCGAAGACCTGCGGCGCGATCCGGCGCACCGCGGCCGATCGGGCGCCACCGCCCACCAGGATCACCCGACGCGGGGTCACGCCCTGCGCCACGATGGCGTCCAGACCGTCGGCGAGGGCGCAGAGCATGCCCTCGACGGCCGCCCGGGCCAGGTGCGCCGGGGTCGAGGTGCGCAGGGTCAATCCGTGTACCGCGCCGCTGGCGGTCGGCCGGTTCGGGGTCCGCTCGCCCTCCAGGTAGGGGACCATGACCAGCCCGTCGGCGCCGGCCGGGGCGGACAGTGCCAGCTCGGCGAGCTCGTCCAGGCCGACCCGGAGCATCGCCGCCGCGGCGTCGAGCACCCGGGCCGCGTTGAGCGTGCAGACCAGCGGCAGGTAGCGGCCGGTGGCGTCGGCGAACCCGGCGACGATCCCGGTGGGGTCGGCGGCCGGGGCGTCGGCGACGCTGAACACCGTCCCGGAGGTGCCGATTGACACCACCACGTCGCCGGGACCGGCCCCGACGCCGAGCGCGGCCGCGGCATTGTCCCCGGTGCCGGGGCCGAGCAGCGGACCGTCGCCGGTCCACGCCTGCCCGGGCCCGGGCGGCCACGGCAGCCCGGACGGCTCGCCGGACGAGATCGCCGGCGCCACCCGGAACGCCGCCGGGTGCAGGACGCCCGCCGGTTCCGCCGGCCCGAGCACCGTCGGCACCTGCAGCCGCCGGCCGAAGGCCCGCTCCAGCAGGTCGAACCGGTACTCACCGGTCGCCGGCGACCAGTAGCCGGTGCCGCTGGCGTCGCCCCGGTCGGTGCGCAGGGCGGCCAACCCGGCCGCGCCGGCCAGCCGCCAGGTCAGCCAGTCGTGCGGCAGGCAGACCGCCGACACCTGGGCCGCCTGCGCCGGCTCGTGCCGGGCCAGCCAGCGCAACTTGGTGACGGTGAAGCTGGCCACCGGCACGCTGCCCACCGCGTCCGCCCAGAACCGCCCGCCGGCCTCGCCGCCGCCGGCCTCCTCGACCAGGTCGGCGGCGGCCCCGGCGGAGCGGGTGTCGTTCCACAGCAGCGCCGGCCGGACCGTCCGGCCCGCCTCGTCGAGAGCGACCATGCCGTGCTGCTGCCCGGCGACCGAGACGGCAGCGACGTCGGCCAGCCCGCCGGCCGCCTCGACGGCCGCGCCCAGGGCCCGCCACCAGGCCTCGGGGTCGACCTCGGTGCCGTCCGGGTGCGGCGCCCGGCCCTGCCGCAGCAGCGCGCCGGTCGCCGCGTCCCGGACGACCACCTTGCAGGACTGGGTGGAGGAGTCCACCCCGGCGACGAGGGTCACCGCCGGCCGCCTCAGCGGGCGCCGAGCAGGTGCTCGACGGCGAGCTGGTTGAGCCGGACGAAGCCGAAGCCCCGGGCCGCCACCGCGTCGACGTCCAGCTCCTCGAAGGCGGACCGGTCGGCCAGCAGGTCGGCGTACGTCTCGCCGGGGGCGAGCGTCGGCGTGCTCAGCTCGCCCACCTTCGCGGCGGCCAGCGCCTCGGTTACCTCCGGGTCGGCGCGGAACGCCGCGGCCCGCTCCTTGAGCAGCAGGTAGGTGCGCATGTTGGCGGCGGCCGAGGCCCAGACGCCGGTGAAGTCCTCGGTGCGCGACGGCTTGTAGTCGAAGTGCCGGGGGCCCTCGTAGGCGGGCGCACCGCCCGGGCCGCCGTTCTCCAGCAGGTCGACCAGGGCGAACGCGTTGAGCAGGTCGCCGTGGCCGAAGACCAGGTCCTGGTCGTACTTGACGCCGCGCTGACCGTTGAGGTCGATGTGGAACAGCTTGCCCTGCCAGAGCGCCTGGGCGATGCCGTGGACGAAGTTCAGCCCGGCCATCTGCTCGTGCCCCACCTCGGGGTTGAGGCCGACCAGCTCCGGGTGGGCCAGGGTGGAGATGAAGGCGAGCGCGTGCCCCACGGTGGGCAGCAGGATGTCGCCGCGCGGCTCGTTCGGCTTGGGCTCCAGCGCGAACCGCAGGTCGTAGCCGCGGTCGAGCACGTACTGGGTGAGCAGGTCGACCGCCTCGCGGTAGCGGTCCAGCGCGGCCCGGACGTCCTTGGCCACGTCGTACTCGGAGCCCTCGCGGCCACCCCACATGACGAACGTCCTGGCGCCGAGTTCGGCGGCGAGGTCGACGTTGCGCAGCACCTTGCGCAGCGCGTAGCGCCGGACGTCGCGGTCGTTGCTGGTGAAGCCGCCGTCCTTGAAGACCGGGTGGTTGAAGAGGTTGGTGGTCACCATCGGCACCACCAGGCCGGTCTCGTCGAGGGCCTTGCGGAACCGGGCGATGTGCTGGTCGCGGGTGGCCGCGTCGGCGCCGAACGGCACCAGGTCGTCGTCGTGGAAGGTGATCCCGTACGCGCCGAGCTCGGCGAGCCGGTGCACCGCCTCGACCGGGTCGAGCGCCGGGCGGGTGGCGTCGCCGAACGGGTCGCGGGCCGGCCAACCCACCGTCCAGAGGCCGAAGGAGAACTTGTCGGCGGGGGTGGGACGGGGTGCCATGGGAGACCTCCGGGGGTGTCGTCCGCTATTTGTTCAGTGGTTGAATTAAATGCCGCACCTGTGGCAGTGTCAAGGGGTGCGCCGACCCGACACCACCGCCGGGGCGGTCCGGCAGGGCAGCCTGCGCGAGCTGAACCTCGCCGTGGTGCTGGGCCGGATCGCCGCCGCCGAGCGCCCCCCGTCCCGGGCCGAGCTGGCCGCCGAGACCGGGCTGACCCGGGCCACCGTCTCCGCCGTCGTGGAGGACCTGGTCACCGGGCGGCTGGTCGCCGAGGCGGAGCCGACGCCGCGTACCGGGGCCGGCCGGCCCGCCCGCGGCCTGGTGCTCGCCGACGACGGCCCGGCCGGGCTCGGCCTGGAGATCAACGTCGACTACCTGGCCGCCTGCGTGGTCGACCTCGGCGGTCGGGTCCGGCACCACACGGTGCGCCGGGCCGACCTGCGGCCGGTCTCCCCCGCCGAGACCCTCGCCCGGCTGGTCGAATTGGCCGCCCAGGCCCGCGCCGACGCGGCCAACCAGGGGCTCACCCTGGCCGGCGCGGCCCTCGCCGTGCCCGGCCTGGTCGACGACGCCGGGCTGGTCCGCCTCGCGCCCAACCTCGGCTGGCGGGACGTGCCGGTCCCCGCGCTGCTCGCCGGGCACCCGCCGCTGACCGAACGGATCGACGGGGTGCCGCCCCTGGTGGTCGACAACGAGGCCAACCTCGCCGCGCTGGGCGAACTGCACGCCGGGCCACCCGGGCCGGCCAGCTTCCTGCACATCTCCGGCGAGGTCGGCATCGGCGCCGGGATCGTGCTGGACGGCGACCTCTTCCGTGGCGCGCGCGGCTGGAGCGGCGAGATCGGGCACATCCCGGTCCGCCCCGAGGGCCGGCCGTGCCGGTGCGGCGGCCGCGGCTGCCTGGAGCGGTACGCCGGCCAGGAGGCCGTCCTGGCGGCGGCCGGGCTGGCCGGGGCGGACCTGCCGGCGGACAGCGCCGCGGCCCGGCTGGCGGAGCTGGCCGGGGCCGGCGACCCGGCCGCCCTGCGCGCCCTGCACGACGCGGGCACCGCCCTCGGCGTGGCGGTCGCCGCCGTGGTGAACCTGCTGGACCTGGACACGGTGGTGCTCGGTGGCGGCTACGCCCCGCTGGCCCGCTGGCTGTGCCCGCCGGTGCTCGCCGAGATCTCCGCGCGGGTGCTGACCGCCGCCTGGTCACCGGTCACCGTCCGGCCGGCGACCCTCGGTGCGACCGCCGCGGCGGTCGGCGCCGCCGGATCGGTGGTCCGCCGGATCGTCGCCCGCCCCGGCGGCTGGCTGGCCCGGGCGAGCTGACCCCGCACCGCCGCCCCGGGCGCCCCGCCGCCCGCCTCGGTACGCTTGCCGCAGGCAGCAACCCCCAGCCGAGGAGTGCCCGACCAGCATGACCACAGGTCGACAGGCCGGAGCGCCCGGCGACCGGCGGTGACCACGACCCGACCGGACGTCGGCGCCGGGGCGCCGCCCACCGCCGCCGGGCGACGCCGCGGCGGCCGGCTCCCGGCCGACCCCCGACTCGCCCGCGAGCTGCTCGACGGGCTGGCCGAGGCGGTGCTGACCACCGGCGCGGACCAGGTGGTCACGCTGGCCAACGCGCTCGCCGCCGACCTGCTGCCCGAGGTCACCCCCGGCACCGACCTGACCCGCTGCGCGGTGCCGGCGCTGGCCGCAGCCGCCCGGAGCGGGACGGACGGCTTCGACGCGACGCACCACGGGCGGCGGCTGCGCGGCACCCGGCGCACCCTGACCGGCGGCCGGTGCGCCTGGTACGTGCGGGACGTCACCGAGGAGTCGGCACGCGTCGACGCGCTGCACGCCGAACGCACCCGGACCGGTTTCCTGGCCCAGGCCGGCAGCCGCCTCGGGCTGTCCCTGCACCGCGACCAGACGCTGCACACCGCCGCCACCCTGCCCGTGCCCTACCTGGCCGACCTGGCCCTGGTGCTGTACCGCCCGCCCTCCCCGGCCGACCAACGGCCGTGCTGGATCCGGTACGCCGACGGCGACCCGGCGCCCACGGAAGGCCCGGTGCCGGCGGGGCTGCCGGGCCTGAGCGCAGCGCTGCGCGGTGACGCCGACCCGGACCCGTGGCGGGACGCCGAGCCGGCCGCGCTGGCCGCCGTGCTCCCGCCCGAGTTCGCCCGACCCGGCCCGGTGCTGGTCTGCTCGATGCCCGGCACGGGCCGCCCGGCCGGTGCGCTGGTCCTGCTGCGCCGCGCCGGCCGGGACGGTTTCGATCGGCGGGACGCCGAGCTGGCCCGGGAGTACGCGGCCCGGGCCGGGGCCGCCGTCGGCGCCGCCGAGCTCTACGGCGAACAGGCCCACCTGGCCCGGGTGCTGGAACAGAGCCTGCTCCCGCCGAAACTGCCCACGGTGCCCGGTGTCGCCCTCGCCGGTGGCTACCGCGCGGCCGGCGACCGGCTGCGGATCGGCGGTGACTTCTACGACGTCTCGCGGATCGGGCAGGGCGCGTTGTTCGCCCTCGGCGACGTCTGCGGCCGGGGCGTCGGCGCGGCCGTGCTCACCGGGCGGGTCCGCCAGTCGCTGCAGACGCTGCGGCTGGTGGAGCGGCGGCCGCTGGAGCTGATCCGGCTGCTCGACCGCGCGCTGCTGGACACCCCGCAGCCCACCCCGCGCAGCCAGTTCACCACCCTGCTGCTCGGCACCGTGGAGGCCGAGCCGGACGGGAGCGTCCGACTCCGGGTGGCCGGTGGCGGGCACCCGGATCCGCTGGTGGTGCGGGCCGACGGCACGGTCGGCCGGGTCCGGGTCGGCGGGATGCCGGTGGGCGCGCTGACGGCGGCCGGGTTCGCCGACGCCGAGGTCCGGCTCGCCCCGGGTGAGCTGTTGCTCGCCTACACCGACGGGGTGACCGGGGCCCGCGGCGGGCCGGCGGGCGCCGAGCTGTTCGGCGAGCGGCGGTTGCGCCAGGCGCTCGGCGAAGCGGCCGGCCTGCCCCCGACGGCGCTGGTCGACCGGCTGCTCCGGCTGGTTGACGACTGGCTGGCCGGGCAGAGCCAGGACGACATCGCGATGCTCGCCGTAGCGGCGGCGGAAGGCTGATCTCCGGGACGAATTCCAGCCGGCGGGCCGGGGTGGGGCCCGGCGGCCGGCATCGGGGCCGGTCGGCCGGTGGCGGGAGTCGGCAGGCCGGTGAGCCGGCTGGCCGCGGTGGGCGGACCGGCGGCGGCCGGCCGGTCAGGCCGTGCGGGCCACCGACTGGTCGCCCGGCCACTCGGGCGGCACCCCGAGCGAGCGCTCCGCCGCGGCGGCCTCGGGCGACCAGGGGCCGACCGGCTCGACGGAGCGGACCTCCCGCCGGCGGGCCGCCTCGTCGAACTCCCGCATCCCGTCCAGCAGCGCCTGCCGACCCGCGGGGGTCATGTCGGCCAGGATCGCGGCGAGTTGCTGGCGGCGGTCGTCCCGCAGCTCGGCGAGGAGCCGGCGGGCCTCCGGGGTGAGGTGCAGCGAGATCTCCCGGCGGTCGAACCGGCCCGGTTCGCGCTCCAGCAGCCCGGCGGCGACCAGCCGGTCGCAGAGCCGGCTCGCCGAGGAGAGCAGCATGTCCAGGCCGGTGGCCAGCCGGCGCAGGTTGATCCCGTCCTGCTGCTCGACCACCATCACGGCGCGCAACTGGGCACCGGAGATCCGGCTGGTCGTGCGTTCCCGCGCCGCCTCCCATACGGTCAGCAGGGCACCCGCCGCCGCGTCCAGTTCGGCAGCCATACTCGTGTCGGGTCCCGGTGGACCGTGCAGTTCCGCCATGGTGGGCCCGAGACTACTCCGCCTCTGCTGGTCTTTGGGCTTGTGATTGGAGCGACGATGAGCGAAACCGTCGACCAGGCCCGGCGCGCGCTCATCGAGTCCCCGGCCGACCTGCTGGTGGACCGGGTCGCCGCCGTGCTGGCCGGGTCGTACGGCGTGACCGGCACCGAGCTGTTCCAGGTCGACTACCGGCTCTCCGCGCTGCTGCCGCTGCACGACGGCGAGCCGGTCACCTCGCCGGGGCATCCGGCCTGGCGCTGCTTCGACCACCAGGCGCCGATCGTCGCCGAGCAGGTGGGCTACCTGCCGGTCTCGATGCGCGGGGAGCGGCGCGGAGTGCTCCGGGTCACCCCGGTGCCGGACGACCCGGCGGCGCTGGCCGGGCTGGCCGAGATCGCCACCGCGCTGGCCCACGAGCTGGCGGCCGTCTCCGCCGGCACGGACGTCTACCGGACCGCCCGACGCAGTCGGCGACTCACCCTCGCCGCCGAAATGCAGTGGGAGCTGCTGCCCGGGCGCAGCCGCACCCGCCCCGCGTTCCGGCTGGCCGGTCAACTGGAGCCGGCGTACGCGGTGCGCGGGGACAGCTTCGACTGGGCCGACGACGGCGACCGACTCTGGCTCTCCACCATCAACGGCTCCGGCGAGGGCATCGAGGCGGCAATGCTCACCACGCTCGCCACCCACGCGCTGCGCAACGCCCGGCGGGCCGGGCTGAGCCTGGCCGACCAGGCCGCCCTGGCCGACCAGGCCGTCTACGACGTACACCGGGGCAGCCAGCACCTGGCCGCCCTGCTGATGCAGCTGGAGCTGCGCACCGGGGTGCTGACCGTGGTCGACGCCGGCTCGCCCCGGCTGGTGCTGCTGCGCGACGGCGAGGTGACCGAGCAGCCGCTGGAGGAGCAGTTCCCGCTCGGCATGTTCGAGGCGACCGACTACCGGGAGCAACACCTCGAGCTGCGCCGCGGCGACCGGCTCTTCGTGGTCAGCGACGGCGTGATCGACGCCACCGGGCAGAACCTCCGGTACGGCGAGACCGCGCTGGACCGGTTCCTGCGCCGGACCGGCCGGATGGAGCCGCTGGACGCCGTCCGCTCGCTGATCGGCGACCTGCGCGCGTTCGTCGCCGGTGACCTGGTGGACGACGCCGTGGTGGTCTGTCTGGACTGGACCGGCCCGCAGCCGTGACCCCGGTCCCGGCGGTCAGTACGCCCCCCGGCTGCGCAGCACCGCGCCGAACGTCTTCCACAGGATGGTCAGGTCGGCGGCGAGCGACCAGTTCTCCACGTAGTAGAGGTCCAGCCGGATGCCGTCCTCCCAGCTCAGGTCGGACCGGCCGCTGACCTGCCAGAGCCCGGTCATGCCCGGCTTGACCAGCAGCCGGCGGGCCACGTCGCCCTCGTACCGGGCCACCTCGGCGGGCAGCGGCGGTCGGGGGCCGACCAGGCTCATCTGCCCGAGCAGGACGTTGACCAGCTGTGGCAGCTCGTCCAGGGACCACTTGCGCAGCAGCCGGCCGATCCGGGTGACCCGGGGATCGTCACGCATCTTGAACATCAGGCCGTCGGTCTCGTTCCGGGCGGTCAGCTCGGCCAGCAGGACGTCCGCGTTCACCACCATGGTGCGGAACTTGAACACCCCGAACTCGCGGCCGCCCTGGCCGACGCGGACCTGCCGGAACAGCGCCGGCCCCCGGCTGTCCAGCCGGATGGCCAGCGCGATCAGCGCCAGCACCGGCAGCAGCAGCGCCACGGCCAGCGCGGCGGCGGACCGGTCGACGAGGCCCTTGACCAGCTTCCGGACGCCCCGGAACTCGGGCGCCTCGACGTGGATCAGCGGCAGCCCGGCCACCGGCCGGGTGTGGATGCGCGGGCCGGCCACGTCGGTCAGCGCCGGGGCGACCACCAGGTCGATGCCGGTGCCCTCCAGTTGCCACCCCAGCCGGCGCAGCCGGGTTGCGGTCAGCTCCCCGGAGGCGGTGACGGCGACGGTGTCCGCGCCGATCGCGGTGGCCGCCTCGGGGATGCCTCGGAAGGAGCCGACCACCGGCACGTCGCCCAGCCGCTGCGCGACCGGGGCCAGCAGCGCGTCCGGGATGCACGCGCCGACCACGTGGTAGCCGGCGTACGGCTCGCGGCGCAGCGTGTGCACCAGTTCCAGCACGTGCGCGGTGTCGCCGACCACCAGCACCCTGCGCGACCAGCCGGCGCCCCGGGACCGGGCCCGGTGCAGCCGCTTGCGGGCGGCGAACCGGGCCACCTCGAGCCCGAGGGTGCCGACGGCGAAGGAGACGGCCAGGAAGCCCCGGGAGATGCCGACGTCGGCGACGTAGCCGGCGATCGCGACCCCGCCGGCCAGGCGCAGGCTGGCCGCGCTGACCCGGCGGTACTCGTCCGCCCCGTAGCCGAGCACCCGGTCGTCGTAGCAGCCGAGCGCCTTGAGCGAGACCAGCCAGGCGAGCACCACCCCGGGCGCCACCAGCACGTACGGGATCCGGGAGCCGGTCGGGACGTCCTCGCCGAACCGGGCGACGTAGCCGATCAACACGGCGACGGTCAGGATGCTGGCGTCCAGCACCACCAGCACGCGGACGTAGGCCCGTTCGTCGGCGCGGGCCACCGGGCCGGAGGGCGACCCGTCCGGTGGCGCCGGCGTCCGTGCGGGGGTCAACAGCGTCGCCGAGGTCACCGAACCTCCCACATCGGTCGCCGGCGGCCCCCGGGTGGCGGCCGGCCCGGATCGCGGGACCGGCGGTGCGGGAGCACGAACGACATCCTGCCCCGACAAGTGTGGCGGCCGATTGCTTCGGACGTATTGCCGTCACTTTTCCCGGCCGGGCCGCGATGCGGAAAGGGCCCGGCGTACCGAATGCAGCGGTACGACGGGCCCTTTCAGGCTGTCCGAAGGCTCAGGCGGGCGCCTTGCGCAACGCGATCGCCCTGAGGAAGATCTCGCCGATCTTGGTCGGATCCTCGGTGACGAAGGCACCGCCGCCGGTGACCCTGGTGATCGACTCCAGCTCGGCCTTGCTGACCTTGTCGCCGATACCGATGATCACGACCTGGATCGGCCGCTCCGGGTCCTTGATCTTGTTGAGCTCGGAGAGCAGCTTCTGCTGGGAGATGCCGTTGGCGTCCTCGTTCTTGCCGTCGGTGAAGAGCACGATCGAGTTGACCCGACCCGGCTCCCAGCCCTCCTGGACCTCCTTGTAGGCGGCGAGCATGGTGTCGTAGAGGCCGGTGTCACCGCTGGAGGACCGGATGCCGCCGAGCGCCTGCTCCAGCTGACCGCGCCTGCTGGAGAGCCGGCCGATGGGGACAAGTTGCCGGTAGTCGCGGCTGTTGTCGAGGTTGGTGGAGAAGGTCCAGAGCCCGATCGACCAGGAGTCGTCGAAGAGGGTGAGACCGCGGCGGGCCGCCTCGACGGTGACCTGCTGCCGGGTGGCGTTGTTGGCGGTGGGCACCTCGGCCTTCATCGAGCCGGAGACGTCGATGACGGCCAGCATCCGGCCGGACTGGGTGGCGATCGCCCAGCTGGAGACCGCGCTGCCGATCGCGGCGGCGTCCAGCCCGCCGGCGGCGGTGCCGCCCGCGGTCGGGGGCGCCGGCGCGCCCCCCGCCGGGCTCGGCGCACCCGCCGGCGCCTCGAAGCCCGAGCCCCAGTTGCCGTCCGGAGAGCGCAGCGACTGCGCCGCCAGCCGGTTGCGGAACGTCGACTGGGTGAGCACCTCGAAGAGCACCCGGGCAGCGGACGCCTTGGCCGGCTCGATACCGGGCAGCACGGCGTACGGGTAGTCCAGCGGCATCGGCGCCGGCTCCAGGTAGAGCGCGGCCAGCGGGACCGGGGGCTTCTTCTTGTTGTAGGCGATCACGTCCTCTTCGGAGAGCGGCGCGGCGCCGAGGCCGCTGGCGATCGTCGTGGGGTCCGGCGAGGTCGGGAACCGCGCCAGCAGGTCCTGGCGCAGCTTCGAGCGGCTGTTCGCCAGTGCGCGCAGCGCGCCGACGGTGTCCCGCTGCGCGTCGGCGCCGCCCGCGGCCCCGGCGGCGGCGGTGAGCGAGAGCAGCCCGGAGAGCCCGGCCGCGTCCGTGGTCGGCTCGACGATGCCGGTGTTCAACGGCTTGTCGCTCTTCAGTTCGCCGAGCAGGTTGTTCCAGGTCAGCTTCTTGTCCGGCCAGCCGAGCCGGGAGGCGATCGGCTCGGGCATCGCCACGACCACCGGGCTGCGCGCGATGGACGCCCCGTTGGCCGGGTCGAACGCGGTCGCGCCGCCGTCCTTGAGCCGGGCCAGCCAGGTGGACGAATCCGGGATCCAGACGTCCGGGCTGACCGCCGTGCCGCTCGCCTGGCCGACGCCGGCCAGCACGGCGCCGTGCTTGGCGGCCACCGTGGCGGCGACCTCGACCGGGTCGGAGGCCGTCACCGTCACCGCGATGCAGGTGCCGCCGACCGCCGCGCCGTCCTTGACCCACTGGTCGGCGGCTCCGCTGACGGCGGGCGCGAGCTCCGTGGCCACCGCGACGGAGAGCTCGACCTTGCCCGAGCAGTCCGGCCCGGCGAGCTGCTGATAGCCGAACCAGCCCCCCGCGGAGACGACGAGAACGCCGACCGCTGCTGCGGCGGCGGCTCCGTTGAGATTCGAACGCATGCGATGGCGGCCTGCTGACACGCAGACCATCTTGCGTATCCGAAGGGGTGACTGCCATAACCGTTCGGACGAAAGTTACGGAGGAGATACAGTTGATCACCGTTTCACGACGCTGAGTGATTGGTCAGCCTCAAGGCGTTGCCGAACAAGGCATCCCGCCCACTCAGGGCAGCACGCAGGTGGGGCTCGGCAGCGGCACCGGCTCGCCCACCGGGGCCGGTACGCCGGTGGCCGGATCGACCCGGAACACCCGGACCATGTCGGCCCGCTCATCGGCCACGTAGAGGTGCGGCCCGATCAGCGCGAAGTGCCGCGGCCACTCCCCGCCGGTGTCCACCTCGGCGACCAGCTCCGGCAGCTGGCCGGCGAGGGAGAAGACCGAGACCGTGCCCACCCCGCGGTTGGCCACGTACAGGAAGCGCCCGTCCGGCCCGACCGCGATCTCGGACGGCTGCACGTGCCCGGTCCGTTCGCTGGCCTCGACCCGACCCCGCTGGTGCAGCGTGCCGTCGGCGGTCAGCTCGTACGCGGTGACCGAGGCGTCCAGCTCGCCGGCCAGGTAGCAGCTCCCGCCGTCCGGGTGCCGGGCCAGGTGCCGGGGGCCGGTCCCGGCGTGGGTACGCACCCGGGGCGCCCGGGGCACCAGCCGTCCGGTGGCGGCGTCCAGGTCGTACCGGTAGACCGAGTCGGTGCCCAGGTCGACCGCGAGCAGCGGCCCGCGCCCCGGGTCCGGCGAAACCATGTGGGCGTGCGCCCGGTCCTGGCGCTGGGGGTCGGCGCCGTGCCCCTCGTGCTGCACCAGGTCGGTGCGCTCGCCGGGCATCCCCTGCGGGTCGAGCGGCAGCACCGCTACGCTGCCGTCGCCGTAGTTGGCCACGAACAGGTGCCGCCCGTCCGGGGCGACCGCCAGGTGGCAGGGCTCGACACCGCCGCTGAGCTGGACACCGAGCGGGGTGAGCCCGCCGTCCGGCGCGACCCGCCAGGCGCTGACCTCACCGGTGGAGAGCTCGTTGACGGCGTAGAGCACCGGCAGGGCGGGGTGCCGGGCGAGGAACGACGGCGACGGGGTGACCGCGACCGTGCCCAGCGGGGTGAGTTCACCGGAGTCCGGATCCCGCCGGGCCGCCACGATGCCCGTGGCCCGGCCGCCGCTGTGCTCCGTGTAGCCGCCTACGTGGACGATCGTGCCCTGACCTGTCACCAGTCCACCCTCCGCCCGCTCCTGCGTCGATCCAACCAGAGGGTTCCCGCAATGCCCGACCGTTAGCCGCGATTCGCCGCACCGATTCCCGGCCGGCCCGACCGCTCGCTGCCCGCGTCGCCGGTCCGCCGGAGCGCCGCGCCGCGCGGTCAGGCCGCCGGCACCGGCTCGCCGCGCTGCCGGGCAACGTGCTCGACCAGCTCGATCAGCACCAGCTTGCCGGACTGCCGGTCCCGGGCGTCGCAGAGCACCAACGGCACCTCGGGGTCCAGGTCGAGGGCCTGGCGTACGGTCTCCAGGCTGAACCGGCGTCCGCCGTCGAAGCAGTTCACCCCGACCACGAACGGGATGCCGCGCTGCTCGAAGTAGTCGATCGACGGAAAGCAGTCGGCCAGTCGCCGGGTGTCGGCGAGCACCACCGCGCCGAGCGCACCGAACGCCAGCTCGTCCCACAGGAACCAGAAGCGGTCCTGGCCGGGGGTGCCGAAGAGGTAGACCTGGAGGTCCTCGTTGATGGTGATCCGGCCGAAGTCCATCGCCACCGTGGTGGTCGACTTGGTCTCCACCCCGGACAGGTCGTCGGTGCCGACCCCGGCCCCGGTCAGCACTTCCTCGGTCTGCAGCGGCCGGACCTCGCTCAGCGCGCTGACCAGCGTCGTCTTGCCGGCGCCGAAGCCCCCGGCGATGAGGATCTTCAGGGCGAGCGGGATCCGGGCCCGCTCACCGTCATAGCGCACGGAGTCCACTGACCACCGCCTTGAGGATGTCGTTGTCGGGCAGGTACGTGGTGCGCGGCGGCTGGTGCACGGCGACCACGCCCCGGGCCAGCAGGTCACCGAGCAGCACCCGGACCACGCCGACCGCGAGGTCGAGGTCGGCCGCCAGCTCGGCCACCGGGACCGGCCGGCCGGTCAGCTCGACCAGTCGGCGGTGCTCCGGTTGCAGCTCCGGATGGGCGGCCAGGTCGGCGCCGGGCTCGGCCAGCACGAACGCGACCAGGTCGAAGCCGTCGACGGCCGACCGGACCCGCCCGCCGGTGAGCGTGTAGGGCCGCACCACGGGGCCGGCGTCGCCGTCCAGCCACTCGTGCTGCGGCCCGGGCGACTCAGTCCGCATCGGCCGCTCCCGCCGCCGACCGGGCCGGGGCTGTCAGGTTCTCCCCCACCCGGGTCACCAGCATCGCCATCTCGTACGCCACCAGGCCGATGTCGGCGTCGGCCTCGCTGACCACGGCCAGGCAGGCCCCCTGCCCAGCCGCCGTGACGAGCAGGTACGCCGCCTCCATCTCCACCACGGTCTGCCGGACCGGTCCGCCCGCGACGTGCCGGCTCGCGCCCCGAGCCAGGCTGGACAGACCGGAGGCGAGCGCGCACAGGTGCTCCGCGTCCGCCCGGTCCAACCCGGCGGACGCGCCGAGCAGGAGCCCGTCGGCCGACAGCACCACCGCCTCGCGGGCGGCTGGCACCCGGTCCACCAACTCGTCGAGCAACCAGTCGAGATCGGCACTCTGCCTCGTCGGCTGCAGCATCAGGCGTCCCTCTCAGTCACGGTCAGGGATTCGGTGGCCGCCGGCAGGACGGCCGTGCGGTCGTTGTCGACCGGCCGACCAGCCGCGGCACCCGCCGCTGCGGGGCCGTCGGCGGAGTCAGCGGTGCCCGGGGCAACCACCGGCGCCTCGCCGCCGACCGGCCCGGCGGAAGCGGCGGGACCGGCAGGAGACGCGGCTTCGGCCGGACCGGTGGGTTCGGCGGCGGCGCCGGTCGGGGCGGGGGCGCTCTGGCGGGCCTCCCGGCCCGGGTCGGCGCCCTCGGCAGCCGCCCGGCGGCCCCGGGCGGTGCCGGTCTGCAGCGCCGACATGAACCGGCGCGCCTCCTCCGGGGTCCGCGACCGCAGCGCCTCCACCACCGGTTGCGGCAGGGTCGGCACGTCCAGGGCCGGCTGTCGCACGGGCAGGACGGGCGGCCGGCTCGCGGACTCCGCCGGGCTCGCCGCGGCCTCCGTCGGCGGACCGACCGTGGTCGACTCCGTCGTCGGGCGGGCCGCGGTCGTCCCCGGCGTCGGGCGGGCGGTGTCCCCGGCGCGCGGTGCCGGGCGGGCGGCCGGCCGCCGGCGCACCCGCCGGGGCAGCCCGTCGATCTCCCCGGCCGGGGCGGTGGGCACCGGGCCGCCGCCGGGCCCGGACAGCTCGGCCGTCCCGTCCGGCGCGGTCGGCGCGGGGCGCGGCCGGGTCGTCCGGCCGGTCCGGGGACGGGGCAGGCTGGCCAGCCGGTCGGCCCGGTCCAGCTGGCGCCGCCCCGGCGTCGCCCCGACCCGCGCCGGTTCGGCGTCGGCCGGCCCGGGCAGCGGAGACGGCTCGGCGGTGACCAGGTCGGCGGGCAGGAGCACCACGGCGGTCAGCCCGGTGGGATCGGCGGGGCGCAGCCGCACCCGGACCCCGTGCCGGGCGGCGAGCCGGGCCACCACGAACAGGCCGAGGCGGGCGGTCTCGGTGGGGTCGAACTCGGGCGAGCGGGCCAGCCGCCGGTTCGCGTCCTCGATCGCCGCGGCCGACATGCCCAGCCCCCGGTCGGTGATCTCGATGGCGTAGCCCTTGGCCACCCGCTCCCCGGTCACCTCCACCCGGCTGTCCGGCGGGGAGAACGCGGTGGCGTTCTCGATCAGCTCGGCGAGCAGGTGGATCACGTCGCCCACCGCCCGGCCGAGGGTGCCGGCGGGCTGCACGGTGGTGATCTCGACCCGGTCGTACGACTCGACCTCGGAGATCGCGCCGCGGATCAGGTCGACCATGGCGACCGGGTTGCGCCAGCCCCGGCCCGGCGCCGCGCCGGCCAGGATGACCAGGTCCTCGGCGTGCCGGCGCAGCCGGGTGGCGAGGTGGTCGACCCGGAACAGCTCGGCCAGCTCGTCCGGGTCCTCGGTGTGCCGCTCCATCCGGTCGAGCAGGGCGAGCTGCCGGTGCACCAGCCCCTGGCTGCGCCGGGCGATGTTCAGGAAGACCTCGTTCAGGCCCCGGCGCAGGGTCACCTCGTCCACCGCGGCCCGCACCGCCGTCCGCTGCACCTCGTTGAACGCCCGGCCCACCTGGCCGATCTCGTCCGCGCCGTACTCCAGCGGGGGTGCCTCGCGGGCCACGTCCACCTGCTCGCCCCGGCGCAGCCGGGCCACCACGTCCGGCAGCCGGCGCTCGGCCATCTCCAGCGCGGCCGTGCGTACGCCGGTCAGTCGGTGCGCGAGGGAACGACCGACCCGCAGCGCCACCACCACCGCGACCACGACGGCGGTCAGGCCCAGCAGGCCGGCGGCGGCGAGCCGGACCAGGACCCGCACCGCCAGCGGCACCGACCGCTCGGCCAGGCCGTCGGCCTGGGCCAGCTCGTAGTCGCGCAGCGCCTGCTGGACGGTCTCGTAGCTGGCCTGCCACGCCGGCCCGTCGACCGGCGGGCGGGCGGACCGGTCGGCGGCCAGCAGCGTGTCCTGCATGGCGCGGAGCCGACCGAACGCCTCCTGCTCGGTGAGCCGCTGGTAGTCGGCGCGGTCGGCGTCGGGCAGGTCGGCCACCGCGTTCTCGGCCAGGAACCGCTGGTTGCCGATGGTCTGCACCAGCTGGGCGTGCTCACCGTCGGCGAACCGGCCGGCGGCCAGCGCCCCGGCCAGCAGCGCGTCGGTCTGGCCGAGCAGCTCGCGGGAGCGGCCGAGCGCGGTGACGGCCAGCGCCTGCCGGTTGAGTTGCTGGTCGGGCAGGGTCGCCATGGCGGCGAAGGTCTGGAACGCCGACGAGATCATCCCGCTGTAGAGGTTGAGCGCGCCGACCCGGTCGACCTCCCGCCGGTCGATGAACCCGCGCCCGAGCGGCAACCCCTCCAGGGCACTGACCAGCTGGTCCAGTCGGGTGTCGAGGTGGTCGCCGGCGGCGTCCCGCAGGTCGTCGCCGGCGATCCGGCGGCGCAGCTCCGCCACCGCCCGGTCGGTACGCGCCCGCTGCTCGGCCAGCGCCGGCAGCGGCTCGGACCCGGCCAGCTGGATCACCGAGAGGCGGCGTTCCCGCTGCAACTCGGCCACCACGGCCTCGCCGGGGCGGCCCAGGTCGTAGAGGAGGGTCCGGGCGGAGAGCAGGTCGAGCGCGGGCCCGAAGGTGAGCGTGGTGGCGAAGATCCAGAGCGCCAGCAGCGCGGTGACCGGGACGACGACCAGCGCGGTCAGTTTGGACCGGATCGGCCAGTCGCGGGTGTTCAATCAGACCTCGCCCGGAAGGATGGCGGCAGGGGCAACCGACGCCGGCCGGGTGGCTTCCGGCCGGCCGGGGCCCGGCCGCGGCGCCGGCAGGGCGCCTTCGGCAGGATACGTAATCCGCGCCCGAAGCACTACCGTCCGTCGCGCCCTCCACCGTGGACCCGGACGGACGACGCGCGCCCCGCCGGTCGGCCGGCGGGGCGCGCGGAGAACGGACGGGATCAGAGGTTGGCGGCGAGGCCGAGCCCCTCGGCGACCCGCCGACCGTAGTCGGAGTCGCACTGGCTGAAGTGCCAGACCATCTTCTCCTGGATGTGCTTGTCGCACTGGGCCAGGTTGGTGACCAGGTTGAGGATCAGGTCGTCCCGCTCCCAGTCGGCCATCTCGCGGTAGCGGCGGCCGGCCTGCGCGTAGTTGTTCTGCCGCTCGATCGGGGCCTTCATGATCTGCCCCGAGACGAACGGGCGGTACTCGCGGTAGGACTCGTCGGCCTCCTGGAGCCCGGCGACCGAGGACGGCTCGAAGTTGATGTGCGGGTTGGCGCCGCGGTTGTCCACCCCGTACGACATCGAGCCGCCGGTCTGGTTGGTGCTGACCACCACGTCCTCGCGCGGCCGGTTGATCGGCAGCTGGAGGTAGTTCGGGCCGACCCGGTAGCGCTGGGTGTCCGAGTAGGAGAAGGTCCGCCCGACCAGCATCTTGTCGTCGGAGAAGTCGATCCCGTCGACCAGCACGCCGGTGCCGAAGGCGATCTGCTCGTTCTCGTTGTGGTGGTCGGTGATGTTGCGGTTGAGCGTCATCATGCCGACCGGCAGGTAGGGGAAGTCCTCCTCGGGCCAGATCTTGGTGTCGTCGAGCGGGTCGAAGTCCAGCTCCGGGTGCTCGTCGTCGCTCATGATCTGCACGTTGAGTTCCCAGCGCGGGTAGTCGCCGCGCTCGATCGCCTCGTAGAGGTCCTTGGAGGCGTGGCCCAGGTCGGTGGCCTGGATGGCGTTCGCCTCGGCCTGGGTCAGGTTGTGCTCGCCCTGCTGGGACAGCCAGTGGAACTTGACCAGCACACCCTCGCCCTCGGCGTTGACGAAGCGGTAGGTGTTCACCCCGGAGCCGCGCATGGTCCGGTAGTCGCGCGGGATGCCGTACGGGGAGAAGAGCCAGGTCAGCATGTGCATCGACTCGGGCGTGTTCGACATGAAGTCGAAGATCCGGTTCGGCTCCTGCCGGAAGGTCACCGGATCCGGCTTCAGCGCGTGGATCACGTCCGGGAACTTGATCGCGTCGCGGATGAAGAAGACCTGGAGGTTGTTGCCCACCATGTCCCAGTTGCCGTCCTCGGTGCGGAACTTCACCGCGAAGCCACGCGGGTCGCGGGCCGCCTCGGAGGAGTCCCGGCCGCCGATGACGGTGGAGAACCGGATGGTGACCGGGGTCTTCCCGCCCGTGGTCTGGAAGAGCTTGGCCCGGGTGTACGTCGACGCCGGCTGGTCGCCGATGGTCCCGTACGCCTCGAACTCGCCGTGCGCGACGAAGCCGCGGGCGTGCACCACCCGCTCCGGGATCCGCTCCCGGTCGAAGTGGCTGATCTTCTCCAGGAAGTGGTAGTTCTCCAGCGTCGCCGGGCCGCGTGAACCGACCGTCCGCTGCTGCTGGTTGTTGTGCACCGGGTGGCCCTGGCGGGTGGTGAGGACCGGCCTGCTGGCCCGCGGGTCGCTCATCGCTCTCCTCCTGATCGGTGTCGCGGCGTGCCCTCGGACGTCGTCGCCGTCGCTCGGGGCGGATTGCTGGCAGTCGGGGGCGGCGGGGCGCTCGGGGTCGGTCCGACCGGCCTCACCCAGCCAAGCGCGTTTTCTGGAATGAGTCAAGTTTTGGTCAGGCCGTCACTCTGTGTGACTCGTCATGTCCGCGCGGGGGCGTGCCGACACGCCGGGATCTCGCCGGATCGGTCAGGAAAGTGCCGCGCAACGGGATTGGCGATCAGTGAGCCGAGGGAATACCACCGGGCGAAGGAGGAGGCCATGTCGCCCACGCAGGTAATCGTCACAGTCCTCGTCGTCCTGGTGATCGTGGCGCTGGTCGCGGTCGCCCTGGTGGCCGGCCGGCGCCGGGCGCTGCGGCGCCGCTTCGGGCCGGAGTACGACCGGGTGGTCGCCGAGCGGGACAGCCGTACCGCCGCCGAGCGGGAACTGCGGGACCGGGAGCGCCGGCACGCCGAGCTCACTCTCACCCCGCTCTCCGCCGAGTCCCGGGCCCGGTACGCGGCCGCCTGGGAGGAACTCCAGGTGCGTTTCGTCGACTCGCCGGGCGAGACGGTGGGCGACGCGGACGAACTTCTCACCCGACTCGTCGCCGAACGCGGCTACCCCACCGGCGACTTCTCCGACCAGCTCGCCCACCTCTCCGTCGAGCACGCCCGGACGCTCACCCGGTACCGGGACGCGCACGAGATCCACCTGCGCAATTCCCGCGGTGAGGCCAGCACCGAGGAGCTGCGTCAGGCGCTGGTGCACTACCGAGCCCTCTTCGCCGAACTGCTCGGCGAGGAGCCGGTCGCGCCCCGGCCGCCCGAGCAGCGCCAACCGGACACCCCGCACGACGTCACGAACCGCTGAGGAGACCACCATGCGCCAGGAAGAGCAGCGGGTGAGCACGGAGCACCCCGAGGCCGTCCGGTCCACGCCGGTGCCGGTTCCGCCGAGCGGGGACCGGGCCGACCGGGCCGACCGGGCCGACGTGCCGGAGGACGTGCTCTCCGACCGCGGCACCTTCGACGACCCGACGGTCGCCGGCGAGCGCGCCGAGGGCCGTACGGCCGACCGGCCGGACGGCTCCCGCGACGCCGACCGGCGGGCCGACGCGACCGGGGCGGCGAAGTCGGCCGACGACGACCGGACCGAGTTCCACGAACCGGGCCCGGTGCCGACCGCGTTCGGCGCCACCAGCGTGGGGGGTGCCGTCGCCGCGTCCGCGCTGGCCAGCCCGCGCCCGGAGGACGAGCCGGACCCCCGCACGGAGTGGACCGCCCGGCCCGGCGACGGCGCCGCCGACGGCCCGCGGGAGGGGCGGCGGGCCGACCCGACGGCCGAGTTCCACGGGCCGCGCGGCGCCGCGGAACAGCGGCCCGGCGGTGACCCCGAGGAACCGTCCGGCACCCGGACGGTGCTGCCGCCGAACGCCACCGAGGGGGCCCCGGAGCGGCGCGCGGACCTGACCGACTGGGCCGGGAACCCGGACGGGACCGGGGCCGCCGGGTACGGCAGCGCCACGCCGGCCATGGTCGACCCGGACACCACGACCCCGCAGGCCGGTACGGTCGGCGGGCAACCCGCCACCACGGTGCCCGCCGAGCCCGCCACCCTCTTCGAGGCGGACGTCGCGCAGCGGTTCCGGGACCGCTGGCGGGACATCCAGCTGCGTTTCGTGGACGACCCCAGGGCGGCCGCCGGCGAGGCGCAGGCACTGGTGGACGAGGCCATCCAGGCCCTCGCCTCGGCGCTGTCGGCGCAGAAGAGCCGGCTCGGCGCGTGGCAGGACGCCGGCTCGACGGACACCGAGCAGCTGCGAATGGCGGTCCGCCAGTACCGCGACTTCCTGGACCGGGTCCTCGGCCGCTGACCGGCCACCGCGGCGCCCCTGGCCGATTCCGGTCGGGGGCGCCCGGGTGTCGGGCGGCCACGCGCATCCCAGGCGTGAAACTTCGCACCCGGGGTAAATGGGGGCGCACGCGTACGACCGGTGCGGGACGGTGGACGGTGGACGAAGGGTGACGGGGATGGACGGCGGCGGCCTCCGGCTGAACATGAACGTCCTGGACTACGGCATCCTGGCGCTCTACTTCGTCACCGTGCTCGGGGTCGGCTTCGCCGCCCGCCGGGCGATCCGGACCAGCGTCGACTTCTTCCTCTCCGGCCGTTCGCTGCCCGCCTGGGTGACCGGCCTCGCCTTCGTCTCGGCCAACCTCGGGGCGTTGGAGATCATCGGGATGGCCGCCAACGGCGCCCAGTACGGCGCGATGACCCTGCACTACTACTGGATCGGCGCCGTGCCGGCGATGGTCTTCCTAGGCATCGTGATGATGCCCTTCTACTACGGCTCCAAGGTCCGCAGCGTGCCCGAGTACCTGCGGCTGCGCTTCAACCGCCCGACCCACCTGCTGAACGCGCTCAGCTTCGCGGTGGCCCAGGTGCTGATCGCCGGGGTGAACCTGTACGCGCTGGCGCTGATCATGCAGGCGCTGCTCGGCTGGCCGCTCTGGGTGGCCATCGTGGTCGGCGCGCTGATCGTGCTGGCCTACATCACGGTGGGCGGGCTCTCCGGGGCGATCTACAACGAGGTGCTCCAGTTCTTCGTGATCGTCGCCGGCCTGCTGCCGATCACCATCCTCGGCCTGGTGAAGGTGGGCGGGGTGTCCGGGCTGATGGACGCGGTGCGCGACTCCAAGCTCGGCGAGGCGGGGCTGCACACCTGGCAGGACACCGGCAGCACCGCCAACCCGCTGGGCGCGCACTGGATCGGCATCGTCTTCGGCCTCGGCTTCGTGCTCTCGTTCGGCTACTGGACGACCAACTTCGCCGAGGTGCAGCGCGCCCTGTCGGCCAAGAACATGAGCGCCGCCCGGCGTACGCCGATCATCGCCGCCTACCCGAAGCTGCTGATCCCGGTGGTCACCGTGATCCCCGGCCTGGTCGCCCTGGTCACCGTGCAGGGGCTGGGGGCGGAGAGCGGCGACCTGGTCTACAACAACGCCATCCCGCTGCTGATGCGCGACCTGCTCCCCAACGGCGTGCTCGGCGTCGCGGTGACCGGCCTGGTCGCCTCGTTCATGGCCGGCATGGCGGCCAACGTCAGCGGCTTCAACACCGTCTTCACCTACGACATCTGGCAGTCGTACATCCGCCGGGACCGGCCCGACGAGTACTACATCCGGATCGGCCGCTGGGCGACCGTCGCCGGCGTGCTGATCGGCATCGGCACCGCCTTCATCGCGGCCGGGTTCAGCAACATCATGAACTACATCCAGGCGCTCTTCTCGCTGTTCAACGCGCCGCTGTTCGCCACCTTCATCATCGGCATGTTCTGGAAGCGGATGACCGCCGCGGCCGGTTTCCTCTCCCTGCTCCTGGGCACCCTGGCCGCCCTGGCCACCTACCTGCTCTACAAGGGCGGGGTGGTGCACTTCAACTCCGACCTGGAGGAGAGCTTCTGGGGCGCCGGCATCGCGTTCGTGACGGTGGCGGTGGTCGCCGCGATCGTCACCCCGTTCACCACCCCGCGGCGGGACGAGGACCTGCGCGGCCTGGTGTACGGCACCGGCGGGATCGACCTGAAGGGCGACGTGCTCACCGGGGACGCGGTCTGGTGGCGCTCCCCCGTCGTCCTCGGCGTGATCGCCCTGGTCTTCTCCCTCCTCCTCTACGTGCCGTTCTTCTAGGAAGGGTGCTCGGCCATGGCCATGGACAACCTCAACCCGCACGGGCACGACCGGATGGTGGCGGCCACCGAGGAGGCCCGTCGCCGGTCCGCCGCCGCCCGGCTGTTCGACATCCGCCGGGTGATCGGTGGGCTGTTCACGGCGTACGGGGTGATCGTCACGCTGGTCGGCGTCTTCGACGGCGCCGCCGCGATGGAGAAGGCCGAGGGAGTGCGGATCAACCTCTGGGCCGGCCTCGGCATGCTCGTGTTCGGGGTGCTGATGCTGCTCTGGCAGTGGCGCAACCCGGCCGAGCCACCCGAGTCGCCGGAGGAGAAGCGACCCTCCTGAACGGGACGTACCGCCCGACCCGGGCCGGACGAGCGCGTCCCGGCGGGCATGCCATCCGCCTCCCGGGGTAGGCCAGGGGGATCAGGGAACGCGCCTGGGACAGGAGGGCAGCGACATGACGGACCGTGACCGTGACCGCCCGCTGGAGGAGAGCCCGGAAGTGGCCGCGGCGGTGGAGGACGACACCGGCGTCCCGCAGCTGATGACCGGGGGCGGCGCCGACCGGGACAATCCCACCTTCGTGGGGCCCGGTGACCGCGGCGAGCGGAGCGCCGGCGAGAACCTGATCGGTGACCCGTACGCCGCCGGCACCGGCGCGACCGGGACCGGCACCGGTGCCGCCCCGGACAACATCCGCACCGGCGGTGAGCAGCCGTGGGATCCGGAGGACCTGGTGATGGCCCGGGGCCAGGACATGACCCCGGAGAATCTGGAACGGGCCCGCCGCGACCTCGCCGAACTGGGCCGCGCCGCGATCGAGAAAACCGTGCCCTGACCCCGCACTCCGGGGCAAGATCCGCGCCCGAACAGGGAAGGAGTGGCCTCCGGGCGGCGGAAGGCCGCTCTTTCCCTGAACGTGCGAGGGGTGGGACGGAGTGGGCGGGGTGGCGAGGGGCCCCCGGCCCGACCGGTGGCGGTCGGGCCGGGGGCCCGGGGGAACCTGCCGCTGGAGCGCCTCACCTACTGCCAGCGGCCGGTGGGCGTCGGCTCAGGAGAGCGGCGGGTAGGCGTTCTGCATGAGCTGAGCGAACTGCGCGGGGAACCAGGCACCGGAGATCGGCGCGTCCGGCAGGGCGCCGGTCGGGTTGTTGCCGTTGCGCTCGTTGCCGCCGTACGTCGGGTCGCACATCCGGTCGAAGCCCTTGCCCTCGTTGTTCGGGATCTCCCGGCTGGAGCCGTCCGACTCACCCGGCGGCTTGACCCAGACGTACGCGTCGATGCCCGGCTCCGGCGCGGCCTTCGGGCGCTCGCCCAGACCCGCTCCGGACTGGTTGCACCAGTTGCCAGGGTGGATCCGGCGGTCCACCCGGCCACCGTTGACGTAGTCGTTGACGTTGGTCATCGGGCCCGGGCCGGTGGGCCGGGCGGAGCCGCCCCAGCCGTTGCGGGAGGTGTCGATCAGCATGCCGATGTTGCTGTCGAAGCCGACCTGGACCAGCTTGTTGCGGAAGGCCTGGGCGAAGGACAGCTCGTCGACGTACTGGTTCCAGTCGATCCAGGTGGACTGCCGCACGGTCTGCCCGTTCACCGTGTCGGTGACCTTGACGTACGGCTCGCGCAGGGCCGAATAGTTGGCCGTGTTCACGATGAAGCCGTGCACGTTCGCCACCGTGCTGCCGGAGGCGACCGCGGCGCTCTTCAGCATGTCGGCGGTCGGGCCGAAGTTGCTGTCCCAGCCGATCCAGCCGTGGTGCGCGGCGTCGATGTAGTTGTAGACGTTGCCGATCGCGCCCAGCTTGGCCAGCGCGTAGCCGACCCCGTTGACGTACGCCCCGTTGGCCTTCACCGTGTCGCACATCGTGGTGCCGCCGGGCTGCCCGGAGGTGTTGGTCACCAGGTTCGGCAGTGAGTCGATCTCGATGATGTTGATGATCCGCAGGTTGGCGTACTTCGGGTCGCCCTGGATGGCGGCGATCGGGTCGATGTACTCGGCCTTGTACTTCGGCAGTTCGTCCGGGCCGAGCTCACCGTTGGAGGCGAGCGCCGCGCAGTCCCGGCCGGGCAGGTTGTAGATGACGAACTGGATGTATTTGGCGCCCTGACGCAGCGCCTCGTCCAGGTGGTCGCGTACCCCCATGGCACCGTTGGAGCTGCTGTCCGGCGTGCCGTTGATGGCGGCGATCCGGTCCAGCCAGACCGCTGTGGGGTTGCTGGAGACCCGGTTGCCGCCCGCGACGGACTCGGCCTTGGCCTTCCACTCCGGGTTCACGTAGCCCTGGGCGTTCAGGTACGGGTTGTCCACCTTGGTGCCGGGCGGCGGGGTGGTCGGCGGCTGCGTGGTGGGGGGCGGGGTGGTCGGCGGCGGCGTGGTGGTGGGCGGCGGGGTGGTCGGGTTCGTGCCGCCGTTGCAGGTCACCCCGTTCAGGGTGAACGAGGTCGGCTTCGGGTTGCTGCCGCTCCAGGCGCCGTTGAAGCCGATGCTCACGGTCGCCCCGCTGGCCAGCGAGCCGTTGTAGGACTCGTTCTGCGCGGTGACGTTCTGGCCGGACTGGGCCCACCGGGCCGACCAGCCCTGCTGCACGCGCTGGCCACCGTCCGGGAAGGTGAAGCCGAGCGTCCACCCGTTGAGCGCGTCGCCGATGTTCCTGATGTTGACGGTGGCGGTGAACCCGCCGGGCCAGTCGTTGGTCGTGTACGTCACCGCGCACTGGGTCGCGGCGTGGGCGACGGTGACCGGAAGGGTCACCAGCCCGCCCGCGACCAGGGTGCCCGCGCCGGCGAGCGCGAGGGCCCGGCGTGGGCCGGACATCCTTCTCCACACGTTCATGCCACTGATCTCCTTGGGCGAGACCGGACCCGCGAACGGCCCGGCACGGTGGCCCGATGGGCGTCCTGCGCGGACGACCGCCGGCGCCAACGGGATTCTTCGGGGACGCCCGACCCGGACGGGCGGTGGTGGTGGTACGACGGCCGGCGACGGCCGGCCCGGGGCGGGACGTCGTCCGGCGGACCGGTGCCCTCGACTCCTGCCTGCTGCGCGGTGTGGCTCCCCGAACCGCGTGCGCCGATTCTTGCATGGGAGCGCTTCCATGGCAATGCCTCGATGTCCTCGCGCACCGGGGCCACCGCCGATCCGGGCATCCACGGGTTCCGCCCGGGCATCGAGGCCGTCGCACGCGAGGGCGCGCGACCCGGACTATCCCGCCGAGTCGTCCCGAGGGACGCCGGACCGGCACCGAAGGCACCGGGAGTCGACAACCCCTCGGCCCCTCAACAACCGGCAGCAGCGGCCACGAAAACGGCTTAGCACCCCTATGACCTGCATCTCCACCAAACTCTTAAACACGAATCTTTCCTCTCATAGCTCGTGAAACGGTCTAACGTCGGTCCTAGCTCGGATGTCGCCGAGCCGAGGACAACAGGGGATGGAGTGACGCAGGTCATGGCTAAGAAGATGCTCGGGAAGGTCGTCGCGGGCGCCGCCCTCGGCGGTGCCTCGCTGCTGGTGTTCACGCCGGCGATCGCGTACGCCGACGGCGGCCACCACGACAAGGACGGCAAGGTCTTCGCCAAGCCGCACGTCGTGAAGCCCGGGGACAAGGTCAAGCTCCTCGAGGTCTGCGACGAGCCGCAGAAGCACGCGTTCGTGTGGTCGAAGGTCACCGGCAAGGTCAAGCTCAAGCCGGTCGACGGGCGGGGCGAGGACCACCGCGACTGGCGTGACGGAGGGGAGGACCGTCGCGACGGGCACGGCAAGGACCACGACAAGAAGGACCACGACAAGGGCAAGGACCACGAGGACAAGGGCAAGGACCACGACAAGGGCAAGGACCACGACGACAAGGGCAAGGACCACGACAAGAAGGACCACGACGGCTACGGGAACGAGACCGGCAAGCCGCAGCCGGCGGCGATGAACGGCCAGGGCGGCGGCGACTCCGGCCGCGAGGAGGACCGCAAGGACTGGAAGGGCGACGAGCACGGCCAGGACGCCGAGCACAACGGCGACTGGAAGGACCGCGAGGAGTCCGGCCGCGACGGCGACAAGAAGGACCACGGCGACTACGGCGACGAGTCCGAGCGGGGCGACCACGGCTCGGACTGGAAGGACCACGACGACAAGGGCAAGGACCACGACGACAAGGGCAAGGACCACGACAAGGGCAAGGACCACGACGACAAGGGCAAGGACCACGAGAACGGCTGGTCCGACGAGGAGTACGGCGACCACGGCAAGGGCGAGGACCGCTGGGAGCACAAGCGTGACTTCGTCTACTACGGCGAGGCCAAGGTCGACCGGCACGCCAAGCCGGGCCGCTACAAGCTCGAGGGTTCCTGCGGTAAGGGCGAGCTGGTCGTCCTCCCGCGTGGCGGGGTCGACGGCGGTGACGGCGGCGCCGGCACCGGCACCGACCGCGAGCTGGCCGCCGCGGGGGCGAGCCTGATCGGCGCCTCGGCCCTCGGTGGCATCGTGCTGCTGCGTCGCCGTCGGACCGATGCGTCCTACGCGTGACGTGATGACGACCCGGGCCGGCGGCCGTCACGGGATTCCGTGGCGCGCCGCCGGCGCGGCCGTCGTCGTCCTGCTCGCCATGGTGGGCGCCGGTCTGGTCGGTGCGTCGCTCAAGGGCACGCCCGCTCCCCGCCCGCCCCAGCCGCTGGCCCAGGCGGCGGCCACGCCGAGCGCCACGCCGTCGTTCGACACGTACGACGAGGCACCGGCCCCCGTCGGACTGCCCCGCTCCACCCCCACCACGATCACCATCCCCCGGATCGGGGTCGGCGCCAGCATCATCTCGCTGGGCACCAACCCCGACGGCACCGTCCAGGTCCCACCGCTGGAGCGGGCCGAGCTGGCCGGCTGGTACCAGCCGGGACCGAGCCCGGGCGAGGTCGGCAACGCGGTGATCGTCGGGCACGTCGACTCGGCCAAGATGGGGCCGGCGGTCTTCTTCTCGCTCGGCGCACTGCAACCCGGTGACGCCATCACCGTGGCCCGCGAGGACGGCCAGCCGGCGACCTTCACCGTCGAGTCGGTCCAGCGGCACCCGAAGGACGCGTTCCCCACCGAGCTGGTGTACGGCCCCAGCGACAAGCCGGGCCTGCGGGTGGTGACCTGCGGCGGGGTCTTCGACGAGGCCGCCGGCAGCTACCCCGACAACGTGATCGTCCTCGCCACTCTGACGGAATGATCCACCAGAGCCGGAACGGTCCGGCCGGTCGGTGAAACCGACCGGCCGGACCGCTGTACGGACCGCTCAGGCGGCGGCGGAGGTCCGCACCAGGGTGCGGATCTGGCGGAGCAGCACCGACAGGGCCGCCAGGTCCGCCCGGGACTCGTCGAACTCGCCCATCGCCCGCTCGGCCCGGTGGATCGAGGTGGCGTTGGACTGCTCCCACTGCGACACCCGCTCGTGCGGAGGCAGGGTGTCCGGCGTGGAGTCGAGCACCTCCGCGGTCAGCGCGGCCAGCGCGGCGTACAGGTCGTACCGCAGCGCCATCCGGGCCAGCGTCTGCCAGCGGTCCTCCCGCGGCAGCAGGGAGATCTTCGACAGCAGCGAATCAACCCGGAACCGGTCGGAGAGCACGAAGTAGACCGAGGCGACCTCGCCCACGTCGCGTCCGCTGCTCGCCGCCGTCTCCACCACGTCCAGCAGGCCGAAGCTGTACATCAGCCGGGTCGCCTGCTCGGCCAGGTCGCGCGGCAGCCCCCGCTCGGTCATCGAGTCGATGTGCGCCGCGATGGCCTCCCGCTCGCTGCCGTAGAAGAGGTTCTCCAGCCCCGGCAGCAGCCGGGCCACCCCGTCCCGCAGCCGGGCGATCTCCGCCGGCACGTCGATCGGCGAGCGGCGGTTGGTCACCAGCCACCGCACCGCCCGATCGACCAGCCGCCGGGTGTCCAGGTAGACGCTGGTCTGCAGCTCCGGTGCGACCTTGTTGTCCAGCGCCTCCACCGCGTCCCAGAGCTCGCCCAGGCCGAACACCTCACGGACCACGACGTACGCCCGGATCACGTCCGCCGCGCTGGCCGCGGTCTCCTCGACGACCCGGAAGACGAACGAGATGCCGCCCCGGTTGATCGCCTCGTTGACCAGCACCGTGGTGACGATGTCCCGGCGCAGCCGGTGCCGGCCCATCCGGTCGGCGAACCGCTCCCGCATCGGGGTCGGGAAGTAGTTGACCAGGACCTCGGTGGTCCAGTCCTCGTCCGCCAGCCCCTCGTTCAGGATCTCCTTCTCCAGGACGATCTTGACGTACGCGAGCAGCACCGCGAACTCCGGCGCGGTGAGCCCCGACTCGCTACGCACCGCCAGTTCCTCGTCCGGCGGCAGCGCCTCCAGCGCCCGGTCCAGCGCGCCGGAGCGCTCCAGCTCGGTGATCATCCGCCGGTGCACCGGGAGCAGCGAGGCGGCCTGCGCCTGGGCGTTGTTCAGCGCCCGGGCCTGGTCGTAGTTGTCCCGCAGCACCAGCTCGGCGACCTCGTCGGTCATCTCGGCGAGCAGCTCGTCCCGCTCCGGGACGGTCAGCTCGCCGTCGGCGACCGCCGTGTTCAGCAGGATCTTGATGTTCACCTCGTGGTCGGAGCAGTCCACCCCGGCCGCGTTGTCGATGAAGTCGGTGTAGATCCGGCCGCCGGTCAGGGCGTACTCGATCCGGCCGAGCTGGGTCCAGCCCAGGTTGCCGCCCTCACCGGCCACCCGGCAGCGCAGGTTCTTGCCGTCCACCCGGATCGCGTCGTTGGACTTGTCGCCCACCTCCGCGTTGGTCTGGCTGGACGCCTTCACGTAGGTGCCGATGCCGCCGTTCCAGAACAGGTCGACCGGCGCGGTGAGGATCGCCTTCATCAGCTCCTGCGGGGACATCTGCGCCACGTCGTCGTCCAGGCCGAGCCGCTCGCGCACCTGCGGCGAGATCGGCACCGACTTGGCGGTACGCGGGTAGACGCCACCACCGGCCGAGATCAGCTCCGCGTTGTAGTCCTCCCACGACGACCGGGACAGCTCGAACAGCCGCTTCCGCTCGGCGTACGAGGTGGCGGCGTCCGGGTCCGGGTCGAGGAAGATGTGCCGGTGGTCGAAGGCGGCCACCAGCCGGATGTGCTCGGAGAGCAGCATCCCGTTGCCGAACACGTCGCCGGACATGTCGCCGACGCCGACCACCGTGAAGTCCTGGGTCTGGGTGTCGTGACCAAGCTCGCGGAAGTGCCGCTTGACCGACTCCCAGGCGCCCCGGGCGGTGATGCCCATCTTCTTGTGGTCGTAGCCCGCGGAGCCACCGGAGGCGAACGCGTCGCCGAGCCAGAAGTTGTGCGCCGCGGAGATCTCGTTGGCGATGTCGGAGAAGGTGGCGGTGCCCTTGTCCGCCGCCACCACCATGTACGGGTCGTCACCGTCGTGCCGGACCACGTCCTCCGGCGGCACGATCTCCCCGCTGAGGATGTTGTCGGTGACGTCCAGCAGCGCCGAGACGAACTCCTTGTAGCAGGCCACCGCCTCGTCCCGGTCGCCCGGCTTCTGCTTGAGCACGAAGCCGCCCTTGGCGCCCACCGGCACGATCACGGCGTTCTTCACCATCTGCGCCTTGACCAGGCCGAGCACCTCGGTGCGGAAGTCCTCCCGCCGGTCCGACCAGCGCAGCCCGCCCCGGGCCACCGGCCCGAACCGCAGGTGCACGCCCTCGAAGCGGGGCGAGTAGACGAAGATCTCGAACTTCGGCCGGGGTGCCGGCAGATCCGGGATCGCCTGCGGGTCCAGCTTGAAGGCCACGTACGCCTTCGGCCGCCCGCCGGAGCGCTTCTGGTAGAAGCTCGTGCGCAGGGTGGCCTGGATCAGCGTCAGGTACGAGCGCAGGATGCGGTCCTGGTCGAGGCTGGCCACGTCGTCCAGCGCGGCCCGGATCTCGGCGACCAGCTCACCGCTGCGCTGCTGCCGCTGCCCGGCATCCATCGCGCCCGGCACGAACCGGACCTCGAAGAGCTCGACCAGCAGCTGCGCGATCCGCGGGTAGGCGATGAAGGTCGACTCCATGTAGTCCTGGGAGAAGACCGTGCCGGCCTGGCGCAGGTACTTCGCGTACGCCCGCAGCACCACCACCTGGCGCCAGGTGAGGCCGGCACGCAGCACCAGCTCGTTGAAGCCGTCGACCTCGGCCTCGCCCCGCCACGCCGCCGCGAAGGCGTTCTCCACGTGCGGGCGCACCTCGGCCAGCTCCTGGTGCCCCTCCGGCAGTTGGAGCCCGAAGTCGTACAGCCAGATCCGGCCGTCGACCCGCTCCACCTCGTACGGGTGCTCGTCGACCACCCGAACGCCGAGCGAGTGCAGCACCGGCAGCACGGCGGAGAGCATCATCGGCTCGCCGTAGCGGTAGACCTTGAACCGCACGTCCATCGGCTCGGCCTGCTCGGCCTCCGCCGTCCGGCCCCCGGGGCGGGGCGCCAGCTGCTTGCGGAACAGGTGCATCTCCAGCTGGCCGGGCTCCTCCAGCAGCTCCAGCTTGGCCAGGTCCTTCATCGCCTCGTACGGCGTGTGCCCGTCCTTGTAGCCCTCCGGGAAGGCGTCGGCGTACCGGCTGAAGAGGTGCTTGGCCTGCTCGTCGCCGAGCTTGCGCTCCAGCACCAGCCGGTAGTCGTCGTCCCAGAGCCGGGTGGCGTCGGCCAGCTCCTCGGCGAGCAGGTCGGCGTCGATGTCGCTGGGCGGCCGGTTCGGGTCGGTCCGGACGATGAAGTGCACCCGGGCCAGCATCGACTCGGTCACCCGGGTGGTGTAGTCGACGCCCACCCCGTTCAGCTCGCGCAACAGGATGTCCTGCATGCGCAGCCGGTTCTGCGTGGTGAACCGGTCCCGGGGCAGGTAGATCAGGCAGGAGATGAACCGCCCGTACGCGTCCCGGCGCAGGAAGACCCGCAGCTGCCGGCGGCCGGCCATGCGCAGCACGCCGATCACCGCGTGGTAGAGGTCGTCGGTCTTGATCTGGAACAGCTCGTCGCGCGGGTAGGTTTCCAGAATCTGGAGCAGGTCCTTGCCCGAGTGGCTGCGCTGGCTCAGGCCCGAGCGGTCGAGCACCTCGGCGACCTTGCGGCGGACCACCGGCAGCTCCCGCACGCTGGTGCGGTACGCGGCGGTGGAGAACAGGCCCAGGAAGCGCCGCTCCCCGACCACCTCGCCGGCCTCGTCGAACACCTTGAAGCCGATGTAGTCGAGGTAGGCCGAGCGGTGCACGGTGGCCCGGGAGTTCGCCTTGGTGATGATCAGCAGGCGCTTCTCGGTGACCCGCTCGTGCGCCTCGGGGGTCATCGACGACAGCGACCGGGCCTCGGGCGAGTCCTGGCGCAGGATGCCCAGCCCGGTGCCGAGCACCGCCTCCAGCGCCTGGCCGCCGTCCGCGGCCTCGGTCAGCCGGTACTCCCGGTAGCCGAGGAAGGTGAAGTGGTCGTGCGCCAGCCAGCGCAGCAGCTCGACCGAGTCGGTGATGTCCTTCTCCGGCACCGGCGGCCGGTTGTCGCTCGTCCGGGCGGCGGCCAGCTCGTCGGCGAGGGAGAGCGCCCGCTGGCGCATCTTCGGCCAGTCCTCGACGGCCTCCCGCACGTCGGTGAGCACCCGCTGCAACTCCCGGCGCAGCGTGTCCCGCTCGGCGGCGTCGCGGACCGGGTCGATCTCGATGTGCATCCAGCTCTCGACCAGATCACCGGCGATCGCGTCGTCCGGCTCGACGTCCGCGCAGACCTCGGTGAGCCGGCCGAGCGGCTCCCGCCGCACCACCACCAGCGGGTGGACCAGCAGGTGCACGTCGAGGTGGTGCGAGTTGAGCAGGGCGGTCACCGAGTCAACCAGGAACGGCATGTCGTCGGTGACGATCTCGATCACGGTGTGGTGCTGGTCGGCGTCGGGCTCGTGGATCCGCAGCTTCAGCTCACCCGGGACGCGCTGCCGGGCCAGGTCGCGGTGGGCCTGGGCCGCGGCGAGCATCTCCTCGGCGGTGAAGCCGATCAGCTCCTCGTCCGGGGCGAACCGCCAGAAGCGGCTGACCAGGGTCGCCGCGTCGTGGTCGTCCCCGGCGAGCGCGACCGCCTGGGCCACCAGGCGCTCCGCGTTCGGTACCGGTTCGTCGAGCTCGCTGTCCTCCGTGTCCCCGGCCAGCGAATCCGGCGGCAGGCCCAGGTCGTAGATGGTGTCGATGCTCGAACCGGTCATCCCGGTCACTCCTGTGTCGAGTCGGCCGAAACCGTCCCCGTCGGTCGCCGAATCGAAGCTGTCGTCCCGGCTGGTGTCATCCTGCCGGAGGTCGGGTCCCGGTTTGATCGCCGGACGCCGGTCCATCGGTGCCACTCCCCTCGACCCACCGCGTTGTGGGTCACTCTCCCGCCCAGCCTAGGCCCTCCCGCTTTGGTGCTTCCGCGGCGGACCTCCGGCCGGACGTCCGGATCCGGACACTGTCCTTTCACCCGTTGCGGGTACGAGGTTGGCCGGCCCCAGGAGTACCCCGCCGCGCGATGTTCATCACACCGTCACGGGTCCGTCTTCCCGCCCGTCCGCCCCCAACCGGGGACGATGCGGACGGCGGACCCGTACTAACGTGCAGGCAGTGGAAGATCCAAGGAGCTGCACCATGCGTCCGTCGTACCCCCGTCGTCACGGCCTGTCACTCGCCGCGCTGGCCGCGATCCTGCTCACGGCCGGCGGGCTCACCGCCTGCTCCGACAGCGACGGGCCGGAACGCAGCGTGGACGCGTTCCTGGCCGGCTGGCGCTCCGGCGACCTGCAGGCGGTCGGGTTCGTCGACCCGACCGGCGCCAAGGTGCCGGCGGTCGACGTCGCGCGGGAGATCAAGGAGCTCTCCGGCGAGCTGGCCGCCACCCCGCCGGCACTGACCCGCCGCGGCGAACCCAAGATCACCGCGGACACCGCCACCGCGACCGTCAAGGTCGAGTGGACTCTGCCGGGCGACACCCGCTGGGCGTATGACCGGACGGTCCGGATGACCCGCGGCGGCGACGACCAGTGGCAGGTGATCTGGGAGCCGAAGGTGGTGCAGGAGCAGCTCACCCGGGGCGACCGGCTCGGGCTGCGCCGGCAGACCGGCCCGCGGGCAGCGGTGCTCGACGACGCCGGCCAGCCGATCGTGGCGCCGCGACCGGTGGTCCGGGTGGGGGTGCAGCCGAGCGAGGCGACCGACGTGCCGGGTCTGGTCCGGAAGCTGGACGGCGCGTTCCGGGCGATCCGGCCGGCGATCACCCCGCCGGTCGACCTCTCCGGCCTGCCCAAGCGGCTCGCCGACGCCGACCCGGGCGCGTTCGTCGAGGTGGTGACCCTGCGCGAGGAGGCGTACCGGCAGATCAAGCCACGGATCTACGACCTGCCGGGCACCAAGTTCCGCGCCGACGAGCTGGACCTCGCCCCGACCCGCGAGTTCGCCCGGGCGGTGCTCGGCTCGGTCGACCCGGCGCAGGCCGACGACCTGACCCGGCACCCCGACCGGTACGCCGCCGGCGACCTGGTCGGCCACGGCGGTCTGCAGGGGCGCTACGACGAGCGGCTGCGCGGCACGCCGGGGCTCAGCGTGATCATCGAGCGGCCCGGGCCGGACGGCACCCTGGCGCCGACCGGCACCGAGGTGTTCCGCCGCGACCCACAGCCCGGGGCGCCGCTGAAGACCACCCTGGACGTGGCCACCCAGAACGCGGCCGACGCGGCGCTGCGCGGTGAGCGGCGGCGCTCCGCGCTGGTGGCGCTGCGGATCAGCGACGGCGCGGTGCTCGCCGCGGCGAACGGGCCGGGCGCGGCCGGGGAGAACCTCGCCTTCACCGCCCAGGTCCCGCCGGGGTCGACGTTCAAGATGGTCAGCGCGCTCGGGCTGCTGGACCGGGGTGCGGTCACCCTGGACGGGCCGGTCGACTGCCCGAAGACGTTCACCGTCGACGGCCGTGCCTTCAAGAACTCCGACAACTTCGTGCTCGGCTCGGTGCCGTTCCGCACCGACTTCGCGAAGTCCTGCAACACCGCGTTCACCGCGCTGGCCCCGAAGCTGGGCGCGGACGGGCTCGCGGTGACCGGTCGGTCACTGGGCCTGGAGGCGCAGTGGGACGTCGGCCTGGACGCCTTCACCGGCAAGGTCTCCGCCAACGGCGGCGCGACCGAGCAGGCCGCCGCCGCGATCGGCCAGGGCACCACCCTGGTCAGCCCGCTGGCCATGGCGTCGGCCACCGCCGCGGTCGCCCGGGGTCGCTTCGAGCAGCCGAAGCTGGTGCTGGACCCGGCCCCGGCCCAGCCGGCCGCCCCCGGCCAGCCGCTCAAGGCCGAGTCGGTCGAGGCGGTGAAGACGATGATGCGGGAGGTGGTCACCGCCGGCACCGGCACCGCCCTCAAGGACGTGCCGGGCGACCCGGTGCACGGCAAGACCGGCACCGCCGAGTACGACAACAACCCGGCGCACACCCACGCCTGGTTCGTCGGCTGGCAGGGCGACGTCGCGTTCGCGGTCTTCGTCGAGCAGGGCGGCGCCAGCACCGCCACCGCCGTCCCGATCGCCGAACGCTTCCTCCGCGCCCTCCCCCACTAACCCCACCCCACCCACCCCACCCACCCCACGGCAGCGTTGATCAAGGGGTTTGCGTCAACCACCGGCCGCCAGGTTCTGACGCAAACCCCTTGATCACTACTCGGGGCAGCGGGTCGGGGCCGGGGGGTGCCGTGCGGAGGGTCAGGCGATCCCGGCGCTGGGGTGGGCGGTGCCGTCCTCCGATGCCGACAGGTCGGCGTCGGCGTCGGGGTCGGCAGGCGGTTCGGCCATGGCCAGCGGGTTCCGGCGCAGCAGCCCCGGACCGGCGGCCGCGGGCGGCCCGACCGGCTCCAGCTCGGCGGAGGACGGCCCGACGGGCTCCAGCCCGGCCGGAACGGCGGACCCGGGCGGCACCACCGGCTCCAGCCCGGCCGCGACGGCCGCCCCGGACGCACGGACCGGTTCCAGGCCGGCCGGAGGAGCAGTCGCGTCCGGGTCCGGCTGGGTCGGCCGGTCGGCGTCCACGGCGCCGCGCGGCGGGACGACCCGGGCGGCGGACCGCCCGTTGCCCGGCCGGGCGGCACGGGTGCTCGACGGACCCGGCAACAGCCGGGGCGGCACCGCCTCCGGCGCGCTGACCGGGGCGAGCCCGGCCACCACCGTGTTGACGATCTCGGCGGCGTACGCGCCGTCCGGGTCGTAGTCGGGGTCGAAGACGGTCAGCTCGACGCCGAGGCAGTGCGGGGTGTCGACCAGCCCGGCCAGCAGGATCTCCAGCTCGGCGAAGGCGATCCCGCCCGGGTCGGGCGCGTCGACCGCCGGCATCACGGCCGGGTCCAGTACGTCCACGTCGATGTGCACCCAGTAGCCGGCGCAGTCGGCGAGCTGCTCGTGCGCCCACTGCGCGGTACGCGCCGCGCCCTCGGCCCGCAGCGCCGGCACCGGCCGGGTGACGATCCCGGCGGCCTGGAGGTCGAGCCGGTACTCGTCCTGCGCCCGGATGCCGAGCACGACCACGTCGATGTCCCGGAAGTAGGGGCGACGCCCCTCGATGGCCGCCAGGTCGGCCTGCCCCCGGCCGGTCACCAGGGCGAGGTCCTCGCCCGCCGCGGCGCCCACGTAGGAGGCGTTGCCGGGGTGCCGGAAGTCGGAGTGGCCGTCGACGAAGACCAGCCCGATCCGGCCGCCGACCGCCTCGCCGAGCCGGTGCATGGCCAGCGCCGAACCGAGCAGGATCGAGCAGTCCCCGCCGAGGACCAGCGGGAACTCCCCCCGGTCGATGATCGAACCGATCCGGTCGGCGAGCGCCACCGAGTAGTCGGAGATCTCCCGGGCGTGGCAGACCCCGTCGCCCGGCCGCCAGTCGCCCGGGTCGTAGCGCGGCGGAGTCAGGCAGCCGGCGTCCCGGGCCCGCAGCCGAGCGAGCAGGTCGTGGTCGCGCAGCGCGCCGGGCGCCTTGGCGCAGCCCGGCACCGAGGTGGCCGTGGGCGGGCGCAGGCCCAGGTTGGACGGCGCGTCGAGGACGGCGATCCGGCGCATCATGGGCTCCCGTCCTCGGTGGTCGGGCGGGCCGGCCGGGACGCCGGCCCGCGCTGGCGTGCTACGTGCTCAGAACAGCGCGCTGGCCAGGGCCCGGCGGGCCGAGGCCACCGCGGGGTCCTCCGGACCGGCGATGGTGAACAGTCCGACGAGGTGCTGGCGTACCTTCTCGCGGTCGTCGCCGGCGGTCCGCCGGACCACGCCGACCAGGCGCCGGTAGGCCTGCTCGGCCAGGCCGCTGAGCACCTCGATGTCGGCGGCCAGCAGCTGGGCGTCCACGTCGTCCGGGTTGGCCTCGGCGGCGGCGAGCGCCGCCTGCGGGTCGGCGCCGGCCACCCGGCGGGCGAGGCCGACCTGGGCCAGGCCGGCCTCGGCCGCGGCGTCGGTCGGCGAGTCGGCCAGGATCTTGCGGTACGCCCGCTCGGCGGCGTCCAGGTCGCCGCTCATCAGGGCGTCGTCGGCCTCGTCGAGGCGGGGGTCGGTCGGCTCCGCCACGGTCACGCCGCCGGCCTTGAGCACCGCCTGGATCCACTGCCGCAGCTGCGCCTCCGGCACCACCCCGGAGAAGGCGTCGATCGGCTGACCGCCGACCACCGCGTAGACCATCGGGATGCCCTGCACCCGGAACATCTGGGCGATGCGCGGGTTGGCGTCCACATCGATCTTGGCGAGCACCCAGGCGCCGCCACCCTCGACGGCCAGCCGCTCCAGCACCGGGGAGAGCTGCTTGCACGGCTCGCACCACTCGGCCCAGAAGTCCACCACGACCGGCGTGTTCAGCGAGCGTTCGAGGACCTCGGACTGGAAGGTCGCCTCGGTCACGTCGATGACGGTGACTCCGCCGCCGACGGCGCCACCGGGCGCACCGGCGGGGGGACCGGCCTGGGCCGGGGTCGGACTCGGGGCAGGGGTGCGCAGCGCGCTGAGGTCGACCGCGCCGCGGGTGAAGATCGACGAGGTGATCCGTGGGTCGCTCATGGTTATCTAGTCTCGCACGCGCGCGGCCCAACTCCGATCAACCGCGACGGCGACAGTTGCAGTTCTCACCCTGCTCACCGCCCTTGTGGGCGGTTCGGCCCGGCAGCGCCACGATCCCGCCCCGGAAGGCCCGGCAAAGGGTACGAATACCCCGGTTGCCGGGCCGCCGGAGCGGGGGCGTGGGTGCGGACGGATCAGAAGCGGGCGGGCTCCCGGTAGACGCCCCACTCGTCGCGCAGGGCGTCGCAGATCTCGCCGAGGGTGGCCTCGGCGCGGACGGCGTCGAGCATCGCCGGGATCATGTTCTCGCCGGTCCGGCTGGCCTCGACCATCCGCGCCACGGCCGCCTTGACCGCCGCGTCGTCCCGGGCCGCCTTGCGCTCGGCCAGCACCCGGCGCTGTTCCAGCTCCACCTCGTGCGAGATACGCAGGATCTCCAGGTCCTTGGCCACGGTGCTGGTGTGGCAGTTGACCCCGACGATCTTCTTCTCGCCCTTCTCCAGCGCCTGCTGGTAGGCGAACGCCGACTCGGCGATGTGGCCGGTGAACCAGCCGTCCTCGATGCCACGCAGGATGCCGGAGGTCATCGGGCCGATCTGGTGCGGGCCCCCGCCGCCGAGCTGCTTGATCCGGGCGAAGATCTCCTCCGCCTCGGCCTCGATCTTGTCGGTGAGCGCCTCGACGTACCACGAACCGCCGAGCGGGTCGGCCACGTTGGTCACCCCGGTCTCCTCCATCAGCACCTGCTGGGTGCGCAGGGCGATCTCGGCGGACTCGTCGGTGGGCAGCGCGAGCGTCTCGTCCAGGGCGTTGGTGTGCAGCGAGTTGGTGCCGCCGAGCACCGCCGCGAGCGCCTCGACGGCGGTGCGCACCACGTTGTTCACCGGCTGCTGGGCGGTCAGCGAGACCCCTGCGGTCTGCGTGTGGAACCGCAGCCAGAGGGCCTTCTCGCTGGTGGCGCCGTAGACGTCGCGCAGCCACCGGGCCCAGATCCGGCGGGCGGCCCGGAACTTGGCGATCTCCTCGAAGAAGTCGACGTGGGAGTCGAAGAAGAAGCTCAGGCCGGGGGCGAAGACGTTCACGTCCAGCCCGCGGGACAGCCCCAGCTCGACGTAGCCGAACCCGTCGGCGAGGGTGTACGCCAGTTCCTGCGCGGCGGTCGAGCCGGCCTCGCGGATGTGGTAGCCGGAGACCGACAGCGGCTTGTAGCGCGGGATCTCCCGGGCGCAGTACTCCATCAGGTCGCCGATCAGGCGCAGGTGCGGCTCCGGGTCGAAGAGCCACTCCTTCTGCGCGATGTACTCCTTGAAGATGTCCGTCTGCAGGGTGCCGTCCAGGGTGGACAGGTCGGCGCCCTGCCGCTCGGCGGCCACCAGGTACATGCAGAACACCGGCACCGCCGGGCCGGAGATGGTCATCGAGGTGGTCACGCCGGCCAGGTCGATGCCGTCGAAGAGCACCTCCATGTCGGCCGCGCTGTCCACCGCGACGCCGCAGTGCCCGACCTCGCCGAGCGCCTGCGGGTCGTCCGAGTCCCGCCCCATCAGGGTGGGCATGTCGAAGGCGACCGAGAGGCCGCCGCCGCCGGCACCCAGGATCATCTTGTAGCGCTCGTTGGTCTGCCGGGCGTTGCCGAAGCCGGCGAACTGCCGGATGGTCCAGGTCCGCCCCCGGTAGCCGGTCGGGTACAGGCCCCGGGTGTACGGGTACTCGCCCGGCCAGCCGATCCGCTCGAAGCCCGGATAGGCGACGCCCTCCGGCGGCCCGTAGACCGGGTCGACGGCCATCCCGGAGAGCGTGGTGAAGTCGGCGTCCCGCTTGCGCGCGGCGTCGTACCGGGCCTGCCAGCGTGCCCGTCCGGCTGCGATCTCGTCGGCGTTCATCCGCGGGGCTCCTCCTCGAGCTCTCGACTGCACGTCGAGTGTAGGCCGGGAGCCTGAACGATCGCTAAGGGAAGTCGTACCGGCCGGTAACCGGGGGCGCCCCGGAGGCTCAGGCGGTCGGCGCGGCGGACTCGCCCAGGGCCACGTCGTCGACCCGGATGTTGACCTCGTCCGCCCGCAGCCCGTACGCCTCGACCGCCTCGGTCACCTTCGCCCGGACCGCCTCGGTCACCTCGGGGACCGTCCGGCCCGCCTCGATCACGATGACCAGGTTGACCACCGCCGCACCGTTGGTCACGTGCGCCGAGGCGCCGCGCGTGGCGTCGCCGACCTTGTCCAGCCCGACCCGGTCGAGCACCGAGTTGAAGAACCGCGCCACGTCGCCGCCCAGCTCCACCACCCCGGGCACCGACCGCGCGGCGGCCACCGCGATCTTCTCCACGACCTCGTCCGAGACGGAGGTCGTTCCGCCCGCCACCGCGTCCGGCGTCACCGACAGTTCCCGCGTCGCCTCGTCGCTCACGCCGGCCCTCCGCTGCGCTCCGTGCCGCCCTGAGGCACCGCCGCACTGCATTGATGATTCGCTCGCTGGCGCTCGCTCATGCTCTCCCACTCCGGCCGCACACCACCGCCCCACGCCGACCGTGGAGCGGTGCGAGCGTACTAGTTCCGGGCGGTCCGGGGTGGACACGGCACCGGCCGGGCGGGGCCGGCCGGGCGGAACCGGCGGGACGGTCAGGAGCCGAGCTGGCTGAGCAGCTCGTCCGCCGCCGCGTACGGGTCCAGCGCCCCCTCGGCCACCTTCGCGGCGAGCGCCGGCAGCTCCGTACCGTCGCGCAGCGAGCCGATCCGGTCGCGCAGCGCGCCGAGCGCGATCGCCTCGATCTCGGCGGCGGCCCGCGTCTCCTGCCGGCGGCGCAGCTCGCCGTGCTCGACCAGCCAACCGCGGTGCTTGTCGATCGCGGCCGCGATGTCGTCGATCCCCTCGCCGCGCGCGGCGACGGCGCGCACCACCTGCGGGCGCCACTGGCCCGGCCCGCGCTCGCCGAGCGCGATCATGCCCTGGATGTCGCGCACCGTGGCGTCGGCGCCGTCCCGGTCGGCCTTGTTCACCACGAAGACGTCGGCGATCTCCAGGATGCCGGCCTTGACCGCCTGGATGGCGTCGCCCATCCCGGGGGCGAGCAGCACCAACGTGGTGTCGGCCAGCGAGGCGACCTCCACCTCCGCCTGCCCGACCCCGACGGTCTCGACCAGCACCACGTCGCAGCCGGCGCCCTCCAGCACCCGGACCGCCTGCGGGGTCGCCGCGGAGAGCCCGCCGAGGTGGCCCCGGCTGGACATCGACCGGATGTAGACGCCCGGATCGGTGGCGTGGTCCTGCATCCGCACCCGGTCGCCGAGGATCGCGCCGCCGGTGAACGGGCTGGACGGGTCGATGGCCAGCACGCCCACCCGGTGACCGCGGGCGCGCAACGCCCGGACCAGCTCGTTGGTGGTGGTGGACTTGCCCACGCCGGGGGAACCGGTCAGCCCGACCACCTGGGCCTGGCCGGCGTACGGCGCCAGCGCCGCGGCGATCCGCGGCAGCGTCTCGTCGCCGGACTCGACCAGGGTGATCAGCCGGGCCACCGCGCGGGGGTCACCCGCGCGGGCCCGCTCGACCAGCATCGGCACGTCCCGGCTGCGGCGCACCGACCCGGTGCCCGCCGCCGGGACGCTGTCGACGGTCTCGCTCACGATCGCGTCGCTCACTGACCGCTCTCGCCGGCGGCCGGGACGTGGATGATCAGCGCGTCGCCCTGGCCACCGCCGCCGCAGAGGGCGGCCGCGCCGGTGCCGCCGCCCCGCCGCTTCAGCTCCAGCGCGAGGGTGAGCACCAGCCGGGCGCCGGACATGCCGATCGGGTGGCCCAGCGCGATCGCCCCACCGTTGACGTTGACCTTCTCCGGGCCGACACCGAGGTCACGCATGGACTGGATGCCGACCTGGGCGAACGCCTCGTTGATCTCGATCAGGTCCAGGTCGTCGACGCTCAGCCCGCCCTTGCGCAGCGCGTGCTGGATGGCGTTGGACGGCTGCGAGTGCAGGGAGTTGTCCGGGCCGGCCACGTTGCCGTGCGCGCCGATCTCGGCCAGCCAGGTCAGCCCCAGCTCCTTGGCCTTGGCCTTGCTCATTACCACCACCGCGGCGGCGCCGTCGGAGATCGGCGAGGAGCTGCCGGCGGTGATGGTCCCGTCCTTGGTGAACGCGGGACGCAGCTTGCCCAGCGTCTCGGCCGTGGTGTCCGGCCGGACGCCCTCGTCCTCGCTGATCACCAGCGGGTCGCCCTTGCGCTGCGGGATGACCACCGGGGCGATCTCCTCGGCGAAGTGCCCGTTCTTCTGCGCGGCGGCGGCCCGCTGGTGGCTGGCCGCGGCGAACTCGTCCTGCTCCGCCCGGCTGATGCCGTGCTTGGCGCCGAGCCGCTCGGTCGACTCGCCCATCGAGCAGCAGTCCCAGGCGTCGGTCAGGCCGTCCAGCGCCATGTGGTCCTTGACCACCACGTCGCCGTACTTGTAGCCGCCGCGCTGGCCGAGCAGCAGGTGCGGGGCGTTGGTCATCGACTCCATGCCGCCAGCCACCACGATGTCGAACTCGCCGGCCCGGATCAGCTGGTCGGCCAGGGCGATCGCGTCCAGGCCGGAGAGGCAGACCTTGTTGATGGTCAGGGCCGGTACGGACATCGGGATGCCCGCCTCGACCGCCGCCTGCCGGGCCGGGATCTGCCCGGCGCCGGCCTGGAGCACCTGACCCATGATCACGTACTGCACCTGCTCGGGCGCGACGCCGGCGCGCTCCAGCGCCGCCTTGATCGCCACGCCGCCGAGCTTGGTCGCCGGGAGGTCCTTGAGGTTGCCCAGCAGGCGCCCCATGGGGGTCCGCGCGCCGCTGACGATCACCGAAGCCATACCTGCCTCCGAGGGGGGTGCCGACCTGTACGCCTTAACGATTGTTCGGCCAGACTAGCGCCATGGCTGAGAACTCCCCCGTCGAGACCGCTGCCGACTATGTCACAGACATCGGGCTGCGCCGCATCGACCACGTCGGGATCGCCGTGGCCGACCTGGACGCCGCGATCGACTTCTACCAGCGGACGTTCGGGATGCGCTGCGTGCACACCGAGACCAACGCCGAACAGGGCGTCCGCGAGGCGATGCTGGCCGTCGGGCCGACCACCGAGGGTGGCTGCGTGCAACTGCTCGCCCCGCTGACGCCGGAGTCGACCATCGCGAAGTTCCTGGACCGCAACGGCCCCGGGGTGCAGCAGGTGGCGTACACCGTGGCGGACATCGACGCGGCCTGCGCGGCGCTGCGCGAGCGCGGCGTACGGCTGCTCTACGAGACCCCGAAGCGCGGCACCGCCGACTCCCGGATCAACTTCGTGCACCCGAAGGACGCCGGTGGCGTCCTGGTCGAGCTGGTCGAGCCGGCCGAGTCGGCCGAGTCGGCCACGCACTGACGCAGACGCGCCGCGCGCCGCCGGAGAGCGTCGGGGCGCGGCGCGTCCGGCCGTACCGCCGACCGGATGCGCGGGACCCGGGGGCACCGCGACCCCCGCCGGGACCACCCGTCGTGCCGGCCGGCGCGCCGGCGGCAAGCACGGCAGTGCGCGGTTCAACGTTCACCCGGGCACCTTCACGCATCGGTCGATGCGGTTTTTCACAGAGGACTTCCGGCCCTAGCTACCGTTCAGTAACGTCCGGCCCATCGGAACGCGGTCGGTCCCGGATGTGTCGGACGTCGACATGGTTAACGGCCGCCCCGGCGCCGACGATGGCAGCACCCAGGCCCGTGCGCACGGGTGCGGACGAACCGGAGGTCACCGTGCAGGACATCCTCGAAGCGATCATGTCGGCGGAAGGCTCCGCGCAACCGGAGCGGGAACTCGCCGGTCTCGCCGGGCTGCCCGTGCCCGAGTCCTACCGCGGCGTCGTGGTACGCGCCGACGAGACCCGGATGTTCGACGGCATGGCCACCCGGGACAAGGACCCGCGCAAGGCGCTGCACGTGCAGGAGGTGCCGACGCCGGAGCTCGGCCCGGGCGAGGCGCTGATCGCGGTGATGGCCAGCGCCATCAACTACAACACCGTCTGGACCAGCATCTTCGAGCCGCTGTCCACCTTCAAGTTCCTCCAGCGCTACGGCCGGCTCTCCGAGCTGACCAAGCGGCACGACCTGCCGTACCACGTGGTCGGGTCGGACGCCGCCGGCGTGGTGCTGCGGACCGGGCCGGGGGTGACCCGGTGGTCCGCCGGCGACGAGGTGGTCGCGCACTGCCTCTCTGTCGAGCTGGAGGACGCGGCCGGGCACGACGACACCATGCTCGACCCGCAGCAGCGGATCTGGGGCTTCGAGACCAACTTCGGCGGCCTCGCCGAACTGGCCATCGTCAAGGCCAACCAGCTGATGCCCAAACCGCGGCACCTGAGCTGGGAGGAGGCGGCCAGCCCGGGGCTGGTGAACTCCACCGCGTACCGGCAGCTGGTCTCGCACCACGGCGCCAACATGAAGCAGGGTGACGTGGTGCTGATCTGGGGCGCCTCCGGCGGCCTGGGCGGCTACGCCACCCAGATGGCGCTCAACGGCGGCGCCATCCCGGTCTGCGTGGTGTCCAGTCCGGACAAGGCCGAGCTGTGCCGCAGGATGGGCGCCGAGCTGGTCATCGACCGGGCCGCCGAGGGTTTCCGGTTCTGGAAGGACGAGCAGACCCAGGACCAGGACGAGTGGCGGCGCTTCGGCGAGCGGATCCGGGAGCTGACCGGCGGCGAGGACCCGGACATCGTCTTCGAGCACCCAGGCCGGGAGACCTTCGGCGCGAGCGTCTACGTGACCAAGCGCGGCGGCACCATCGTCACCTGCGCCTCCACCAGCGGATACCAGCACCAGTACGACAACCGTTACCTCTGGATGCACCTCAAGCGCATCGTCGGCAGCCACTTCGCCAACTACCGGGAGGCGTGGGAGGCCAACCGGCTGGTGGCGCTCGGGAAGATCCACCCCACGGTGTCGAGGACCTACCCGCTGGAGCAGACCGGCCAGGCCGCGTACGAGGTGCACCGCAACGCGCACCAGGGCAAGGTCGGCGTCCGCTGCCTCGCCCCGGCCGACGGGCTCGGCGTCCGCGACCCGGAGCTGCGGTCCCGGCACGAGGACGCGATCAACCGGTTCCGCGGCCACTGACCCGACAGGGGCCGCCGGCGACGATTGCCGCAACGGTCGATCGCCATTCCGCACCGGTCGCGGGCACCCATTCGAGTGCCCGCGACCGGCGGCGACAAAGGGCCGCGGGCGCTTGCCCCGCGGCCCTTTTTCCGGCTCTCGGACCCAGCCGTCCGACCCGCCCGGGACCTGCCAAGATCGCCGGTTGGTCCGGTGTCCGGCGGACGCCGAAGTTGACCATGTAAACAGGACACCAAAGCTCGGCACCGCTCTTGCGAAGGACCCTGGGGCGTCTGCGAGTATGTCCCAATGCCCCAGCAGCAGTCCTCCCCTCTCGCGTTCTTCGATAACGCGAACTCGCAGCCAGATTTCACCGTCGGCCTGCGCGGATACAACACTCACCAGGTCGATGACTTCATCGGCCGGATGACCGCCGCGCTGACCCAGTCCGAGCAGGCCCGCGCCGAGGCCGAGCAGCGGATGAACGACGCGCAGCGTCGGCTCCGCCAGGCCGAGCAGCGCATGGCCGCGCTGGAGCAGAAGCTCACGGACACCAACAAGCAGCTCGAGGAGAACAGCCGGCCGACCCTCTCCGGCCTCGGCACCCGCGTCGAGCAGATCCTCCGCCTCGCCGAGGAGCAGGCCAACGACCACCGCAACGAGGCCAAGCGCGAGTCGGAGGGCATCCTGTCCGCCGCCCGCCTCGAGGCGCGGGAGATCACCGACAAGGCCCGCGCCGAGGCGGCCGCGATGAAGGCCACCGCCGAGCGGGAGGCGGGCAACGTCCGCACCGCCGCCGAGCGGGAGGCCGCCGAGGTCCGGGTGCAGGCCCGCCGCGAGGCCGACACGCTGCGCGCGGACGCCGACCGCGAGACCAAGCAGCTGCGTACGGTCACCGCGCACGAGGTGGCCGAGCTGAAGTCCACCGTCGAGCGCGAGGTCGCCACGCTGCGCGCCACCGCCGAGCGGGAGATCACCCAGCAGCGGGCCAAGGCGGCCCGCGAGGCCGAGGAGAAGCGCGCCGAGGCGACCAAGCTGCTCACCGACGCCCGCGACAAGCGCGACAAGGACCTCCAGGCCCTTGAGCTGCAGCTCGCCGAGCGGCGCGAGAAGGCCGAGCGCGAGGAGTCCGAGCGGCACGCCGCCCAGGTGGCGCAGACCCAGAAGCTGGTCAGCGAGGCCGAGCAGCGGGCCCGGGCCGCCCAGGAGCGGGCCAAGGAGATCGAGCAGCGCGCCGAGGCCCGCCGGGTCGAGTCGGAGCGCACCGCGACCGAGACGGTCGAGAAGGCCAAGGCGCTGGCCGAGAAGACGCTGAACGAGGCGCGGGCCGAGTCGCAGCGGCTGCTCAGCGAGGCGCGCACCGAGGCCGAGCTGACCACTCAGGCTGCCCGCCGCGAGGTGGAGGACCTCACCCGCCAGAAGGACGCGGTCACCGCGCAGCTGGGCCAGATGCTCTCCGGTCTCGCCGGCATCGTGCCCGGCGTGCCGGGCTCGGCCGCGCCCGCGCAGGCCGAGGCGAAGAAGGCCGCCGACGGCAGCGGCGACAAGGTGGCCGCGGAGACCGCCGGCTGACCGGCCCGGCCGGGGCATGACACGGCGCGGGGTGACACCGGGTGACCGGTGGCTCCCCGCGCCGTATGCGTTTCCCGGTCCGTGGGAGTCGAGCACCGAAACGCAGTGAAACAGGTCCCAACAGGGGCGTCCGTATCGCCCCAGGAGGGCCCGATGCGTGTGAGGATGGGGGCATGTCGCACGGCGAGGAACTGTTCGCTCTCGGCGGGGACGTGACCACGGAGCCCAGCTTCGAGTCCGCTCTGCGGGGGTACGAGAAACGACAGGTCGACCGGTACGTCGCGCGTGCGGAGCACGAGATCGCGACCCTCGCGGCTGAGCGGGAGCAGGCCTACACACAGATCCACAAGCTGGCCGGCCAGGTCGAGGTGCTCCAGCGGGATCTGGCCCAGGTGCGCAAGCAGGTCGGGGTGGTCGACCGCGCCTCGTTCCGGCACCTCGGCCCCCGGGTCGAACAGATCCTCACCCTCGCCGAGGAGCAGGCCGAGGCGATCCTGCGCGAGGCCAACGAGGAGATCGAGGCCCGCCGCGCCGCCGCCGAGCACATCATCGAGGAGGCCCGCGCGGAGGCCGCCAAGGCGCTCAAGGACTTCGAGATCGCGCTGGCCGCCCGCCGGGCCGAGGAGGAGCGGCACACCGCCGCCCGCAAGGCCGAGGCGGACGCCGCCGTCAAGTCCGCCAAGGCGGAGGCCGAGCGGCTGCGCAAGGCCGCCCAGGAGGCGCTGACCAAGGCGCAGCAGGAGGCCACCCAGCTGCGCGACGCGGCGAAGGAGATCCACACCCGGGCCCAGCAGGAGGCGACCAAGCTGCGCGAGGCCGCCAAGGAGGCACACGCCAAGGCCCAGCAGGAGGCGACCGAGCTGCGCGAGGCCGCCAAGGAGGTGCACGCCAAGGCCCAGCAGGAGGCCCGCCGCCTGGTCGAGCAGGCCACCGAGGCCGGCCGGGCCACCCACGCCAAGGCCCAGCGCGAGGCCAAGCAGATCATCGACGATGCCAGCACCGCCGGCCGGGCCACCCGGGAGAAGGCCCGCCAGGAGGCGGAGCGGCTGACCACGCAGGCGACCGAGTCCGCCCGGCGCAGCCGGGCCGAGACCGAGGCGTACGTGCAGCGGATGCGCAGCGAGACCGAGGCGTACGTGCAGCACGCCCGGGCGCAGACGCAGCAGGAGCTGGGCGCCTGGCGGGCCGGCGTGGAGAAGGAGGTGAACGGTCGGCGCGAGGCGGCCGACCGGGAGCTGGCCCAGCGGCGGGCCGCCGCCGAGCAGGAGTTCACCACCCGCCGCACCGAGCTGGAGAAGCAGTACAAGACCCGCAACGCGGAGATGGAGAAGCAGCACAAGACGCGGCAGGACGAGCTGGAGTCGACGTACACCAAGCGGCGCACGCAGCTGGAGTCGGAGTACCGCACCCGGAAGAACGAGGTCGAGCAGGGCGCCGCCGCGGTCCGCGAGGCCGCCGAGCGGGACGCGCTCACCATGCGCCAGCAGGCCGAGGAGGAGGCCACGACGCTGCTCAGCCGGGTCGAGTCGGAGGCGGCCGAGAAGCGGCGCACGGCCGACGAGTACGTGGCGACCTCCCGCCGGCAGTTCGAGGAGTACGCCGCCACCACCCAGCAGCACCTGGCCACCACCCAGCAGCACCTCGCCGCCACCCAGCAGGAGGCGGCCGCCGGCCGGCAGCAGCTCGCCCAGGTGATGCTGGAGATCGCCCAGGCCCAGCAGCAGCTCGCTGACCTGCGCCAGGAGACCTGGCAGTCCCGGCAGGAGTCCGACGAGCTCCAGCGGCAGGTGGCCGAGCTGCGGTTGCAACTGACCACCGCCGGCGGCCGCCCCGCCGGCACCGACGGCGCCACCGTGGCCGCACCGACGACCGGCCCGAAGGCCGGCAACGCGAAACGCCCCGACGGCGCGGTGAAGCCGGCCGGCGCGGGTACCAAGCCGGGGTCCGACGCCAAGCCGGCGTCCGGGATCCCGGCGGGTGCCGCGGCGCGACCGGCCACCGCGGCGGAGGCGAGCGCGAAGCCGGCCAGCCCGCCGAGCACCAGCCAGAAGCAGACCGTGGACGCGGGCGGCCCGAAGCCGGCCGGCGACGCCGCGGCGGCGGTCTCCGGCGCGAAGCCGGCGGGCGGGCCGGACGGGAAGCCGGACGGCGCCAAGCCCGACGGGAAGCCCGCCGGCGGCCAGCCGGCCGGGGCCGGTCAGGCGGAGGCGGGCCCGGTCGCCGAACCGGTGACCACGGCGGACGGCGGCGGGGCCGGTGTGGGCGGCGAGCCGACGGTGGCCGCGGTCCCGGGTGAGGGCGGCCGAGGCGCCACCCCGACGAAGATCACCAGCACCGGCGAGAACGGCAAGCGGCCCACCAAGCCGACCATCGACGAGCGCAGCGCCAAGCCCAGCACGGTCAGCGCCGAGAAGGACTGACCGGGGCCGGCGGCGTCCCGCCCACACCCGGGCCGCCGGATCCCGCGCAGATCGAACACGCTCGACCGCACCCGTGGCGGTGCCCCGGCTGAACACCTGAGACCCGTCCGTCCACATCGTCGACCGGCCAGCAGGCACCGCCGGTCGGCGCGGCGGCGTGCTGGCCGGCGCAGCCCGAGCGTCCGTCGGTTCGCCGTACCGTCCCCCGCGCCCGCTACGCTCCTGGCTGGAACCCGCTCGCGCGGGTCGGCAGCGGTGTCCGGTGGATCCGCCGGACGTGACCGGAGGAGGTCCCGGTGGCGCAGGGCGAGCCGACGACGCACGGACCGGACCCGGAGCGGCCGGAAGCATCCCGGCCCGGCGCGGAACCGGACCGGCCTGGGACCTCGGCGCCGGCGCGGGAGCCGAGCGGGCCGGACGCGACGCCCGAGGAGGGCAGCCGAGCCGGGTCGGACGACGACCCGCCGGTCTACACCGCGTCCGGACGGTTCGGCCGGCCCGGGCGGCCGCTGCGCCGCAACAGCTTCCTGGTCGGCTTCACCGGCGCGCTCGGCGCGCTGCTCGCGTACACCGTCTACCTGGGGCTGCGCAACGCGGCCGGGATCCTGGTCCTGGTGGTCATCGCGCTCTTCCTGGCCGTCGGCCTGAACCCGGCGGTGCTCCGGCTACGGCGGTTCGGCCTGCCGCGCGGTCTGGCCGTGGCGGTGGTCGCGCTGACCGTGCTGCTGCTGCTCTGCGGCGGCGTGGTGGCGCTGGTGCCGCCGATCGTCACCCAGTCCGGCCAGTTCATCGAGCAGCTGCCGAGCTACGTCGAGGCGCTGCGTCGCAACCAGACCGTCAACGACCTCGTCGAGCGGTACGACGTGATGGAGCGGGTGCAGGGCGCCGCCAACGCGGAGACCGTCGGCCGGGCCCTGGGCGGCGTGCTCGGCGGCGCCCAGCTCATCTTCGGCACCATCTTCCGGGCCCTCACCGTGCTCGTGCTGACCATCTACTTCCTGGTCTACTTCGACAAGCTCCGGGCGCTCGGCTACGCGGTGGTGCCGGCCTCCCGCCGGGAACGGGTGCGGCTGATCGGCGACGAGATCCTGACCAAGGTGGGCGCGTACATGGTCGGCGCGCTCAGCATCGCGGTACTGGCCGGGGTGAGCACCTTCGTGTTCGCGCTGATCGCCGGGCTGCCGTACCCGTTCGCCCTGGCCGTGGTGGTCGCGGTGGCCGACCTGATCCCGCAGATCGGCGCCACCCTCGGCGCGGTCATCGTCAGCCTGGTCGGCTTCGCCACCGACCTGCCGGTCGGCATCGCCTGCGTGGTGTTCTTCGTGATCTACCAGCAGGTGGAGAACTACCTCATCTACCCCAAGATCATGCGCCGGTCGGTGGAGGTCAACGAGGTCGCCGCGCTGGTCGCCGCGCTGCTCGGGGTGGCGCTGATGGGCGTGGTGGGCGCGCTGCTGGCCATCCCGCTGGTCGCGGCCGTCCAGCTGATCCTGCGCGAGGTGGTGCTCCCCCGACAGCAGTCCCGCTGATCCGCCCCGGCGGGCCGGACAGCCCGGCCCGGGCGGGTCAGCCCGACCGGCAGACCGGCGGGCCTGCTCAGCCGGCCTGGCCGGCCGGCGGACCGGGCACCGGACGGTCGGCGAACGAGGCCACCGTGCGGTCGGCGTACGCGCTCACGTCGCCGGAGGTCATCGGGCCGTCCCAGGTGGTCGGCAGCGGGACCGTGGCGGCCGGGTTGACCCGGCGGACCACCTCGTCCAGCGCGGTCTCCGCGTCACCGACCCAGAGGTGCTTGGCCCCCGGCACCCCGACCACCTCGGCCTGCGGCACCGCCGCGAAGCGCTCCCGGGCCTCGTCCGGGCGCAGGTAGTCGTCGAACTCGGGGACGAGCGCGACCAGCGGCTTGCCGGCGTCCGCCCACTGGGCCAGGTCGGCCGGGGTGGAGAAGCGCAGCGGCGGGGAGAGCAGGATGGCCCCGGTCACCGCCGGGTCGCAGCCGTACTTGAGGGTCAGGTCGGTGCCGAACGACCAGCCGAGCAGCCAGATGTCCGGCAGCTCGTGGAACTCGGCGTACTCGATGGCGGCGGCGACGTCGAAGCGCTCGCCGACCGCGTTGTCGAAGGCGCCCTCGCTGGTGCCCCGCAGGCTGCTGGTGCCCCGGGTGTTGAACCGCAGCACGGCCAGGTCGGCCAGGGCGGGCAGCCGCCAGGCCGCCTTGCGGAAGACGTGGCTGTCCATCATCCCGCCGTGCGTGGGCAGCGGATGCAGGCAGACCAGGGTGGCCACCGGCTCCCGGTCCAGCGGGCGGGCCAGCTCGCCGACCAGCCGCAGACCGTCCGCGGTGTGCAGCTCGATGTCCTCACGGCGGCCGGGCAGGATCGACGACGCGCGGATCGGTGTGCTCACCGTCCCAGTCTCCCGCGCCGCCGGATCCGCCGCCCGGCGAGGCGGGAACCAGGTGATCCAGATCGCTCAGCCGTGCCGGGGAGCGCCGCGGCCGCGCTGGAGGTTGGGCCCGCGCCGGTCCCGGGCCCGCCAGCAGCCGCTGTGCCAGTGCCGGCGGTCGGTCAGGTCACCCCGGCCGTCGGCCGGCCAGGCCACCACGTGCGCCACGCCCGGGCGGATCTCCTGGTCACAGCCGGGACAGCGGTACGTCTTCACCGACGCCCCGCCGGTGATCCCGCGTACCTGCCAGTCGCCGTCGCGCCACTGCTGCACCGAGGCGACCCCCTGGCGGACCCGGTCGGTGTCCAGGTGCGCGGTGTCGTCGCGGCGGGGTCGGTTACGGCGGGGGCTCACGCTTCCCAAGCGTACGGCCGTCGGCCGGACCGGCCCGGCTCGGGCGGCCCGGCCGACGACGCGCGGTCACTCCCAGGTGTCCGGGTCGGTCAGGTCCTTCGCCAGCTGCGCCCCGGCCAGCACGCCCGTCGCGTCGGCCTCGCTGAAGCCCGGGTCGCCCTCGGGACGCTCCGTCCCGGGCAACGGCGCACCGAAGTCGGCGGTCAGGTGCGCCTTCGGGATGCCGAGCAGTTCCAGCTTCGTGCCGTCCGGGTAGAGGTAGGCGGGACGGCCACCCACCACGCGGTTGCTCTCGGTGGTGCCGCCAGCGATCTGCGCCCCGTACAGCAGCCGCACCCACATGGTCGCCGACGGCTCCCGGTGGAGGGTGAACTCCACCCGGAGGCCCGCCGGGAAGGCGGTGGCCTCGACCGAGCAGGCGCTCAGCGTCGCGCCCGCCGGCAGGGTGCTCAGCCGCAGCGGCGTCGCGCACCGTCGTGCCTCGTCCCAGCGGACGGCGTCCATGGCCTGGGCGAGGGCGCTCCGGTCGCCGCCGAGCGTGCTCGCTCGGGCGTACAGGCCGGGAGCGGGCTGCCAGGCCGTGACCAGCCCGCGGGCCGTACCCCCGAACTCTTGGACGGCGCCGTCGAAGGTCAGCGGAATCACGGCCTCCTGGAGGGGGACGCCGTCGAGGAGGAATTCGTCGATCGCCTCCGCGGAGCCGCTCACCTCGACCAGGACGGGCCGGCCGCCGCCGACGCTGAACTGGACCGACTCGACCCGGTTCGAGCTGTGGACGGCCCAGCGCAGGTAGCGGGCTCGGCTCCGGTCGACGCCGAGGTGCAGCACCCGCGGGTCGGTGCCCACCAGCTCCGGCCGCTGGGCCGCGCCGGGCACCCCGTCGACCCGGGGCGGCACCGGCGGGGCGACGGTCGGCGTGGCCGCGGTCCAGGGCAGCCGGCCGGGCAGTCCGGTGAGGTCCGGCCCGGTCACCCCGACGAAGCCGAGTACGCCGACCAGGGCCAGCGCCGTGCCCGTGGCGAACCGGCGACGCAGTTGACGGCGGCGACCCCTGGCCCGCGAGGCCGACAGCAGCCGGTGGGAATCGATCTCTCCCTCGGCGCGCTCCCGCAGCACCGAGGCGATCCGCTGGTCAAGGTCGGTCACGGCCGGCTCCCCTTGGTCGTCGGGACGCCGCAGCGCTCCCGGAGGTGGGCGAGCGCCCGCATCGCGTGGGTGCGGACGGTGACCGGGGAGCAGTCCAGGATCTGGGCGATCGTCACGTCGTCCAGGTCCTCGTAGTAGCGCAGCACCAGCACGGCGCGTTGGCGGTCGGGCAGGGCGCTGATCAGCCGCCACATCTCGTCCCGGTCGGCCGCCTCGCCGCCGAGGTCGCCCCGCTGGGGGCGCTCGGTGAAGCTGGCGACCGCCACCTCGCGGCTGGACCGCCGCCGCCACCAGGAGGTGTTCGCGTTCACCAGCATCCGGCGCACATACACGTCGGGCCGGTCGGTGCGGGCGATCCGGCGCCAGTGCACGTACGCCCGGGCCAGCACGTCCTGGGTGAGGTCCTCGGCCCGGTGTGCGTCGCCGGTCAGCAGCCGGGCCAGCCGGATCAGGGCCGGGCCGCGGCTGCCGACGTACTCCTCGAAGGTCACATCCTCCAGACGCCGCCGGCGCCGGCCGGCGTTGACCGGGTCAGCGGTTGGTGTGGTCGCGGAACCCGCGACCGCTCTTGCGGCCCAGGTAGCCGGCGGTCACCAGGTGCTCCAGCAGTGGCGCGGGCGCGAAGCCCGGCTCGCGCAGCTCCAGGTAGAGCTCGCGCTGGATGGCCAGCGAGACGTCCAGGCCGACCACGTCGAGCAGCTCGAACGGGCCCATCGGGTAGCCGCAGCCCAGCTTCATCGCGTAGTCGATGTCGTCGGCGGTGGAGTAGCTCGCCTCCAGCATCTTCACCGCGTCGTTCAGGTACGGGAAGAGCAGCGCGTTGACGATGAAACCGGACCGGTCGCCGCAGACCACGCCGGTCTTGCCCAGCGCCGCGCAGACCGCGCGGGCGGTGGCGGTGGTCTCCGCCGAGGTGCGGATGGTCTGCACGATCTCCACCAACGGCATGATCGGGGCCGGGTTGAAGAAGTGCAGCCCGACCACGTCGGCCGGCCGCTGGGTGGCCATCGCGACGTCGATCACCGGCAGCGACGAGGTGGTGGTGGCGAGCACCACGCCCGGCTTGCAGATCTCGTCGAGGCTGGCGAAGAGGGCCTTCTTGACGCTGAGTTCCTCGACCACCGCCTCGACCACCAGGTCGACGTCGGCGAGGTGGTCCAGGGCGGCGGACCAGGTGACCCGGCCCAGCGCCGCGTCCCGGTCGGCCTCGCTGAGCTTGCCCCGCACCACGCCCTTGTTCAGCGAGGTCTTGACCGCCTCGCAGACCTTGGCCGACTTCTCCGCACCCCGGGTCACCGAGACGACCTCGTAGCCGGCCTTGGCGAACACCTCGATGATCCCGGTCGCCATCGTCCCGGAGCCGACCACGCCGACCTTGGCGATGGCCCGGGCGCCGTCGGCCAGCGCCGACCCCGTCGCCACCGGCGTCTGCTCGTCCGGTACGACCACCGGCGAGCCGGGCCGCTCGTAGGTGTAGAAGCCCCGGCCGGACTTGCGGCCCAGCAGCCCCGCGGTGACCATCTGCTTGATCAGCGGCACCGGGGCGTGCCGGCGGTCCCGGCCGCCGCGCCGGTACATGGTGTCCAGGATCTCGTACGCCGTGTCCAGGCCGATCAGGTCCATCAGGGCGAGCGGACCCATCGGCAGGCCGCAGCCGAGCTTCATGGCCGCGTCGATGTCCTCGCGGCTGGCGTAGTGCGACTCGAACATGCCGACCGCGTGGTTGAGGTAGCCGAACAGCAGCGCGTTGGCGATGAAGCCGGCCCGGTCGTTGATGGTGACGTCGACCTTGCCCAGCCGCTCGCAGAGCGCCTCCACGTCGGCGACCACGTCGGCCGAGGTGACCACCGTCCGGACCACCTCGACCAGCTTCATGACCGGCGCCGGGTTGAAGAAGTGGATGCCGATGACCTGATTGGGCCGGGTGGTGGCGACCGAGATCTCGGTGACGCTCAGCGACGAGGTGTTGGTGGCCAGGATCGCCTCGGGCTTGCAGACCCGGTCCAGCTCGGCGAAGATCCGCTGCTTCAGGTCGAGGTGCTCGGGCACCGCCTCGATCACCAGGTCGACCGAGTGCAGCGCGTCCAGCCCCACCTGCCAGTCGACGCGGGCCAGCAGGGCGTCCCGGTCGGCCTCGGCGAGCTTGCCCTTGGCCACCGCCCGGTCGGTGGAGCCGGTCAGGGTGGCCCGGCCGCGCTCCAGCGCGGCGTCGGAGATCTCGACCGCGACCACGTCGATGCCGTTGCGGGCGAAGACCTCGACGATGCCGGCACCCATGGTGCCCAGTCCCACCACGCCCACGCTGCTGAACTCGCGCGCCACGACCGGCCTCCCCAATGCTCCGCACGGCCGCATGAACGGCCACTAAGGTTATGCGCGCGAGTCTGCCACGTGACCGTCGGTTGTCGAGACGCCGTGGGATATTTCACCACCGTCGGCGCTGCCGTCGGTCGATGTCCGCCCGGGGGCGTGCGGGGGTCGGATCGGACGGGTCAGGCCGTCGGGCCGGCGGTCAGGGCGAGCAGTTCGGCGACGAACTCGGCCGGCCGCTCCAGGTGCGGGCTGTGCCCGCAACCGGGCAGCAGCACCTCTCGGTAGCTGCCGCCGGCGGCCGCGTACCGGTCGAGCACCGCCCGGGTCTGGCCGACCATCGGCTGCGGCGGGCAGTCCACCTCGCCGGGCCAGCCGGGCACCGCGCCCAACGACCCCAGGTACGCCAGGTCCATCAGCGCGGTGTCCGAGACGATCACGTCGGCGTCGCCGTGGATCCAGGTGACCGGCGGCTTGTCGGCGACCGCGACCAGGTCGTCGGCGATCCGGAAGTGCGCCGGAGAAAGGGCGTTGAGCACCCCGCGACGGCCGGGCGCGGTGCCCGGCCAGTTCGCCGAGGCGACCGCCGTGCCCGGGTAGTTGTCGTCGCCGGTGGCCGTGGACAGGACGCTGTCCAGCAGCAGTTCCTCGTCAGCGCCGAGGGACGCCGGGTCGGCCACGTAGGTGGCCCGCAGCACGTTGCGCGGGCTGGTCGGGGCGTCCGCGCCGCGGTCGCCGGCGGCCAGCCGCTTGACGAAGTCCTGGTTGGCGGTGCCCCCGCCGGTGCCGGCGAAGTCGGCGGTGGTCGGCGTGCCGGCCAGGTCGCGGGTGCCGCCGTAACCGTACGGCGAGACGGGGGCGGAGAGCAGCAGCGCGGCCACCCGGTCCGGGTGGTCGACCAGCAGCTGCATGGCCACTCCCCCGCCGAGCGAGTGGCCGGCCACCACCGGCCGGGCCCCGGTCGGGAACAGCGACCCCTCGTCCAGCAGGGCGGCCACGTCGTCGGCGAAGTCGCGCAGCCCCCGGGTGGCGTCCACCGGGGCGGTGTCCGTCTCGCCGTAGCCGCGCAGGTCGGGTGCGACCACCCGGAGCGTGGCCGGCAGCCGGCGGACCAGCGGCTCCCAGAACAGGGCCGACGAGCAGTTGCCGTGGATCAGCAGCAGCGGTACGCCCTCCGGCGGCCCGGCCACCCGTACCGCCTGGGTGATCCCGTTCGCCGTGACGACCTGCCGCACGCTCTCCATCCGCGGCATGCTGCCACCCGGCCGCCGGCGCGTCCATGTGTCCGGCCGCTATGACCGGCCGCCGGGAGGTGGCGGTCCGCCCGCCCTACGGTGCGGTCGGCACGGCGGGCGCGGGCGGCACGGTCGGTTCCGCCGCCATGCCCGGCCCGGCCGGCACCGGCGACTGGCCCGGCGCGTTCCGTACGCCGGGCGTGGCCGGCACGGTGCGCTCCGGCGGCCGGGCGCCGGCGGGCGGGGCGGCGACCGGCAGCGGCAGGGTCGGCCGGTGGTCCCGCCGCGGGGTGCCGATCAGCAGGCCCACCGGGTCGGTGACGGCCACTCCCGGGTCGAAGAACCGCAGCTCGGTACGGCCGAGCCGGATCACGTCGCCGTCGCTGAGCCACTCCACGCCGGTGATCCGCCGGTCGTTCAACCAGGTGCCGTTCGTCGAGCCCAGGTCGGCCAGCGACACCCCCTCCGGGGTGAGCCACACCTGGGCGTGCCGACGGCTCAGGTGCAGGTCGTTCAGCACCACGTCGACGGTCGGCGCACGGCCGATCACCAGCGGCGTCCGGCGGACCCGGAAACTCGCCCCGCGCATCGATCCACCGGCCACGGTCAACAACGGCAAGAGATTCGGATGTTCCTCCATGGACAGTCAGCCCTCCACCCGCACGGTCACCCCGCGCGCCAGCCTGCCATCAGAAAGTAGTTGTCTCCACCGCCCACGCGGTCAACTCCGCCTCCCCGGGCGGTCATCCGTCCTTCGTCGGAACGGCATCCGCCTCCCGCGTGCCGGACGGCCCCCTCCGCCCGTTCAACGAGCCCGACGACCCGTCCGGTGCACCGGCCCAGCGCGGCCGGTGCGGCGGCCGCGCGGCGGGCTCCGCCGGGAGCGCCGGCGCCGACCCCTACCGGCGAGTAATCCTCGGGTCTAGACTTCCGCCATGACGGCAGTGCAGGTCCCGGGCGCCCCCCGCATCGAGGACGGTCTTCTGGTCTCGACCAGCCCCGCGACCGGCGCCGAGGCCGGGCGCTATCCGATCGCCACCGCGGCCGAGGTGACCGAGGCGGTCAAGCGGGCCCGGGCGGCCGCCGAGTGGTGGGCCGGGCTCGGCTTCGCCGGGCGCCGGCGGCGGCTGCTGCGCTGGCGGGCGCTGCTCGCCCAGCGGATCGAGCAGCTCGCCGAGCTGATCCACACCGAGGGCGGCAAGCCGGTCGCGGACGCCGTCGTCGAGCTGGTCACCGCCGTCGAGCACGTGGACTGGGCGGCGCGCAACGCCCGCCGGGTGCTCGGCCCGCGCCGGGTCCGCTCGCGGCTCGTGCTCGCCGAGTTCTCCGCCCACCTCGAATACCAGCCGTACGGGGTGGTCGGCGTGATCGGCCCGTGGAACTACCCCGTCTTCACCCCGATCGGATCCACCGCGTACGCGCTGGCCGCCGGCAACGCGGTGGTCTTCAAGCCCAGCGAGTACACCCCCGCCGTCGGGCAGTGGCTGGTCGACAGCTTCGCCGAGGTGGTGCCGGAACACCCGGTGCTCACCGCGGTGCACGGCCTCGGCGACGTCGGCGCGGCGCTCTGCCGCTCCGGGGTCGACAAGATCGCGTTCACCGGCTCCACGGCGACGGCGAAGAAGGTGATGACGGCCTGCGCCGAGTCGCTGACCCCGGTGCTGCTGGAGGCCGGCGGCAAGGACGCCATGATCGTGGACGCGGACGCCGACCTGGACGCCGCCGCCGAGGCGTGCGTCTGGGGTGCGCTGACCAACGCCGGCCAGACCTGCATCGGCATCGAGCGGGTGTACGCCGTCGAGCCGGTCTTCGACGCCTTCGTCGGCAAGGTGGTGGAGCGGGCCGGCCGGCTCACCGTCGGCGCGGACGGCGCCGACATCGGGCCGATCACCATGCCGAGCCAGCTCGACGTGATCCGCCGGCACATCGACGACGCGCTGGCCCGGGGCGGGCGCGCGGTGCTCGGCGGCGCGGACGCGGTACAGCCGCCGTACGTGCGGCCCACCGTGCTGGTCGACGTGCCCGAGGACTCGGCCGCCGTACGCGAGGAGACGTTCGGCCCGACGCTCACCATCAACCGGGTCCGCGACGCCGAGGAGGCGGTCAGCCGGGCCAACGCCCTGCCGTACGGCCTGGGAGGTTCGGTCTTCGGGCGGCAGCGCGCGGTGGCGATCGCCCGCCGGTTGCGCTCGGGCATGGCCTCGGTCAACTCCACGCTGACCTTCGCCGGGATGTCCACCCTGCCGTTCGGCGGCGTGGGCGAGTCCGGCTTCGGCCGGATCCACGGCGAGGACGGGCTGCGCGAGTTCGGCCGGGCCAAGGCGATCACCCGTCGTCGGGCCCGCTCGCTGCTGCCGTCGACCACCTTCGACCGGACGCCCACCGACGTCGCCCGGCTGGTCAAGGCCATCAAGGTGATGTACGGCCGCTGACCGCCGTGGTCCGCCGGGCGCCGTGGCAGGTGACCGGCGGAGTTCGCCCGGGGCCGCCGCGGGCGGGTGACCGGCGGGGTTCGCCCGGCGCCGCCGCGGGCGGGTGACCGCTGCGGGTCGGCCGCCGCGGGTCGGCCGCCGGAGGTCAGAACAGGGTCAGCTCGTCCCGCTCGATGCCGCGCAGCTTGTCGTAGTCCACCACCACGCAGCGGATCCCCCGGTCGGTGGCGAGCACCCGGGCCTGCGGCTTGATCTCCTGTGCCGCGAAGACACCGGCCACCGGGGCCAGCAGCGGGTCGCGGTTGAGCAGTTCCAGGTAGCGGGTGAGCTGCTCGACGCCGTCGATCTCGCCCCGGCGCTTCACCTCGACGGCGACCGTGGCGTTCTGCCCGTCCCGGCAGAGCAGGTCGACCGGGCCGATCGCGGTCATGTACTCCCGGCGGATCAGCGTGAAGCCCTCGCCCAGCGCCGTCGGGTTGGCCGCCAGCAGTTCCTGCAGGTGCGCCTCCACGCCGTCCTTGCGCAGGCCCGGGTCGACACCCAGGTCGTACGAGGTGTCCTGGAAGATCTCCTCCAGGGTGATCCGCAGCTCCTCGCCGGCCTTGTTGACCACCCGCCAGACGCCCGGTGCCTCCTCCAGCCGGCACGGCGGGCTCATCCAGTTGAGTGGCTTGTACGCCCGGTCGTCGGCGTGGATGGACACCGACCCGTCCGCCTTCACCATCAGCAACCGGGTGGCCGGCGGCAGGTGGGCCGAGAGCCGTCCGACGTAGTCCACCGAGCACTTCGCAATCACCAACCGCACCCGACGAGGGTAGCGGAGACGCCGGCCGACGCCACCGAGCGGCACTGGCGTGCCGGTGCGATGCTGAGACGGTGTTCGAAGTCCTCACCGGCACCGGCCTCGCCGCCTCGGCGGGCCTGAACGCCTACATCCCCCTGCTCACCATGGGGCTGCTGGCCCGCTACACCGACCTCATCGACCTGCCGAGCGGCTGGCAGTGGCTCGGCAACGGCTGGGTGATCCTCATCCTCGCCGTGCTGCTCGCCGTCGAGGTGGTCGCCGACAAGGTGCCGGTGGTCGACCACGTCAACGACGTGGTGCAGACCGTGGTCCGCCCGACGGCCGGCGGCCTGGCCTTCGGCGCCGGGTCCACCTCGGAGACGGTCACGGTGAGCGACCCGGGGAGCTTCTTCTCCTCCAGCGAGTGGGTCCCCGTGGTGACCGGGGTGCTGATCGCGCTCGGCGTACACCTGCTCAAGTCGGCCGCGCGGCCGGTCATCAACGCGACCACCGCCGGGGTGGGCGCGCCGGTCGCGAGCACCGCCGAGGACGCCACCAGCGTGGTGATGTCTGTGGTGGCGATCATCCTGCCGGTGTTGGTGCTGGCGTTCCTGGCCGGCATGGCGCTCTTCCTGTTCTGGTTCCTGCGCCGCCGGTCCGACCGCCGCCGGGAACGCCAAGCCGCCCGCGCCGCCGGCTACCGGGTCTGACCGCTCTCTCTCCCGCCGGTGGTCGGGCCCGGCTGCGTTCAGGGTTCGGGGTCCGCCAGGTGGGTGGGGCTGCGTCGGGGGCGTGGTTTGGGGGTGTGGCCCGCCGTGGCCGGCTTCGGGCGGTCAGGCTTGATCCCTGCGCCGGGCACGGCGGGCCACACCCCTGTCCCGGTCGAGCCTCGACCGCCGGTCGCGGTCGTCGGGTCGGTGCCTCGCGCTGTCCGCGTGGGTGTGCGGGACGTGGGACGTGGGTGTGTGGGGCGCTGGTCGAGATCTTGGACAGTTTCGGTTCGCGGCGGACGGTAACTGTCCAAGATCTGCGCCAGGCCGCCGGTGTCAGCGCGCGCCGCTGCCGCCGCCGTGCCGGTGCCGGCGGGGATCGGTTCGGTTCCGCGAGGTGCCGATACCCGGTGGTGGGTGCCGGTCAGCGGTGGCAGGTGTCGGTCGGTCTGCTGGGAAGACATCGCTGGCGAGTGCCCGCGATCCGGGGGCCGGCCCGAGTCCGGGTATGCCGCAGGGCCGGCACCCGGGGTGGGTGCTGGCCCTGCGGTCGGTGGATGTGCTGCTGGCCGGCACCCGGTGTGGGTGTCGGCCAGCAGTCCCCCTATGCGGAAAGTCAGTGCTGCGTGTTGGGTTGGGTCAGTTGTTCCAGTGCTCGGCGACGAGGTCGGCGGCCTGCTGCTCCCACTGGGCGTAGTGGAACGGGTAGGCCGACACCTGCACGGTCTGGGCGGCCTTGGTCAGCGGCATGTCCTGCCAGCCGTCGACCTGCTTGAGGCCCTTCAGGAACGCCTTGGTCGAGTACTCGGGGTCGGTGATCTGCTCCACCGTGCCCCAACCGCTGGACGGGCGCTGCTGGAACAGGCCCTGCGAGTCGTGGTCATTCCGGTCACCCAGGTGACCCAGGTTCTCCAGCTTCGACTCCTGCAGCGCGGTAGCGATCGCCACCACGGCGGCGCGCTCGTCCATGTCGGACTTCTTCGTCGCCGCGATGATCGCCTTCACGTTCTCCACCTGCTCACCGTCGAGCTCGATGCGCGACTGCTCACCCTGCACACCATGCGGAATCAGCTTCGCCTTATCGACACCCGGCTTGTCAGCCTGCACCACGGCAACCGGCTTCACGGCCTCGACCGAGGTGGTGTCAGCGTGCGTGGCGGGGCCAGCGGCGATGCCACCGGCGAAAGCCAGACCAGCAATACCCAGAACGCTCTTACGCATGATCGTGTTCATCACAAAGCTCCTTCGGGGGATGACGCCACCAGCCCGGGGGGACGGGCCATAAGGGGCGCAAGCACCATCAGGCGCCCAGAAAGACTCGGGGAAAGACCTACTCGACACTCTCGGCACTCTCGCCGGGCGGGGGATGCCCTGGCCGGTGCCAGATGCCCGGCACACCAGCGGGCGGGGGTGCCCTGCGCGGTGCCGGACTGGGTGTAACGACCGCCAGCCCACCATCATTCCGGGGCCAGAACCCTCACCCGGCTCTTGCCGGGCGGGGTGTTGCTGCGATCGCCGGGGGATGTAACGACCGCCAGCACCCCATCATTCCGGGGCCACGACCCTCATCGGTTGGAGCCAGACGGGACCGTTGCTGCGATCGCCGGGGGATGTAACGACCGGCCGCCCGCCATCATTCCGCCAGGCCCCGGGCCGGCCGTGGCCGGCGGCGTGCCCTTGCTCGATCGTCCGCATGATGTAACGCCCCCGACCCGGCCCCGATTCCACCACCCGGATGCCGCCGGTCACACCCACAAACCGACAAACACCCCACTCACGGGTCGAACCACCAGCCCGGCCGACGGGCCGGACGGGGTGATCGACTCCGTGTCGCCGATATGGGGTTATCCCGCACGGGTCGATACCGCCACATCGGCGAAACGACGACGGGCCCGCACGCCCACGAAGCCTGACGCGCGGAATGTCCGGATCGCCCGCTGAAGTTCCATCCCAACCGGTCGGGATCCCACCGGGCGCCCTCGTGCCGGTGGGTTCACGGAGGAACGAGCGTGATACCTCAGCGGCATATTGATGACTCAGAGGTATCAACCTCTCGGACAACGTAGCCCCCGCCGACACGCCCGAACCGACCGGCCGCCAGCCAGCGCACGCCGGACGGGACGAGCGAACCGGCCCCGGCACCGGCGGCACGAACGGACCCGGACCACGACAAGAGCGCACTGAGCGGACCTGACCCCCGACGAAGGTTCGCCCGCCGCGACCAGCCGGGCGGACTGAACCACGACAAGGCCCGCCGCGACCAGCCGAGCGGACCCGAACCACGACAACGATGGGCCTACCGTGACCGCACGAGCGGAGCTGGACCACGACAACGTCGGCCCACCATGACCGCGCCGCGGCGCAGACGTGCATCCAGTCGCCGTCCGCGGCCGACGGAGCTGGACCACGGCGAGGGTGTGGCCCGCTGTGACCGGCGCAGGGATCAAGCCTGACCGCCCGGAGCCGGTCACGGCGGGCCACACCCCCAACCGCAACCACCCACCCACCGCAAGCAAACCCCGACGCAACCGCAAGCCCGACCGCCCAAAGCCCGTCACGGCGGGCCACACCCCCTCCTGCGCCCAGCTGACCGCAAGGTCGGTTGCGGGCCACGACCCGAGACCGGAGCGACCGCCCCACCGCCACCGGTCGCTTCCGGCTACCGGCCCGCTGGTCCCGGCCACACGAGCCGAGGCGGCGCTGCGATCATCTTGCGGTGCCCGTGAAGATTCCCCGCGTTCCAGTCGTCGCGGTCCTCGCCGCCGTGGCCGCGGCGGCCGCCCTGCTGACCGGCCCCAGCCCGCTCCGTACGCCGGCCAGCGCCGGCATGGTCCGGATGCCGGCGGCGGTACCCGCCACGCAGTCCCCGGCACCGGCGACGCCGCGGGCATCGGCACCCGCCTCGGCACCGCCCGTCACCGCCCGGCCCGGGATCGGCCCGGAACTGCCGGGCGCCACCCCGGTCGGGAGCGTGCCTCCCGTCGTCGACCACGGGCCGCGTACCGGGAACAAGGTGGCGCTCACCTTCGACGCGGACATGACCGGCGCGATGCGGCGCCAGCTGCGCAGCGGCGCGGTGCGGTCGTACGCGAACCTGAAGATCATCGACCTGCTGGAGCGGGAGGGGGTGCCGGCCACCTTCTTCCTCACCGGCATGTGGGTCGAGCAGTACCCGGCGCTCACCCGCCGCCTGGCCGCGAACCCGCGCTTCGAGCTGGCCAACCACACGTACGGGCATCTGGCCTTCACCCCGGACTGTTACGGCCTCCCCCGCGTACCCGAGCGGGAGATGACCGCCGACGTGGCCCGGACGTTCGACCTGGTGGCCGGGTACGGCGGGCGGCAGACCCGGTACTTCCGCTTCCCCGGCCTGTGCCACGACCGCAACGCGCTCGACGCGCTGGCACCGCTGGGGCTGACCGTGGTGGACGGGGACGTGGTCAGCGGCGACCCGTTCGCGAAGTCCTGGCGACCGGTGGTGCGGGCGGCGCTGGACGGGGTCCGCCCGGGCTCGGTGATCATCCTGCACGTGACGGAGGCGAACGCGCCGATGACCGACGAGGCGCTGCCGCACATCCTGGCCGGCCTGGCCGAGCGCGGCCTGGAGCCGGCGCCGCTCTCGGAGGTGCTCGGGCAGGGCTGAATCCCGGTCCGGAAGGCCGGCAAATCAGTAGAATTCACGCAGGACTAGAGGAGGTCGGCATGACCGCAGCGATGGAGATGCCCCGAGTTCAGGAGTGCGTGGTGGTGGCCTGCGGGTACAACCACACCGGCGACTGCCACGCGTTCGCCATCACTATCGGCAGCATGGACCACGCGCACTGCCGGACGTTCATCGAACTGCCCACCGTCCAGGCCGGCGTGGACGGCCTCATCGCGCAGGTCGGCGCCTGCCAGCGGGCCGACTGCCGGCACAACGACCAGTTGGAGTGCCACGCGCCGGCGATCAAGGTCGGTCCGGACAACGACATGGCCGACTGCATCACCTACGACCAGCGCTGATCGCCTGAGCGACAACCAGCGCTGACCCGCCGCCACCGCCCCGGTGGTCGGTGACGGCGGGGGCCTCAGCGCAGACCGTTGGCCTGCCGAACCACGGTGACGAGCTCGTCGATGATGCCGGTGAGAGCGAAGTCCTTCGGCGTGAAGACCCGGGCCACCCCGGCGGCGCGCAGTTGCTCCGCGTCGGCCGCCGGGATGATGCCGCCGACCACCACGGGCAGGTCCGACCGGCCGGCGGCACGCAGCCCGTCCAGCACCGCGGGCACCGCGGCCAGGTGCGAGCCGGAGAGCACGGAGAGCCCGACCAGGTCCACGTCCTCCTCGACGGCGGCGGCGACGATCTGTCCGGCGGTCAGCCGGATGCCCTGGTAGACCACCTCGAAGCCGGCGTCGCGGGCGCGTACCGCGATCTGCTCGGCGCCGTTGGAGTGCCCGTCCAGGCCGGGCTTGCCGACCAGCAGCCGCAGCCGGCCGCTGCCCAGCTCGCGGGCGGTGGCGGCGACCCGCTCCCGCACCCCGGCGAGCCCGGCGTCCGCGCCGGCCCCGGCGCCACCGGCCAGCCCGGTCGGCGCCCGGTACTCGCCGAAGACCTGCCGCAGCGCGCCGGCCCACTCGCCGGTGGTCACCCCGGCCCGCACGCACTCCAGCGTCGCCGGCATCAGGTTCGTGCTGGTCGCGGCGTCCGCGCGGAGCCGGGCCAGGGCCGCGTCGACGGCGGCCGCGTCCCGGTTGGCCCGCCATTCGCGTACGGCGACCGCGGCGGACTTCTCCACCGCCGGGTCCACCTGTTCGATCGCCTCGGCGCCGGCCGCGGTCAGCGGCGACGGCTCGGTCTCGGTGAACCGGTTGACGCCGACCACCACGTCGGTGCCGGCCTCCATCCGGCGCCGCCGCTCGGCCAGCGAGGCGACCAGCGCGCTCTTCAGGTAGCCGGTCTCCACGGCGGTGACCACGCCGCCCATTTCCAGCACCTTCGCCAGCTCGACCCGGGCCCCGGTGACGATCTCGTCGACCAGCGCGGTCATCACGTGCGAGCCGGCGAACAGGTCCGGGTACTCGAGCAGGTCCGACTCGTACGCCAGGACCTGCTGCATGCGCAGCGACCACTGCTGGTCCCACGGCCGGGGCAGGCCGAGCGCCTCGTTCCAGGCCGGCAGCTGCACGGCGCGGGCCCGGGCGTCCCGGGAGAGCGTGACGCCGAGCATCTCCAGCACGATCCGCTGGATGTTGTTCTCCGGCTGCGCCTCGGTCAGCCCCAGCGAGTTGACCTGTACGCCGTAGCGGAACCGCCGCTGCTTCGGGTTCTCCACCCCGTAGCGGTCCCGGGTGATCTCGTCCCAGAGCGCGCCGAAGGCGCGCATCTTGGCGATCTCCTCGACGAAGCGGACCCCGGCGTTGACGAAGAACGAGATCCGCTGCACCACGTCGCCCATCCGCTCGGCGGGCACCTGGCCGGAGTCGCGTACCGCGTCGAGCACGGCGACTGCGGTGGCCAGCGCGAAGCCGACCTCTTGCACCGGCGTCGCGCCGGCCTCCTGGAGGTGGTACGAGCAGATGTTGACCGGGTTCCAGCGGGGCATCTCGCGCAGCGTGTACGCGATGACGTCCGCAGTGAGCCGCAGCGACGCCGCGGGCGGGAAGATGTACGTCCCTCGGGACAGGTACTCCTTGATGATGTCGTTCTGCGTGGTGCCCGCGCAGCGGGCCAGCTCGGCCCCCTGCTCGGCGCCGACCGTGCCGTAGAGGGCGAGCAGCCACATCGCCGGCGCGTTGATGGTCATCGAGGTGTTCATCTCGGCCAGCGGGATGCCGTCGAAGAGGGCCCGCATGTCGCCGAGGTGGGCGACCGGCACCCCGACCCGGCCGACCTCGCCGGCGGCGAGTTCGTGGTCGGGGTCGTAACCGGTCTGGGTGGGCAGATCGAAGGCGACCGACAGGCCGGTCTGCCCCTTGGCCAGGTTGCGGCGGAAGAGCGCGTTGGTCGCGGCGGCCGAGGAGTGCCCGGCGTAGGTGCGCATCACCCAGGGGCGGTCGCGCTCGGGCAGCCGGCCGGGGGGAGCCTTCTCGTCCATGGCCGGAGTCTAAGTTACCGTTCAGTCACCGGCGCTGTGGAAAACCACACAGCTCCATGGAGGGGACGTCCGGGTGCCAACCGCCCGACATGGCGGGGACCACCACACCCCGGCCGGTCGGCCCCGCCGCCCAGGTCGCACACTTGACGGCATGGATGACGAGCTCGCGATCTCCGTCCGGGGGCTGCGCAAGGCGTACGGGGACACCGTCGCGGTGGCGGGGGTCGACCTCGACGTGCGCCGGGGCGAGGTGTTCGCCCTGCTCGGCCCGAACGGCGCGGGCAAGACCACCACGGTGGAGATCCTGGAGGGCTTCCGGCGCCGGGACGCCGGCGAGGTCTCGGTACTCGGCAGCGATCCGGCGCAGCCGGCCGCGGACTGGCGCTCCCGGGTCGGCATCGTGCTCCAGGGCACCGGGGAGTTCGACGAGCTGACCGTCGGCGAGGTGGTCCGCCACTTCGCCGGGTTCTACGCCGACGCCGACGACCCGGACAAGGTCGTCGAGCGGGTCGGCCTGGCCGGCAAGGCGAAGGCCCGCACGCACACCCTCTCCGGCGGCCAGAAGCGCCGGCTCGACGTGGCGCTCGGCATCGTCGGCCGGCCCGAGCTGCTCTTCCTCGACGAGCCGACCACCGGCTTCGACCCGGAGGCGCGGCGCGAGTTCTGGGAGCTGATCCGGGACCTGGCCGCGGCCGGCACCACCATCCTGCTGACCACCCACTACCTGGACGAGGCCGAGGCGCTGGCCGACCGGGTCGGGGTGATCGCGGGCGGCCGGCTGGTGGAGGTCGCCGCGCCGAACCGGCTCGGCAACCGGCAGGAGGCGCTGGCCACGGTCTCCTGGCGTACGCCGGACGGGGCGTTGGAGAGCGTCGAGAGCGCGACGCCGACGGCGCTGGTGGCGGAGCTGGCCGCGCGCTTCGGCGGCGAGGTGCCCGGCCTCACGGTGACCCGGCCGACCCTGGAGGACATCTACCTCACCATGATCGGACACGCATGACCGCCACCATGAAGCCGGCCCCGCGGGCCGCCGCGGCACCGGCGCGGCGGCGGGGCCCGGCGGCCCTCGCCCTGCGGCAGGGTCGGTTGGAGATCACCCAGTTCCTGCGCAGCCGGGAGTCCGTCGTGTTCACGATGGGCTTCCCGGTCATCATGATCCTGATCTTCGCGGCGATCTTCAGCGACGAGATCGCCCCCGGGGTCAGCTACACCCAGTACTTCATCACCGGCATGATCGCGACCGGCCTGATGACCGTCAGCTTCCAGAACCTCGGCATCTGGATCCCGATCGAGCGCGACCGGGGAGTGCTCAAGCGCTACCGGGGCACGCCGATGCCGAAGTGGGTGTGGTTCGCCGGCAAGGTACTGATGGTGGTCGCCATCGGCGTCGCGGAGACGGTGCTGCTGCTCGCCGTCTCGGTGGCGCTGTTCGACCTGGACCTGCCCGGCACCGCCGCGAAGTGGCTGACCTTCGGCTGGGTGTCGGTGCTCGGCGTGACCGCCTGCACCCTCTGCGGCATCGCCATCTCGTCGCTGGCCCGCACCGCGCGCAGCGGGTCGGCGGTGGTCACCCCGGTGGCGCTGGTGCTCCAGTTCATCTCCGGGGTGTTCTTCGTCTTCACCGAGCTGCCGTCCTGGATGCAGCAGGTGGCGGCGATCTTCCCGCTGAAGTGGATGTGCCAGGGGCTGCGCTCGGTCTTCCTGCCGGAGAGCTTCGGCGCACAGGAGCCGGCCGGATCGTTCGAGCTGGGCCGGGTCGCCCTGGTGCTCGCCGTGTGGTGCGCGGTCGGCCTGGTGCTCTGCCTGACCACCTTCCGCTGGACGACCAAGCGCGACGGCTGACCCGGTGGGCCGGCGGCCGGGCGATCCCGCTCAGCCGCCGGCGGCGAGCGCGTCGCCGAGCGGCGTACGCCAGTAGAGCACCTCGCGCCCGGACCGCCGCTTGCTGACCGCTCCCGCGTCCAGCAGCACCCGGAGGTGGTCGCTCACCGTCCCGAGGGACAGCCCGGTCACCACCACGAGCTGCGAGGTGCTCAACGGGGTGTCCAGCCGGGCGAGGATGTTGGCCCGGTTCGCGCCGATCAGCCGGGCGAGCCCGTCGGGCGCCGGTGAGGTGGGATCGACCAGGACCCCGCGCGCCGGGTACACCATCCCGAACCGGGTCGGCCGGTCCCAGACCACCCAGCCGCGACGGCAGTGCGCCGGGATGAAGAACAGCTGCTCGGCCCCGCTCAGCGACAGCGGCGGATCCGGGTAGTCGTTGACCTGGAGACGACCGTCGCCCAACCAACCCATGTTGCGGTTGAGGTCGGCGAACACCCCGGCCCAGCCGCCCCGGCTCAACGCCGCGGTACGGGCCACGATGTCCGCCCGGAGCCGGCGTTCCCGCTCCGGCCACTCCCGCTCGACGGTGTGCGTCCAGACCCAGTCGAGGAGCGCCACCACCTGCCCGGTGAGACCGTCCGCCAGCAGTTCGGCGGCGAGCGGCTCCGGGCGGGTGGCGCGCAGGTCGGCCCGGATCCGCTCGTCGGGCAACCGCCCGACGGCCGCCAGTTCCGCCGCGAACGTCGGTTCCGGCGAGGCGGGCGCGATGGTGAGGAAGTCGGCGACCCAGCGGGGGTTGAACGAAGCGGGCAGCAGCGCCCGGGCCACCGGCCGGGCGGCCAGCATCCGCTGGAACGCCTCGACGTGCGGCCCTCGCCAGGCCCGCTGCCAGGGCGTACGCGGGTGGTACAGCGCGCGCAGCGCGGCGACCGTGTCGACCATCGGGGAGACCGTGAAGCGGCTGCGCGCGAGCAGATCCGATGGCACCTGCCAGACGCCCACGTTTCGCCTCCGGACGTAACTCTACGGGATACCACCCGGCGCCCCGCACGATCGTGTCCGTGAGAACGTACGCAGACCTGTTCGCCGCCCGCGAGTTCCGCAACCTGTTCCTGGCCAACTGCGCGGGGATCGCCGGGCACACCACGTCGGCCCTGGCGCTGGGCGCGCTGACCTACGCGTCGACCGGCTCGGCGCTGCTCACCGCACTGAGCATGTTCGGCGCACCGCTGGCCGGCGTGCTCGGCAGCCTGACGCTGCTGTCGGCCGCGGACAGCCTGCCCCCGCGCCGGGCGCTCACCCTCGCCGCGGTGCTGGTCACCGTCGGAGCGGCGGTGCAGGCGGTGCCCGGGCTGCCACTGTGGGCCCGCTTCACGATCATCTTCGCCAGCGCGTACGTCGGCTCGATCACCGGCGGGGCGAGGTGGGCGCTGCTCACCGACATCCTGCCGGCCAACGCCTACGTACTGGCCCGGGCCACCATGAACACGAGCGTCGGGGTGATGCAGATCGCCGGGTTCGGCCTGGCCGGCGCCCTGCTCGTGTGGCTGAGCCCGTACCAGGTGTTCCTGCTCGCCGCGGTGCTCCGGGCGGTGGCCGCCGCAGTGGGCTGGTTCGGGCTGTCCGAACGCCCGGTCCGGGTCACCGAGCGGACGACGGTCGCGCGCACCCTGCGGGTGAACAGGGAACTCTGGGCGGACCCGGGCCGCCGGTCCCTCTTCCTGAACCTGTGGGTGCCCGGTGGTCTGGTCGTCGGGTGCGAGGCGCTCTTCGTCCCGTACGCCGGTGACCGCGCCGGGTTCCTGTTCGCCGCCGCCGCCCTCGGCATGCTGACCGGCGACGTGGTGGTGGGGCGGTTCCTGACCGGAGCCCGCCGGGAGCGGTGGATTCCCGGACTGCGGCTGCTGCTCGCGGTCCCGTACCTGGTGTTCCTGCTGTCGCCGCCGCTGCCACTGGCCATGGTCGTCGCGTTGGTCGCCTCGGTCGGCTTCGCCGGCGGACTGCCGTTGCAGGAGCGGTTGATCGCCCACTCGCCAGCCGAGGCCCGGGGTCAGGTGCTCGGCCTGCACCAGAACGGCATGATGGCCGGGCAGGCGGTGTGCGCCGCGTTGGCCGGCACCGTCGCGGACCTGGTCCCGGCCAACCGGGCCGTCGCGCTGCTCGCCGCGGCGGCGCTGGCGGCCACGCTGGTGCTCACCGCCGGACTGCGGCGGACCGCCCCCGCGCCGGCGGGAGCGGTCCGCTGAGCGGCCGGGGGCGCGCCACCGTCAGTACGTGTAGAAGCCCTTGCCGGTCTTGCGGCCCAGGTCGCCGGCGGTGACCATGCGCTGGAGCAGCTCCGGCGGGAAGAACTTCTCGTCCGCGGTGTCGGTGTAGATGTTCTTCGAGGCGTGCAGTAGCACGTCCACGCCGGTCAGGTCGGTGGTGGCCAGCGGGCCCATGGCGTGGCCGAAGCCGAGCCGGCACGCGGTGTCCAGGTCCTCCGCCGACACCACACCGGACTCGACCAGCTTGACCGCCTCCACCACCAGCGCGGCGATCAGCCGGGTGGTGACGAAGCCGGCGATGTCCCGGTTGACCACAACCACCGTCTTGCCGATCTCCTCGGCGAACGCCTTCGCGGTGGCCAGCGTCTGGTCGCTGGTCTTGTAGCCGCGGACCAGCTCGCAGAGCTTCATCATCGGCACCGGCGAGAAGAAGTGCGTACCGACCACGGCCTCCGGGCGCTCGGTCACCGCGGCGATCTGGGTCACCGGGATGGCCGAGGTGTTGGTGGCCAGCACCGCGTCCGACTTGCAGATCTTGTCCAGCGCCCGGAACACCTCGTGCTTGACGTCCAGCCGCTCGAAGACCGCCTCGACCACGATGTCGGCGTCCGCGGCCGCCTCCAGGTCGGTGGTCGGGGTGATCCGGCCCAGCGCCGCCTCGACCTCGGACGCCTCGATCTTGCCCTTCTCGGCGAACTTCTCCAGCGACTTCCGGATGCCGTCCAGGCCGCGCCGGGTGGCCGCGTCGTCCAGGTCCCGCAGCGTCACCTGCCAGCCCGCCTGCGCCGCCACCTGGGCGATGCCCGAGCCCATCAGCCCGGCCCCGACGACCGCGAGTCGACCCGCCATCTGCTTACTCCCTCGCCTGAATGAGTGTCTGCCAGCACCCTAGTCGGCGAGCCTGAACGACTGCTAAGGCCCTCAGTCCGCCAGCCGCAGTCGGCGAGCCTGAGCGACCACCAAGGCCCTCAGATGGTGACCGCCGGCCCCTCCGGGGCGACGCCCCGCTCCACCGCGACGCCGAGCGCCCGCAGGTCGGCCACGAAGTCCGGGTAGCCGCGGTCCACGTGGTGCACGTGGGAGACCTCGGTGACCCCGTCGGCGCAGAGGCCGGCGATGATCAGCCCGGCGCCGGCCCGGATGTCGGTGGCCTGTACCGGGGCGCCGGAGAGCCGCTCCCGGCCCCGGACCACGGCGTGGTGGCCGTCGGTCTTGATGTCCGCGCCGAGCCGCATCATCTCGTTGGCGAACATGAACCGCCCGTCGAAGATGTTCTCGGTGATCAGCGAGGCGCCGTCGCTGACCGCGGCCAGCCCGATCGCCATCGGCAGCAGGTCGGTGGCGAAGCCGGGGTACGGCAGCGTCACCACGTCCACCGCTTGCGGTCGGTCGTCCATCCGGACCCGGAAGGCGTCCGCCCGCGTCTCCACCAGGCCGCCCGCCGAGACCACCTTGTCCAGCGCGACCTCCAGGAACGCCGGATCCACCCCGGTCACGGTCACGTCGCCGCGGGTCATCGCCGCACCGAAGGCCCAGGTGCCGGCGACGATCCGGTCCCCCACCGTGGCGTGCCGTACCGGCCGCAGGTCGGACACGCCCTCGATGTGCAGGGTGGAGGTGCCGGCCCCGGAGATGTGGGCGCCCATCTGGTTGAGCATGGTGCAGATGTCGACGATCTCCGGTTCCCGGGCGGCGTTGTCGATCACGCTCGGGCCGCGGGCCAGCACCGCCGCCATCACCAGGTTCTCGGTCGCCCCCACGCTGGGGAAGTCGAGCACGATGTCGGCCCCGTGCAGGCCGTGCGGCGCGGCGGCGATCACGAAGCCGTGTTCGCCGGAGATCTCGGCGCCCATCCGGGTCAGCCCGGAGATGTGCATGTCCAGGCCACGGGAACCGATCGCGTCACCGCCGGGGTGGGCCACCCGTACGTATCCGCGCCGGGCGAGCAGCGGGCCGAGCACGCAGATCGACGCGCGCAGCCGGCGGACCAGGTCGTAGTCGGCCGCCGTGTCCGGCTGGTCGGGCACGTCGATGGTGACCGACAGGGAACGGGCGGCCCCGCCGCGGGCGACCATCGGGTCGACCGGGTCGTCGGGGTCGAAGCGCACCGCGCAGCCCAGCCGGCGGAGCACCTCCCCCATGATCGCGATGTCGGTGATCCGGGGCACGTTGGTGATCACGCTGGGGCCGGGGGCGAGCAGCGCGGCCGCCATCAGCTTCAAAGCGGAGTTCTTGGCCCCCACCACGTGCACCGTGCCGGCCAGCCGGGCGCCGCCGTTCACCCGGATCACGTCGACGTCGTTGACCGCCGGGTCGCCCGCGTCGCCGGGGCCCACCCCGGCCGGCCAGCCGGCGGCGGTGTCCGGCCGCGCCGGGATCGTCAGGTCCGGTATCCGTAGGCTGTGCGTCATGGCCGTCCACCTCACGCGCATCTACACCAAGGCCGGCGACGCCGGCATGACCAGGCTGAACAACAACGAGCAGGTGCCGAAGACCGATCCCCGGATCGCCGCGTACGCCGACGTCGACGAGTGCAACGCGGCGATCGGCGTGGCGCTGGCGCTGGGCCAGCTCGACGACGAGCTGCGGGCGGTGCTCGGCGCCATCCAGAACGACCTGTTCGACGTGGGCGCCGATCTGGCCACCCCGGTCGAACCGGACCCGAAGTACCCGCCGCTGCGGGTCACCGAGGAGTACGTCGAGCGCCTCGAGGGCTGGTGCGACGAGTACAACGCACGCCTGAGCAAGCTCGACTCCTTCATCCTCCCCGGCGGCACCGCGGGCGCGGCGCTGCTGCACGTGGCGCGGACGACCGCCCGGCGCGCCGAGCGTGCGGCGTGGGCCCTGGTCAGCCATGACTCCGAGCGGACCAGCACTCTCCCGGCAAAGTATCTCAACCGGCTCTCCGACCTGCTCTTCATCCTGTCAAGAACAGCAAATCCGAACGGAGATGTGCTATGGGTTCCCGGCGGTAAGCGCTGACCGCGCAGCCGCCGGCACCACCCCTTTCCCGCGTGGGCGGGTTGCACCACGTCGAGATCTGGGTACCCGACCTGACGGCCGCCCGCCGGAGCTGGGGCTGGCTCCTGGGTGAGCTGGGCTGGACGCCGTTCCAGGAGTGGCCGGCCGGCCACTCCTGGCGGCTCGGCCCGACCTACCTGGTGCTGGAGGAGTCCCCCGCGCTCTCCGGGCGGCGGCACGACCGGCTCGCCCCGGGCCTCAACCACCTGGCCTTCCACGCCGGCCCGCCGGCCGCCGTGGATCGGCTGGTCGCCGCGGCGCCGGCGCACGGCTGGACGCTGCTCTTCCCCGACCGCCACCCGCACGCCGGCGGCCCGGGCACCTACGCCGCCTACCTCACCGACAACCAGGGGTACGAGGTCGAACTGGTCGCTGACCGGTGACGGTGCGAGATAGCAGGCACCTGAGGACGCGCCTGGCAACGTGAGGTGTTTCCGGGGAGCCCGCCCCGCGGAGGGATCAAGCCTGACCGCCCGGAGCGGGGTGGGCTCCCCGGAAACACCGGAGGCCGGGCGGGATCAGGCCGCGGGCCAGTCTTGGGAGGCCAGACGCGGCGAGACCGCCCCAGGTGGGGCGGCCTCGAGCCAGGAGAGGAATCCGGTGACGGTGGAACGCGCCATGGCGATCTCGACCGGAGCGTGGTGACTGGTACACCGGAGAATGACCCAGTCGGCGGGCATGGAGAGCCGCTCCTGCCCCTCGGGGAGGCGGCGGCGTTCGACCGTCAGCCCCTTGCGCGACAGCACCCGCTTGGGGCGCAGGGCGAAGCTGAACATCCGGTACCAGCGGAGTTCGTCGCCGACGAACCGGCCGAAGCCGGGCGACCAGCCGCGGCCGTCGAGCATGGTGGAGACCCGGACGCTGAGTCGGATGATGCCACCGCTACGGGTGACCACCGCTCGCCGGACGAAGAGGATCAGCAGCGCGCCGAGGATCACGGCGATGCCGATTCCGATCCCTTCGACGATCTCCATCGACGGTACGGCTCAGCGGCTCTGCGCGGCGGATACCGGGGTGGCGCTCTCGGCCAGGACGGTCACGCCCTCGGCGCTCACCGACAGGAAGCCGCCGGCCACCTCGTAGGAGACCTGCTCGCCGCCGGCGAGCTTGATGCGTACCTGCCCGGGCTCGGCGAGCTGGCCGAGCAGCGGCGCGTGCCCCGGCAGCACACCCAGCTCACCCTCGGTCGTCCGGGCGACGACCATCTCGGCCTCGCCGGACCAGACCTTCTCCTCGACGGCTACGAGCTCGACGTGAAGCTGCTGTGCCACGCTGTCTCCTTGCTGCGGCGGCGGATTGCCGAAAGTCTAGTCCCGCCGCCGGAGCGCCCCCAAGGCGGGTGGCGAGAGCTACGCCACGCCCTACTTGGTCTTGTTCTGGAAGTCCGGGTGCTCCAGCAGGAACGCGTCCAGCTGCTCGTTGTGCAGCGCGGCGAAGAAGTCGTCCACCTCGGGCTTGAACGCCTCGCCGCGGTACTTGCCGTTCTCCGTCACCCCGCCGCCGGGCAGCTTCACCATCTGGATGGTCTCCGGACGGATGTTCTTCAGCGCCAGCCCGAAGTCGACCACGCTGTGGCCGCGGCCGTTGAAGATCAGCGACTGCCCGGCGGCCCGGAGCACCCGGTCCAGCTTGAGCGGGTTGGTCACCACATCGGCGCTGAACGCCTGGCCGACCATGGCCTTGACGAACTGCTGCTGGTGGCGCTGCCGGCCGTAGTCGCCGTCCGGGACGCCGTTCTTCGGGTAGCGCTGCCGGACGTAGTCCAGCGCCTGCCAGCCCTTGAGGTGCTGGTTGCCCTTCTTGTAGACCGCCTGCGGGCCGATGTAGCCCTCGCCGTTCGGGTTGCCCTTGCGGTGCTTGCCGTCCGGCTCCCGGTGCTCGGAGCGCACCTCACGCTCGATGTACATGTCGACGCCGCCCATCGCGTCGACGATCTTCTGGAAGCCGGTGAAGTTGATGATCGCCCCGGCGTCGAAGCGCTTGATCCCGGTCGCGTCCTGCACGGTCATGGCGAGCAGCTCGAAGCCGCGGGCCGCGTCGGGGTTCTTCCCCGGCACCCGGCTGCCGTACGACATGGCGGCGTTGAGCTTGTCGGTGCCGCCGTTGAAGTCGGCCTTGCTGAACCTCGGGATCTCCACGATGAGGTCGCGGGGCATGGAGAAGAGGTAGGCCCGGTCCATGGTCGCGGGCACGTGCAGCACCATGATCGAGTCGGCCAGTGGCGGCGTCTCCGGGTTGCGCGGGTCGATGCCCACCAGCAGGATGTTTAGCGGACCCTTGATGTCGCTCTTGCGCTCCTTCGCGCCGGCGGCCTGGTCGCCGAAGAGGTCGGCCTTGCCCACCGCGCCCTCGTAGCGGGCCATCAGCGCCTCCGCGCCGACCAGCACCGCCCCGCTGAGCAGCATCAGCACGGCGCCGAACACGGTGCAGACGCGGGCCCACCGGGGCACACCCGCCCAGATGGACGGCCGCTTGCCGCCCTTGCCGGCCTTACCCACGATCATCTCCGTTCGTCACGCCCACGATCAGGAGACGGGCGCACCCAGCCGAATGGTTGCCATAGACCAACGCTCATTCCGGTGAGCGCGCGAACCGACGGTACCTCGCACGCGGCACGATCGCCGAGCGCGGGAAACCGGCCAGCGGGCAGGATACGGCGCGAAGATGAACAAAAGGCCGCCCCGGCATTGCCGGGGCGGCCTTTTTCTTGCTCACAACGGGCGGGCTCAGCCCTCCGCCATCAGTTCCTTCGCCTTGCGCTCCAGGTCCTCCAGACCGCCGCACATGAAGAAGGCCTGCTCGGGGAAGTGGTCGTACTCGCCCTCGCTGATCTTGCGGAACGCCTCGATGGTCTCCTTGATCGGGACCGTCGAGCCCGGCACACCGGTGAACTGCTCCGCCGCGTAGGTGTTCTGCGACAGGAACCGCTCGATCCGGCGGGCCCGGCCGACCGTGACCTTGTCCTCCTCGGAGAGCTCCTCGATACCGAGGATGGCGATGATGTCCTGCAGGTCCTTGTAGCGCTGCAGGATCCGCTTCACCTCGGTGGCCACCTGGAAGTGGTCCTGACCGACGAACTCCGGGGCGAGGATCCGGGACGAGGACGCCAGCGGGTCCACGGCCGGGTAGATGCCCTTGTCGGAGATCGACCGCTCCAGGTTGGTGGTCGCGTCGAGGTGGGCGAACGTGGTGGCCGGAGCGGGGTCGGTGTAGTCGTCCGCCGGCACGTAGATCGCCTGCATCGAGGTGATGGCCTGGCCCCGGACGGAGGTGATCCGCTCCTGGAGCTCGCCCATCTCGTCGGCCAGGGTCGGCTGGTAACCCACCGCGCTCGGCATCCGGCCGAGCAGGGTGGAGACCTCGGAACCGGCCTGGGTGAAGCGGAAGATGTTGTCGATGAAGAGCAGCACCTCCTGCTTCTTCACGTCGCGGAAGTACTCCGCCATGGTGAGCGCGGAGAGGGCGACCCGCAGCCGGGTGCCCGGCGGCTCGTCCATCTGGCCGTAGACCAGCGCGGTCTTGTCGATGACGCCGGACTCGGTCATCTCGGCGATGAGGTCGTTGCCCTCACGGGTGCGCTCACCCACGCCGGCGAAGACCGAGGTACCACCGAAGTTCCGGGCGACCCGGGTGATCATCTCCTGGATGAGCACCGTCTTGCCCACGCCGGCGCCGCCGAACAGGCCGATCTTGCCGCCCTTGACGTACGGGGCGAGCAGGTCGATGACCTTGATGCCGGTCTCCAGCATCTCGGTCTTCGGCTCCAGGTCCGCGAAGGCCGGGGCCTTGCGGTGGATGCTCCAGCGGTCGTCGGCCTGGAGCGTCTCGCCCTCGGTGAGGTTGAGAACCTCGCCGATCGCGTTGAAGACGTGGCCCTTGACCGCGTCGCCCACCGGAACGGTGATCGGCGAGCCGCTGTCGCGCACCTCCGCACCGCGCACCAGGCCGTCGGTCGGCTGCATCGAGATGGCGCGGACCAGGTTGTCACCCAGGTGCTGGGCGACCTCCAGGGTCAGCGTCTTCTCGCCGCCGGAGAGCGTCACCTCGACGTGCAGGGCGTTGAACAGGTCCGGCATGGCGTCGCGCGGGAACTCGGCGTCGACGACCGGGCCGATGACCCGGACCACGCGACCCGTGGCCGTCTTGGTCTCTACTGGGGCAGTCATCACACTTCACTTCCCGACGCGGCCAGCGCGTTCGCGCCGCCGACGATCTCGCTGATCTCCTGGGTGATCCCGGCCTGGCGGGCCGAGTTCATCTCACGCGTGTACTTCTCGATCATCTCTTCCGCGTTGTCGGTGGCGCTCTTCATCGCCCGCCGCCGGGCCGCCGACTCGCTCGCCGCCGACTCGATCAACGCCGCGTAGATCCGCGTGTTGATGTACTTCGGCAGCAGCGCGTCGAGCAGCGCCTCCGCCTCCGGCTCGAACTCGTACGCCGGCAGCAGGCCCTCGGACCGCGGCCGGTCCTCCACCTGCATCGGGCCGATGATCTTCGCCACCGGGGTCTGGGTCATCAGGGACTTGAACTCGGTGTAGACGATGTGCAGCTCGTCGATCCCGAGCACCCCGTCCGGCCCGGCGCCGCCGTCCACGTCGTCCGCGCCGGCCGAGAACGCCTTGATCAGGGTCTCGCCCACCTCGCGGGCGTCGGCGAACGACGGCTGCTCGCTGAAGCCGGTCCAGTTCGCCTCGATCGGCCGGTTGCGGAACCGGTAGAACGTGACGCCCTTGCGCCCGACGACGTAGAGCACCGGCTCCTTGCCGTCGGCCTTGAGCCGGGCGATCAGCGACTCGGCGGTCTTGATCGCGTTGGTGCTGTACCCGCCGGCCAGGCCCCGGTCGCTGGTGACCAGCAGGACGCCGGCCCGCCGCACCCGCGGCCGCGGGGTGAGCAGCGGGTGGTCGATCCGCGCGTTGGACGCCAGCGCCGTGAGCACGTTGGTGATGGCCTGGGCGTACGGCAGGGACGCCTCCACCCGGGCCTGGGCCTTGGCGATCCGGCTCGTCGCCACGAGCTCCATCGCCTTGGTGATCTTCTTCATCGACTTCGCCGAGCGGATCCGTTGACGAAGAACGCGAACCTGGGCCGCCATGGTCAGCCCTTACTGGTTCTCGACCGGGCGGTCGGTCGTGCCGTCGCGGAAGCGGGTCACCGTCTCGCGGGCCTCGTCGCCCTCCAGCGGGGCGGCCGGCGCCTCGTTGATTCGGCGCTCGTCCTCCTTGCCGAGGAAGACCTGCTTGAACTCGGTGATGGCCGAGTCCAGCGAGCCGATGATGTCGTCGTCCCACTTGTGGTCGGCGATGGCCGCGAGGACGCCCTCGTGCTTGTGCCGCAGGTACTGCAGGAACTCCGACTCGAACCGCCGGATCTCACCGACCGGGATGTCGTCCAGCTTGCCCTCGGTGCCGGCCCAGACCGAGACGACCTGCTCCTGCACCGGGAACGGCGAGTAGTTCGGCTGCTTGAGCAGCTCGACCAGGCGGGATCCGCGCTCCAGCTGGGCCCGGGAGGCCTTGTCCAGGTCGGAGGCGAAGGCGGCGAACGCCTCCAGCTCGCGGTACTGGGCCAGGTTCAGCCGCAGCGAGCCGGCGACCTTCTTCATCGGCTTCACCTGCGCGGCGCCACCGACCCGGGAGACCGAGGTGCCGACGTTGATGGCCGGCCGGACGCCCTGGTTGAACAGGTCGGTCTCCAGGAAGATCTGGCCGTCGGTGATCGAGATGACGTTGGTCGGGATGAAGGCCGAGATGTCGTTGGCCTTGGTCTCGATGATCGGCAGACCGGTCATCGAGCCGCCGCCCATCTCGTCCGACAGCTTCGCGCAGCGCTCCAGCAGCCGGGAGTGCAGGTAGAAGACGTCACCCGGGTACGCCTCGCGGCCCGGCGGGCGGCGCAGCAGCAGCGACACGGCCCGGTATGCCTCGGCCTGCTTGCTCAGGTCGTCGAAGACGATCAGGACGTGCTTGCCGCCGTACATCCAGTGCTGCCCGATGGACGAGCCGGTGTAGGGGGCGAGGTACTTGAAGCCGGCCGGGTCGGAGGCCGGCGAGGCGACGATGGTGGTGTACTCCATCGCGCCCGCCTCCTCCAGGAGGCCCTTGATCGAGGCGATCGTGGAGGCCTTCTGGCCGACGGCGACGTAGATGCAGCGGACCTGCTTCTTCGGGTCGCCGGAGCGCCAGTTCTCCCGCTGGTTGAGGATGGTGTCCAGGGCGACGGTGGTCTTGCCGGTCTTCCGGTCACCGATGATCAGCTGCCGCTGGCCCCGGCCGATCGGGGTCATCGCGTCGACCGCCTTGATGCCGGTCTGCATCGGCTCGAAGACGGACTGCCGGGCCATCACGTTCGGAGCCTGCAGCTCCAGCTCGCGGTAGCCCTCGTTGGCGATGTCGCCGAGGCCGTCGATCGGCTGGCCGAGCGCGTTGACCACGCGGCCGAGGAAGGCGTCGCCGACCGGCACGGAGAGCACCCGGCCGGTGCGCTTGACGCGCTGCCCCTCCTCGATGCCGGCGTAGTCACCGAGGACGACGACACCGATGTCCCGGACGTCGAGGTTCAGCGCCACGCCGAGCGTGCCGTCCTCGAACTCCAGGAGCTCGTTGGTCATGGTCGAGGGCAGGCCCTCGACGTGGGCGATGCCGTCGCCGGCGTCGGCGACGGTGCCGACCTCCTCGCGGGAGACGTCGGACGTGTAGGAGGAGACGTAGCGCTCCAGGGCGCCGCGGATCTCCTCCGTCGAGATGGTCAGCTCGGCCATCCTCTGCTTCCTTAAGTATCAGGGGCCCGGGATACCTAGTACCGACCGGTCCGAATGGCGTCTGTCATTCAGGCGCTGCGCGGCGGGGCCGCCTCAGCGCTTCGCGAGCGCGTTGCGGGTCTCGTTGAGGCGGCGCAGGACGGTGCCGTCGTACAGGTCGGAGCCGACCCGCACGCTCGCGCCACCGAGGACCTCGGGGTTCACCGTCTGCTTGACGGATACCTCCCGACCGTATATCGCGGAGAGGCTAGCGCCCAGCCGGCGCTCCTCCTCTTCACTCAACGGGGCCGCCACGGTCACGTACGCCACCTGCCGGTCGCGCCGGTCGGCGGCGAGCTCGACCAGCCGGGTGAGCGCCCCGGTGAAGGAGCGTCCCCCGAAACCGGCGAGCGCGACCCCGACGAGGTAGCCGGTGACGGGCCGGGCCTTGCCGGCGAGCAGCTGGTCGGCCAGGGTGGCCCGCTGCTTGGCCGGCACCATCGCGTCGGAGAGCGCGTTGGACAGCTGGGGCGAGCCGGCGACGACCTGCCCGAAACGGAACAGCTCGTCCTCGACCTCACCCAGCTCGCCGCTCTTGTCGGCGCCCGCCAGGAGCGCCTCCACGCCGAGCCGCTCGGTGGCGTCGAGCAGTTCCGACGGCGCCGACCAGCGGCCGGAGACCAGCGCGGCGACCAGCTCGAGCGCGTCCGCGCCGACCTTGCCACCGAGGATCCCGGTCAGCAGGGCGGACCGGTCCTCCCCGGAGCGGGCCGGGTCGGAGAGCGCCCGGCGCAGCCGCGGCTCCCGCCGCAGCAGGGCGGCGACGGAGAGGATGTCGTCGGCGGTGGTGGCCACCGCCGACGGCTCCGCGCCGCGGACGTACGCGTCGAGGCGCTCGGCCGCGATCTTGTACGACTCCCGGCTGGCGGCCTGCATCAGCGGGCCCCCGTGCTCTCGAGACCGCTCAGGAACCGGTCGACGGTGCCCTTGCGACGCGCCTCGTCGGCGAGCGACTCACCGACGATCTTGCTGGCCAGGTCGACCGCGATGGTGCCGACCTCGGTGCGCAGCTCGCGCACGATGGTGGCCCGCTCCGCGGCGAGCTGCTCCTTGCCGGCCGCGATGATCCGGTCGGACTCCTCCCGCGCCTTGGCGAGGATGTCCTGCCGGATGCCCTCGGCGTCGGCCCGGGCGTCGTCCCGGATCTTGGCAGCGTCGGTACGCGCCTCGGCGAGCTGCGCGCGGTACTGCTCGAGCAGCTGGTTGGCCTCGGCCTGGGCGGCCTCGGCGCGCTTGATGCCGCCCTCGATCGCGTCCACCCGAGCCTGGAACGTCTGCTCCATGCGCGGGAAGACGAACTTCATCAGCACGAAGCAGAGGATGGCGAAGGCGATGGTGCCGACCACGATCTCCTGCCAGACAGGCACGATCGGGTTGTGGGTCGACTCACCACCCTCAGCGGCGAGCAGGAACATGGATGACCTCCCGGTCGAGGGGCGGGATTAGAGCTGGCCCTGCCAGATGAAGCCGAAGGCGATGCCCAGCAGCGCGAGCGCCTCGATGACGGCGAAGCCGATCCAGACGTACGGCAGGGTCATCCGGGACGACTCCGGCTGGCGGGCCGTCGACTGGATGTAGGCGGCGAAGACCAGGCCGACACCGATGCCCGGGCCGATGGCCGCGAGACCGTAGCCGATGGCGGCGGTGCTGCCCTCTACCGCGGCGTAGATGTCCATTAGTGGGTTCCTCCTGGTTATCACGCGTGACGGTCACGCGGGACGACAACGGGTGGTGCGGTGGATCAGTGCTCTTCGGCGAGCGCGCCCTGCACGTAGCTGGCGGTGAGCACGGTGAAGACGTAGGCCTGCAGGACGATCACCAGGAACTCGAGGAAGGTGAGCGCGATGGTCATCACCCAGGAGAGGAGCGAGACCGGCGCCAGCCAGGCGTTGGCGTTGAGCATCGCGAAGCCGCCGAGCGTGAAGACCAGCAGGAGCATGTGGCCGGCGAACATGTTCGCGAAGAGACGGACGGCCAGCGAGAACGGCCGGACGAGGAAGGTCGAGAAGAACTCGATCGGGATCAGCAGCGGCAGGATGTACCAGGGCGCCGGCGGGATGAGGGAGTTCTTGATGAACTTGCCGGCGCCGTGGTGCCGGATGCCCGCGTAGATGAAGAGCACGTAGCTGATCACGGCGAGGAACGCCGGGAAGGCGATGTGCGAGTTCGGCGAGATCTGGAGCAGCGGGAAGATCGCGAAGAAGTTGGTCAGCAGGATGAAGCAGAACAGCGTGGTGAAGTACGGCGCGAACCGCACCCCCGCGTGCCCGATCATGTCGACAGCGATGTTGTTCCGCACGAAGCCGTAGATCGACTCGGCGAACCACTGCTTCTTCGTCGGTACCAGCTGCGGCTTCCGGTAACTGGCCAGGAAGAAGATGATCAGAACGCCGACGGCCAGCCAGACCATCGCGGTGATCTTGGTGAACCAGTAGGAGTTCTCCGCACCCCAGGGCAGGATGCTGGGCAGGTAGAAGTCCTCCACGCTGGGTGGGAATGCTGCCTCGCCCTGAGCCAGAACGTTCGCCGCTCCGAACACCTGCGTCCCTTCCTAAGTAGGCGTGCCGAGTCGGCGGACGACCAGGATGATCCCCCCGGCCATGCCGAGCACGACGCCGATCCCGGTGGCGATGCCCCCGGTGTCGAGCCACTGGTCGACCAGCCAGCCGATGAAACCCCACACGAGCATGCCCGCGATCAGGTACGTGAGCGCGGTCCAACCCTGGCCGGCGCCGGACGGAACGTCGTCCCGGTCGCCGCTGGGTCGGGGGGTTTGGTCACCAGCCATGACGGGGCGAACGATATCAGTCGGGAAGTCGAGGCTGTGCCTCACCCCCCGCACAACCGTCGTTGTGTGGGCGTCGGGCGGGCAGGCTCGTCTGTGGGCACGCTACTCCCCTTCCGCCAGCCTGGAAATGACCAGTGCCGGACACATTTTCGCGCCGTCCGAGGGGTGGGATTCCCGCGGTCAGCGGGTCCCGTGGGCGTGCACGGCGGTGAGCCACCAGATGTGCACCCCGGTCCAGACCACCACCCCGGCGGCGATGCCCAGACAGAGCGGGATCAGGCCGGCCCAGCCGGTCGACGCCACGGCCACCATCACCACCCCGAGCAGGGTGAACTTGGCCGCATAGAGGCCGAGTCCGAAGGGGAGCACCAGCTGCGGGTTCACCGAGTCGGCCCAGGCCAGCACCACGGTGGTCAGGGTGTAGCTGGCCACCGTGACGCCCACCCCGGCCGCCGCGCCGAGCGCCGCGTCGGTGCCACCGGTGACCGCGCCGAGCAGCGCGGCCACGGCGGTCAGCAGGCCGCTCGCGGCCAGCAGCACCGGCAGGTGCCGCAGCCGCCAGCGCCGGTCGGCGGCCGCGACCGGCTCGCGCACCCCGGGCTCAGCCACGGGGGTACGCCGGGAACTCGGTGACCAGCTCGGTCACCTCGGACGCGATCGCGGCCAGCCGGTCGGCGCCACCCGCTTCGGCCGGATCGGTGCGCACCGCCCGGGCGATCAGCCCGGCGACCCGGCGCAACTCACCCTCCCGCATGCCCTGGGTGGTGACGGCGGGCGTGCCGACCCGGATCCCGGAGGCGACCATCGGCTTCTGCGGGTCGTACGGGATGGCGTTCTTGTTCAGCGTGATGCCGGCGGCGTCGCAGCGCGCCTCGGCGTCCGCGCCGGTCACCCCCACCTCGCGCAGGTCGATCAGGGCGAGGTGGGTGTCGGTGCCGCCGGAGACCGGGCGCATCCCCTCGGCGGCCAGCCCGGCGGCGAGCGCCTGCGCGTTGCGCACCACCTGGGCCGCGTACGCCTGGAACTCGGGCTGCGCGGCCTCGCGCAGCGCGACGGCCTTGGCTGCGACGGCGTGCATCAACGGGCCGCCCTGGGTGAACGGGAAGACCGCCTTGTCGATCCGCTGGGCCAGCGACTCCCGGCACAGGATCATCCCGCCGCGCGGCCCGCGCAGCACCTTGTGGGTGGTGGCGCAGACGACGTCGGCGTACGGCACCGGGGAGGGGATGGCCTTGCCGGCGACCAGCCCGATGAAGTGCGCGGCGTCCACCATGAGGTACGCGCCGACGGAGTCGGCGACCTCGCGGAACCGGGCGAAGTCGATCAGCCGCGGGTACGCGGTCGCGCCACAGATGATCATCTTGGGCCGGTGCGCCAGGGCCAGGTCGCGCACCTCGTCGTAGTCGATCAGCTCGGTGTCCCGGTGCACGGTGTAGCCGACGGTGTGGAACCACTTGCCGGAGAAGTTCACCCGGCTGCCGTGGGTCAGGTGCCCGCCGTGCGGCAGGTCCATGGCGAGCACCGTGTCGCCCGGCTGCACCAGCGCCGCGTACGCGGCCAGGTTGGCGCTCGCCCCGGAGTGCGGCTGGAGGTTGGCGTGCTCGGCCCCGAAGAGCTCCTTCGCCCGGGCGATGCCGATCTCCTCGGCCCGGTCCACCTCGGCGCAGCCGCCGTAGTACCGCCGGCCCGGGTAGCCCTCGGCGTACTTGTTGGTCAGCGTCGAGCCGAGCGCGGCCAGCACGGCCGGCGAGGTGAGGTTCTCGCTGGCGATCAGCTGGAGGCCGCCGCGCAGCCGGTCCAGCTCGCCGAGCACCACCCCGGCGATCTCCGGGTCGGTGGCACGGAGCTGGTCGAAATCCGGCCCCCAGAAGGTGCTTTGCGCGATGTCCACAGCGCCAGAGTCTATTGGGCCGCAGACTGGGGATCGTGAGATGCCTGGTCACCGGAGCGACGGGGTACATCGGCGGGCGGCTCGCGCCCCGGCTGCTGGTCGACGGGCACACCGTACGCTGCCTGGCCCGCAAGGCCGGCCGGCTGCGGGACGTGCCGTGGGCGAGCCGGGTCGAGATCGCCGAGGGCGACCTGCGCAAACCGGAGACGCTGCCGGCCACGCTCGACGGCGTGGACGTCGCCTACTACCTGGTGCACTCGCTCGGCCAGGCCGGGTTCGAGGCCGCCGACCGGGAGGCGGCGACGAACTTCGCGACCGCGGCCCGCGCCGCGGGCGTCCGCCGGATCGTCTATCTGGGCGGGCCGGAGCCGGCCGAAGACCGGTCGGTCCCCTCGGCGCACCTGCGCTCCCGGGCCGAGGTGGGGCGGATCCTGCTGGACAGCGGGGTGCCGACCGCGGTGCTGCGGGCCGCGGTGATCATCGGGTCCGGCTCGGCGTCGTTCGAGATGCTGCGCCATCTCACCGAGCGGCTGCCGATGATGGTCACCCCGCGCTGGGTGCGCAACCGGATCCAGCCGATCGCGGTCCGCGACGTGCTGCGCTACCTGGTCGGCTGCGCGGAACTGCCGCCGGAGGTCAACCGGGCCTTCGACATCGGCGGGCCGGACGTCCTCACCTTCGAGGAGATGATGCAGCGCTACGCCCGGGTGGCCGAGCTGCCCCGGCGGTTCATCGTGCCGGTCCGGCCGCTGACCCCGGCGCTCTCCTCGCTCTGGGTCGGGCTGATCACCCCGGTGCCGAACGCGATCGCCCGGCCGCTGGTGGAGAGCCTGGTGCACGAGGCGGTCGCCCGCGAGCACGACATCGCCCGGTACGTGCCCGACCCGCCGGAGGGGCTCACCGGCTTCGACCGGGCGGTGGAGCTGGCACTGGCCAAGATCCGCAACGCCGCGGTGGAGACCCGGTGGTCGAACGCGAGCGGCCCGGACGCGCCGGCCGAACCGCTGCCCAGCGACCCGAAGTGGTCCGGCGGCACCACGTACACCGACGTGCGGGAGCGCGCGGTGGCCGCCCCGCCGGCCGTGCTCTGGCAGGTGATCGAGGGGGTCGGCGGGGAGCACGGCTGGTACTCCTTCCCGCTCGCCTGGTCGGTGCGGGGCTGGTTGGACCGGCTGATCGGCGGGGTGGGGCTGCGCCGGGGGCGGCGCGACCCGCACCGGCTCCAGGTCGGCGAGGCGCTGGACTTCTGGCGGGTGGAGGAGATCGTCCCCGGTGAGCTGCTGCGGCTGCGCGCCGAGATGCGGCTGCCCGGCCGGGCCTGGCTGGAGATGCGGGTGCTGCCGGCCGAGAACGGGCACAGCCGCTACCACCAGCGGGCGGTCTTCCTCCCGCACGGCCTGTCCGGGCACGCGTACTGGGGTTCGGTGGCGCCGTTCCACGCGGTGGTCTTCGGCGGGATGACCCGCAACATCGCCCGGGGCGCCGAGCACCTGGCCGAGTCGTCGGTCAGTTCCCGGTCCGCTCTCCGCTGACCTCGAAGGCGATCGCCTCGCTCGGCGGCACGAAGTCGCGCACCGGCTGGTCGCGCAGCGCGAACGACATCAACTCGGCCACCGCGTCCACCATCCGGCCCTGCACCGCACGGCCCACCCCGTCCCGCGGGTCGTCCGGGTTCGCGGCGATCGCGGCGACCGCGAGCTGCGGGGTGAACGCCACCACGGTCTCCGTGGCGTACCGCTCCGAGCTGCCCGTCTTGCCGGCCACCGGACGGCCCAGCCGGTCCCGCAGCCGGGTCGCGGTGCCGCCGTCGCAGCGGTTGTACATGGACTGGTCGCCGACCGGGCAGCGGGCCGCGTCCGCCGCCGCCCGGGCCACCTCGGCGTCCAGCACCTGGCGGCAGTCCGGCTTGGCCGCGTCGACCGGGCGACCGGCCGCGTCGGTGATCGAGGTGACCGGCAGCGGCGCGCACCAGGTGCCCTCGGCCGCCAGCGTGGCGTACGCCCCGGCCAGGTCGAGCGGCGTGGTGGTGGCCACGCCGAGCACGAACGGGCCCCAGGTGCGGGCGCCGTGGCGGGCCAGCCGGGCGTCGTCCGGGGAGCGCAGCACGATGCCGAGCCGCTCGGCCATCTCCACCACCCGGTCCGCGCCGACCCGCTCGGTAAGCCAGGCGAAGTACGTGTTCACCGACTCGCCGAAGGCGGTCCACATGTCGTGCCAGCCCGCCATCGACCGGCTGGCGTTCTCCGGGCACCAGTAGCCGTCGCAGCTCGCCGCGCCGGAGGCCGGGTAGCGGGTGACGAACCGGTCCGGCGCGTCGAACTCGGTCCGCAGCGGCAGCCCGGACTCCAACGCGGCCAGCACGGCGAAGAGCTTGAACGTCGAGCCGGCCTGGTAGCCCTCGATCGCCCCGCCGCCGGCGACCAGCTGGTTGACCGTGTTCGGGTGGTTCTTCTGCCCGGGCGGGTTGGCCTCCACCCGGTAGTTCCGGTTCACCGCCATGGCCAGCACCCGGCCGGTGCCGGGCTGCACCACCGCGGTCGGCATCGCCTTGCGGTCGTCCACCCGGTAGATCCGGTGGACCTGCTCGACGGCGGCGCGCTGCACCGCCGGGTCGAGCGAGGAGACGATGGAGAAGCCGCCCCGGCGCAGCGTGCGCTGCCGCTCGTCCACGCTGGCCCCGAACGCCGGCTGGGCGTTCCACCACCGGGTGAACCAGTCGCAGAAGTAACCCCAGTCGTTGTGCCCCTCGGGCACCGCCGTGCAGTCGTTCGGCGTCTCGCTGGGCCGCAGCTTCAGCGGCTCGGCCGCGGCCCGGGCGGCCTCCTCGGCCGGCACCTGCCCCGCCTCCACCAGCCGGTCCAGCACGTACGCCCGGCGGCGCAGCGCGCTGTCCGCGTCCCCGTTGATCGGGTCGTCGCTGTGCGGGGAGCGGACCAGGCCGGCCAGCAGGGCCGCCTCACCGAGGTTGAGGTCGGCCGGCGCCTTGGAGAAGTAGCGCTTGCTGGCGGCCGCCACCCCGTACGCCCCGGCCCCGAAGTACGCGATGTTCAGGTAGCGGGCCAGGATCTGGTCCTTGCTCAGCTCCCGCTCCAGCGCCAGCGCGTACCGCATCTCCTGGATCTTGCGAGCGGTGGTGATCTCGGTGGCCGCGGCGCGCTGCGCCTCGCTGAGCCGGGGGTCGCTGCTCAGCACGTTGCGGACGTACTGCATGGTCAGCGTGGAGGCACCCTGCCGGGTCTCGCCCGATCCCTGGTTGACCGTGAAGGCCCGGGCCACGCCCCGCAGGTCCACCCCGCTGTGCTGGTGGAACCGGGCGTCCTCGGCGGCCACGATCGCCTGGCGCATCACCGGCGCCACCTCGGCCAGCGGGACGTCCACCCGGTCCTCCTGGTAGAAGGAGGTGATCAGGGTGGTGCCGTCGCTGGCGTACAGGTTGGACCGCTGGGCGGTGGGCGGGGTGCGCAGTGTGTTCGGCAGCTCCGCGTACGGCGCGGCGAGCGCCGAGAAGCCGATCCCGAAGACCAGCGCGACCGGCAGGGCCGCCGCCGCCAGCGCCAGGCCGGCCAGCACGCCGGCGATCAGGATGGTCAGCACTCGGTGCAGATGGGCCCGGGTCATCAGCTCTCCCCGCAGGAGCCGGATCGCGCTAGGACCCGTTCAGAATGACCCGAAACACCCCTTTCGCCCCCGCGTTTCGCCAAACCCGCAGGAAATTCGCGAGCCGACCACCCCGCCCAACCCCACCCACACCGCCCACAGCGTCGCCCTGGTTGATCATGAAGTTGTTGCCACGTGCACCGGCGTGTCGGGTCAACAACTTCATGATCGACGTGCGGCGCGGGCGCGGGCGGGGCGGGGGCGGGGGCGGGTGGCGCCGGCGGGGCTCAGGGGAGGAGGGCGGTGGCGAGGGGGTGCACGGTTTCCTCGATCTCGTCGGCGACCCGGCTGAAGCACTGGTCGCCCCGACCCCACGGGTCGTCGAGATCGTCGGTGGGCAGCGGGCTGGCCCCCTGGCGGGCGGCGTGAGCGGCCTCGACCAGCGCCACCCCGCGGGCGTACACCGCCTCGCCGGTGGCCTCGGCCGGGGGCAGCGCGGCGGCGTCCACCGCGGCCAGCAGCCGGCCGAACTCGCCGAGCACGAAGGTGCGTTCGGCGGCGTCCGGGCGCAGCGCCACCACGTACTCCTGCTGGTCGGCGGTGGCGGTGAGGACCAGGTCGGCCGCGTCGATGAGGTCCGAGCGGAGCTTGCGGGCGGCGAACCCCTCGGTGCTGCCGCCGCGGGTGGTGACCTGGCGAGCCGCCGGCGGGTTCATCTCCTCGCCGGCATGCCAGCCGCCGGTGCCGGCGCTGTGGCTGTGCAGCAGCTCGTCCGCGCGGGCCGGGTCCAGCCCCCGGCGGGACAGCCGGTCCCGGACGGCGAGGGCGAGCAGCCGCTCGGCCATCGGCGACCGGCAGATGTTGCCCATGCACACGTGCAGCACGGTGAACGGGGGCACTCAGGCCACCTGGCTCTCGACGATGTCCGGCACCACGTCGCGCAGCTTCTCCAGCGGGATGGCGCCCAGCCGGAGCAGCTGCGGCACCTCGCCGGTGAGGTCCACGATCGTGCTCGGCACCGGGTCCGGGCAGGGCCCGGCCTCCAGGTACGCGCGCACCGAGTAGCCGAGCTGGTCGCGCGCCTCCTCGGCGGTGACCGCGGCCGGCTGGCCGGTCTTGTTCGCCGACGAGACCGCCATCGGGCCGGTCTCCCGCAGCACCTCCAGGGCCACCGGGTGCAGCGGCATCCGCACCGCCACCGTGCCGGTCTTGTCCCCGAGGTCCCACTGCAGGCTCGGCGAGTGCTCGACCACGATGGTCAGCGCCCCCGGCCAGAACGCCTCGACCAGGTCCCGGGCCGCCTGGGGCAGCGAGAAGACCAGCCCGTCGAGGGTGTGCCGGGAGCCGATCAGCACCGGGGGCGGCATCTGCCGGCCCCGACCCTTGGCGTCGAGCAGCGCCTTGACCGCGTACGGGGTGAACGCGTCCGCGCCGATCCCGTAGACCGTGTCCGTCGGCAGGACGACCAGTTCGCCGTTCTTGACCGCCTCGATGGCCGCAGCGATGCCGCGGTCCCGGTCGGCGGGCGACCGGCAGTCGTAGAGCATCACGAGGAGCCAGTCTGCCACGCCGCGCCGGTGAACCGGTGCTGACCGTCCGCCCGCCGGGACGCGGTGGCGAACCGGGGCCGGCCGGCCAGGTCCGGATGGTCGGCCACGTCGGCGTACCGGCCGTCCGCGGCGAGCAGCTCCGGCACCACCCGGCCGTGGCTGTCGTCGTGCTCCACGCCGAGCGCGCCACCAGGCCGCAGCAGCACCGCCGCCCGGGCCACCACCGGGCGGATCACCGCCAACCCGTCGGGCCCGCCGAAGACCGCGTTTGCCGGATCGTGCCGGGCCACCTCGGGTGGCACGGCCACCTCGGCCGGCACGTAGGGCGGGTTGCAGAGCAGCACGTCCACCCGGCCGGCCAGCTCGGCCAGCAGGTCCGGCGTGGTGACGTCGGCCGCGACCACCTCGATCGGCCGGTCCCCCGCCGCGGCCCGCTCGGCCACGTTGCGCCGCAGCCAGGGCAGCGCCCCCGGCGAACCCTCCACCGCCACCACCCGGGCCGACGGCAGCTCCTGGGCGACCGCGAGGGCGATCGCGCCGGAGCCGCTGCACAGGTCCACCACCAGCGGGGTGGCCACCCGCGCGGCCTGCTCGACGCCCCAGCCGGCGAGCAGTTCGGTCTCCGGGCGGGGCACGAACACCCCCGGGCCGACGGCCAGCTCCAGATGCCGGAAGGCGGCCCGGCCGGTGAGGTGCTGCAACGGCTCCCGGTCCGCCCGGCGGGCGACCAGCGCCGCGTACCGGTCGCGCTGCGCCGGGGTGAACCCGTCCGCCAGGGCGAGCCGGCCGCGCGGCACCTCCAGCACGTACGCGGCCAGCAGCTCGGCCTCCGCCCGCGCCGCCTCGACCCCGGCCTCGGCCAGCACGCGCGCCGCCCGGAGCACCGCCACGGACGGACGCTCCCGGTTCGTCCCTTCGGACGGGTGTTGCGGCACGATGGTCACGACATAATCATGAAGCGTCGCGGTTCACATTACGAGCGGGTGCGCGCCGACGCACACCGACAGGAGGTCGCGAGTGGGCTGGCTCGACCGGGTCACCGACCAGGTTGACGCCCTGCGGCAGTCCCGGGCCTTGCAGGAGGCGAGCCGGTCCGCCGAGGCGTACAGCGTGGTCGACCGGGTGATCCGGAGCACCAGCGACCCGTACGCCCGGGCCGACGCGCTGGTGCAGCGGCTCTCCGCGCTGATCAACCTCGGTCGCACCGCGGAGTTCACCCGGGCCATCGAGGAGGCCTCCGGCGCCGTCCGCGACCTCGCCGAGCCCTACCTGCACGGGCACCTGAACGCGCTGGCCGCGCTCGCCGCGCACCACCAGGGCGCGCTGGACCGCTGCGTCACCCACCTGGTCAAGTCCGCCCGGGCGCTGGGCGCGGTGGACGACCCCGACCGGGACACCGCCTGGGGCTGGCACGACCTGGCGATGGCCTACTCCTACCTCAGCTTCCACGGCTACGCCCTCGGGGCCATCGAGCGGGCCCGCCAACTCGGGCAGACGGCCGGCATTCCCGAGGAGACCTTCGCCGCGCCGGGCATCCGGCTGCGCAACGCGGTGGCGCTGGACCACAACGGCGACAGCGACGGCTGCCTGCGGGTGCTCCGCGACGTCGCCGCCGATCTCGGCCGGTTCATCCGCGGCGGGCGGGCCGGGCGGCTGCGCCCGAGCAGCCTCGCCGCGTACGGCTACGCCGCCGCCCGGCAGGCGGCGCTGGGCGACCGGCTGGAGGTGGGCACCGACGCCGCGCCGGCCCGGCTGCTCGGCCACGGCGGGGACAGCGCCCGCGCCCGGGACATGCGTGAACTCGGCCAGGTGTGCCTGGCCATCGCCGAGGGACGGCCGATCGAGGCGGTCACCCGGCTGGAGTCCGTCCGGGTCTCCAGCGAGACGCTCGGCGCCGCCGAACCGGCCCGGCTGCGCAGCATCGCCCTGTCCCGGGCCGGCGACCACGCGGCGGCGCACCGGGCCGACCGGCTGGCGTTCCGGCTCGCCGCCCAGCGCAACGACCGGCTGCGGGACGTCTACATCGACGGCATCGCCGCCCGGATCGACCACGAGGAGATGCGCCGCGAGGCGGCCCGCTACGAGGGCGAGGCGCTGACCGACCCGCTGACCGGGCTGCCCAACCGGCGCCGCCTGGAGCGCTACATCGCCGCCGTGGTCGCCCGCGGCGAGCAGGTGGTGATCGGCGTCTGCGACCTGGACGGCTTCAAGGCGGTCAACACCCGGCACGGGCACCACTCCGGCGACCTGGTGCTGCAACGGGTGGCCGGGGTGATCAACCGGGTGATGCGCCGGGGCGACTTCGTGGCCCGCTACGGCGGCGACGAGTTCGTGGTGGTGCTGCCCGGCGCGGGGATGACCGAGGCCGCCGAGGTGGCCCGCCGGATCGAGGCCGCCGTGCGTACCGAGGACTGGGAGTCGCTGGTGCCGGGCACCCCGGTCGGGGTGAGCATCGGGTTCGCCGAGGTCTCCGGCTCGGGCACCGGGCTGCGCGACGCGCTGGGCACCGCCTTCGAGATCGCCGACCGGGAGATGCTCCGCGCCAAGTCCCGCCCCCGCGCCTCCTGACCCGTCCGACCCGCCCCGCCCCTTCCCGCACCCGCCCACGGGGCGCTCGTTCACTGAATGAGTGGCTATTCCACGTGGAACAGCCACTCATTCAGTGAACGTGCGGCCCGGGTGGGCGCCAGGGCGGGCGGCGGGGAGGGGTGGGGGCGGGGGTCAGCGGCGGGCGAGTTCGGTGTCGCCGGCCAGCCGGGCGGCCCGGTCGGCCTCGGTCAGGGCGTCCAGCACGCCGTCCAGGTCACCGGCGAGCGCCAGGTCCAGGTTGTACGCGGTGTAGCCGATCCGGTGGTCGGTGATCCGGTTCTGCGGGAAGTTGTAGGTGCGGATCCGCTCCGAGCGGTCCACCGTGCGCACCTGCGCCTTGCGGGCGTCCGCGGCGGCCGCGTCGGCCTGCTCCTGGGCCGCCGCCAGCAGCCGGGCACGCAGGATCCGCATGGCCTGCTCGCGGTTCTGCAACTGGGACTTCTCGTTCTGACAGGAGACCACGATCCCGGTCGGCAGGTGGGTGATCCGCACCGCCGAGTCGGTGGTGTTCACCGACTGCCCACCCGGGCCGGACGAGCGGAACACGTCGATCCGCAGCTCGTTCGGGTCGATGGTGACGTCGACGTCCTCCGCCTCCGGCAGCACCAGCACGCCGGCCGCGCTGGTGTGGATCCGGCCCTGCGACTCGGTGACCGGGACGCGCTGCACCCGGTGCACGCCGCCCTCCCACTTCAGCCGCGACCAGACGCCGTTGCCCCCCTCGGGCACGCCCTTGGTCTTGATCGCCAGCGAGACGTCCTTCACCCCGCCGAGGTCGGAGTCCTGGGCGTCGATCACCTCGGTGAGCCAGCCGCGCCGCTCGGCGTACCGGGTGTACATCCGCAGCAGGTCGGCGGCGAAGAGCGCGGACTCCTCGCCACCCTCGCCGGCCTTGATCTCGACGATCACGTCCTTGGCGTCGTGCGGGTCGCGCGGGATCAGCAGCTCGGCCAGGCGCTCCTCGAGCGCCGGCAGGGACGCCGCGATGGCCTCGGCCTCGGCCGCGAAGGCGGGATCCTCGGCGGCCAGTTCGCGGGCGGCGGCCAGGTCGGCCCGGGCCTGCTCCAGTTCGCCGGCGGCCTTGTGCAGCGGCACCAGCTCGGCGTAGCGCCGGCCGACCCGCCGGGCGGTGCCCTGGTCGGCGTGGATGGCCGGATCGGCCAGCCGCTTCTCCAGCTCGGCGTACTCGTCGAGGAGGGCGGCCAGGCGCTCACTGCTCATGCTGGGGTTGCTCCTTCGACGCGACGGACCGGGAGACATACGGACGGCGCCCGCGTCCGGCAGGAAACCGGACGCGGGCGCCGAACGAGAAGTTACTTGCCCTTCTTGGCCTGAACCTTGGCGTACTTCTGCTGGAACTTCGCGACCCGACCGGCGGTGTCGAGCACGCGCTGCTTGCCGGTGTAGAACGGGTGGCAGGCGCTGCAGGTCTCGACGTGGATCGAGCCGCCCTTGGCGGTGCTGCGGGTCGTGAAGGTGTTGCCGCAGGAGCAGGTGACCTCGGTGGTCACGTACTCCGGGTGGATGTTGGGCTTCATGTCGCCTCGGTCCTCTCGTCGGTGGTCGCCGGGTCGCCGTCGCCACCCGCCGCTACGCGCGACGGACTCGGGCGTGAACCGGAACCGGTGGCCGATTGACCAGTGTGCCATGGGCGTACGCCGGCCCGGAAACCGGGCCGCACAGCGGGTCCGGCATCGACAACACCGGCCCGCCCCGTCGCATTCCCGCCGCCTGGCGGGGCATTCACCCCGGGGACCGCCGGCGCGGCCGTGCCCCGTCCGGGGTACGCCGGCCCGCGGATCCCGTCGGCCGAGGTCCCGGCCGGCGAGCGCTTCCGGCCCGTCCGTCCGAGCCAACCGGAGTGAGTGATGGCCCGCCTGATCGCGACCCGGGGACTGCCCGCCTCGGGCAAGACCACCTTCGCCCGCACCCTGCAACCCGGGGTGGTCCGGGTCAACCGGGACGACCTGCGCCGGATGCTGCACGGCGAGCGGCTCTTCACCCAGCGGGCGGAGTGGCAGGTGACGCTGGTGCAGCGGGCCCAGGTGGAGACGCTGCTGCGGGCCGGGGCGGACGTCTGCGTCGACGACACCAACCTGCGCTCCCGGACGCTGCGGGACTGGGCCGACCTGGCCGCCCGGTACGGCGCCGAGTTCGAGGTGCACGACTTCACCGACGTGCCGCTGGCCGAGTGCCTGCGCCGCGACGCCGAGCGGCCGGAGGCCGACCGGGTCGGCGAGGCGGCGATCCGCCGGCTGCACGAGCGGTACCTGGAGGGGCGCACCCTGCCGCTGCCGGTGCCGCAGGCGCGGACCGGCCGCCCCGCCCGGGTGCACCCCCCGTCCGCCGAGCCGCCCGAGATCGTGCTGGTCGACATCGACGGCACGGTGGCGCTGAACGTCTCGCGCAGCCCGTACGACATGACCCGGGTCGGCGAGGACGCGCCGAACCCGGCGGTGATCGCGGCGGTGCGGGCGATGCACGCCGCCGGCCACGGGGTGGTCTTCTGCTCCGGCCGGGACGCCTCGGCCCGGGCCGACACCGAGGCGTGGCTGGCCCGGCACGTGCGGGTGCCGTACCTGGCCCTGCACCTGCGGGCGATCGGCGACTCGCGCAAGGACTCGATCGTCAAGCGGGAGATCTACGAGCGCGAGGTCCGGGACCGGTACCGGGTGGTGGGCGTCTTCGACGACCGCCAGCAGGTGGTGCGGATGTGGCGCGACCTCGGCCTGACCGTCTTCCAGGTGGCCGAGGGCGACTTCTGACCCCCGGTGGGCTCCCCGCGGTCCGCGGGGAGCCCACCGGCGCGCGGTCAGGCGGCGGGCGCCTCCGCCGCCGTCGCCGCGGTCAGGGCGATGCTCGCCTGGGCCCGTGCGCCGTTGACCTCGACGGCGAGGGTGACCTGGGCGCCCGGGCGCAGCGCGGTGAGCCGCCCGGTGGCCGGGTCGAAGCGGGCCACGTGCCATGGCCGCAGCCCGGCGGCCGAGCCGATGTGCAGGTTCGGCGAGGCGGACCAGTCCGCGCTCACCGGGGCGGCCACCGGCACCGTACGCCCGCCCGGCTGGGCGACCGTGGCGGTGACGGTCGCCGATGCGCCGACCGCGACGCTCCCCGGCGCCGCCAGCGCGAGCTGGTCGACGTGCGCGTGCGTCTCGGCGCTCACCCAGCGCGGCCCCTCGGCGAGCGGGTCGCGGCGGGCCCGGTCGGCCTCGGCCGGGCTCACCGGGTCCACCCCGAACTCCGTCCAGCCGGTGAAGCCGCCCTGGTCCGCTGGGGTGGACGGGTTCTTGCCCGAGTTGCCGTTGATCACGTACGGCACCCCGTCGACCCGGTCGGCGTGGAAGGTGCCGACGTGCCCGCCGACGAAGAGCGCCCCCTTGCCGGTGCGGTGCTGGAAGTCGGCCAGCCACTGCTCCAGCAGCGCCGCCTCCTTCCGGTCGCCGAGCTGGCTGGCCTTGGCCGGGCTCGGGTCGCGCGGCGGGTGGTGGTGCAGCACGACCACCGAGCCGACGGCCGGGTCGCCGGCCGCGGAGTCCAGCGCCTCGCGCAGCATCCGGACCTGGTCGAAGCCACCGCCGCGGAGCGAACCGGTGGACGAGTTCAGCGTGACGAACCGGGTGCCCTTGTGGTCGAAGACCCGCTCGGTGTCGCCGAAGACGGCCCGGAAGTTGCTGATCGGGGCGCCCATGATCTCGTGGTTGCCCGGCACGTAGTAGTACGGCAGTTCTCCGCCGAGCTCCTCGTCCAGCACCCGCTTCGCCAGCGCGAAGTCCGCCGGGTACGCGGTGTCCACGAAGTCACCGTTGATCACCAAAAAGTCCGGCCGGGCCGCCTTGACCTCGCGCAGCGTACGGCGGGCCTGGGCGACCAGGTCGCTGTCCGGGTCGGCGGCGACGAACTGCGCGTCGGACAGCACCGCGAACCGCCACGGCGCGCCGTCGACGCTGCCGTCGCGCAGCACCACCCGGTCGGTACGCGGCGCCTCGGCCGGCACGTCGACCGTCGGCGGCACCCGGGCCACCAGGTCGTCGATGATCACCTCACTCTTGTACTGGGCGGCGGCGTTGGTCTCCGCGACGTAGAACCGGCGGATCCGCACGGGGTACTGCACCCCGGCCGGGACGGTGAACTCGACGTACCGCCAGCCGGTCCAGGTGATGTAGGGGCCGCGCAGCACGTGCTGGGTGTCCTGCGCGTCGTGCAGGTGCAGGCTGGGCCACTCGCCGGTGCCGTTGCCGTGGATCCACATGCCGAACGCCTGCGGCTGGCCGGCGACCGGGATCCAGGCCGGCGGGTCCGCGTACGCGGCGCGGGTGCCGGTGGACTGGCTGAAGTCGTACGTCATCCGCAGGCCGGTGCCGCTGTGGCCGGGCGCCGGGGCGACCGCGCCGCTGGCCCGGGCCTGGCTGAACCGCCAGGACGCCGCGTCGTCGAAGGTGGCCACCGGCACGTCGGTGAGCCCGACGGTGACCGGCACGACCGTGCTGCTCCGGCCGACGTGGACGGTGACCAGGGCGGAACCGGTGTCCCGCCGGGCGGTCACGGAGAGGTTGCCGTCCGCGGTCGGGGTGATGGTCAGCAACTCCCGGTCGTAGTCGAGCCGCAGGTCGGCGGGCTCGATCGGGGCGGTGTTGCCCTCGGCGTCGTAGCCGACCACGCCGAACAGCGCGGTGCCGCCGGCGGCGGTCAGCCCGACGCGATCCACTGTGGAGTCGATCCGGGCCAGCGGCCCGAGCACGGTCAGGTCGAGGGTCCCCCGGGCTCCGTCGCGCCAGGCGGTGACCGTGGTGCGGCCGGGCAGCCCGGCCCGGAAGCGGCCCTCGTGGTCGACCACGCCGTGCACCGCCGGGTTGGCCCGCCACCGCGGCGCGCCGGCCGCCGGGCCGTACGTCTCGTCGTGGCCGGCGGCGGTGAGCCGCCGGGTGAGGCCCGGGAAGACCCGATCGGGGCGGCCGCCGCGCACCGGGGAGACGCCCGGCGCGGTGGTCGGGTCGCTGGCGGTCTCCAGCCAGTAGCCGGTGAGCCGGCCGCTGCCCTTCGGCGCGTAGAGCGCGAGACCGTTGGGCACGGCGCGTTCGGTGCCGTCCGACGGGCTGTTCTCGACCTGCACGGCGGCCGCGCCGGGTTCCCGGGCGAGCAGCGTCGAGGAGCCGCCGCCGTCCAGGTTCAGCGCGTGGTGCGCGCCGAGTTCGGCCATCATCCGGCCCATCTCGGTCTGCGTGACGCCGCGGCTGTCGACCTGCCGGCCGTCCACGGTGAGCATGATCATGCGGCGGCCGTCGGCGGAGAACCCGACAGCGGTCCGCGGCGCCAGCGACGCGTCGGCGATGCTCTGCACCACGCCGTCGCGGACCAGCACGTTGCCGCCGCCGACCGCCGCGTGCAGGGTGCCGCCGTCGGCCGGCTTGGGCTGGTAGGCGACGTCCACCGGGTCGCCGGGGCGCAGCCCGGCGAGCGCGTCGGCGCCGGCCTCGCGGCCGAGCAGCACGGTGGTGCCGGCCGGGATCGGCCCGCTGCCGGCCGTCGTGCCCACACTCGCCACCCGGCCGTCCACCACCACGACCTCGGTGACCCGGCTGGCCCCGGCGACCGTCCGCTCCCGGGTGTACGAACCCCAGAGCGCGGTGAACACGCCGATGCCGTTGGTCTGGACCATGTTGTTGAACTGGGTCAGCGACACCGGCCCGGTGGGCAGCGTCGCGGTGCCGTCGAAGTTCACCTCGATCACCCGGCCGAGGCCCTCGGTGGTGATCGCGACGGCGTTGCGGTGCCCGCTGACCGCGGACTGCACCAGCTTGCCGCTCTGGATGCCGACGCCCTGGGCGGCGCCGGAGTTGTTGATGTCGAAGAAGTCCCCGTTGACCGCGGCGACGGCGCGGGCGGCGTCCACCGCCCCGCGGAGCGGCTCGGCGCGGCTCACCACGCCGGAGTTGACGTAGTCGACGGTGACGCCGCCGGTCAGGTCGGCGGTGAGCGCGTCGGCGCGCAGCCAGCCGTCCGCGTCGTACCGGTCGAACGAGGTGAGCTCCAGGCCGGGGGCGACCGGACGGGTGGTCTTCGTGGTCTCCAGGCCGCCGGCCGGCTCCACGCCGGTCGGCGCCCCGGCGGTCGCCGTGCTCGCGGCCGGGTCGCCGGCCAGCGTCACGGAGTCCGTGGGATGGGAGGAGGCGCGCGGCGCGTCCTCGGCGGCGGTGGCGAAGCGGTCGGGGGCCGGTGCCCCGGCGGTCGCCGGCACGGGGCCGGCCAGGGTGAGCAACGGCGTCATCAGCAGGACACCGGCGAGCCGGGCGGATCGTCTGCGGGTACGCATGGACGACAGTCAACCCGACTGTGAATAGAAGTTTCAATACCTACCGCTTGAAGCGAAGGAAAACTTCGCATCCGCACCGCCACCGCCGGCACCACCACCGACCGGCTCGGCTGACGTCGCCGACGCACGACGAAGGGGCACGGCCGGACGGCCGTGCCCCTTCTCAGTCAACCGGGAGGGTCACTCCCCCGGCGTCGACTTGGCGATCTGCATCAGGAACTCGATGTTGGTCCGGGTCTGCTTGAGCTTGTCGAGCAGCAGGTCCAGGGCCGCCTGCGAGTCCAGCGAGTGCAGGACCTTGCGGAGCTTGTGGACGATGGCCAGCTCCTCCGGCGCGAGCAGGATCTCCTCCTTGCGGGTGCCGGACGGGTGGATGTCGATGGCCGGGAAGGTCCGCTTGTCGGCGATCTTCCGGTCCAGCTTCAGCTCCGCGTTACCGGTGCCCTTGAACTCCTCGAAGATGACCGTGTCCGCCATGGACCCGGTCTCCACCAGCGCGGTGGCGAGGATGGTCAGCGAGCCGCCGTTCTCGATGTTGCGGGCCGCGCCGAGGAAGCGCTTCGGCGGGTAGAGCGCGGTGGAGTCGATACCACCCGACATGATCCGGCCGCTGGCCGGCGCCGCCAGGTTGTACGACCGACCGAGCCGGGTCACCGAGTCGAGCAGCACGACCACGTCGTGGCCCAGCTCGACCAGGCGCTTCGCCCGCTCGATCGCCAGCTCCGCCACCGTGGTGTGGTCCTGCGGCGGACGGTCGAACGTCGCCGCGATGACCTCACCCTTCACCGACCGCTGCATGTCGGTGACCTCTTCGGGGCGCTCGTCGACCAGCACCACCATCAGGTGGCACTCCGGGTTGTTGTGCGTGATCGCGTTCGCGATGGCCTGCAGCACCATCGTCTTGCCCGCCTTCGGCGGCGACACGATCAGCGCCCGCTGGCCCTTGCCGAGCGGCATGACCAGGTCGATCACCCGGGTGGTGAGGATGTGCGGCTCGGTCTCCAGCCGCAGCCGCTCCTGCGGGTACAGCGGGGTCAGCTTGTAGAACTCCGGCCGGCGCTTCGCCTCGTCGGGCTCCATCCCGTTGATGGTGTCCAGCCGCACCAGCGGGTTGTACTTGTCCCGCCGCTGCTCGCCGTCGCGCGAGGCACGCACCGCGCCGGTGATCGCGTCACCGCGCCGCAGGCCGTACTTCTTGATCTGCGACATCGAGACGTAGACGTCGTTCGGGCCGGCCAGGTAGCCGGTGGTCCGCACGAAGGCGTAGTTGTCGAGCACGTCGATGATGCCGGCCACCGGGACGAGCACGTCGTCCTCGCTGACCTGCGGCTCGCGCCCGCCGTCGCCGCCCTCGGCGCGCTCGCCCCGGCCCCGCCGACGGTCGCGGAACCGGCTGCGCCGGCCACGCCGGCCGCCGCCCTCGCCGTCGTCGTCGGAGTCGTTGTCACGCTCGGCGCGCTGCCCGCGGTCGCCCCGCTCGTTGCGCTCGCCCCGATCGGCACGCTCGCCCCGCTCGTTGCGGTCGCCACGGTCGCCACGGTCGCCACGCTCGTTGCGCTCCGCGCGCTCACCACGCTCGGCCCGCTCGCCGCGCTCGGCACGCTCACCGCGCTCAGCCCGCTCGCCGCGCTCAGCCCGCTCGGCACGCTCGCCGCGCTCGGCGGTCCGCTCGCCGCGCTCGGCACGGTCGCGACCGCCGCGGCCCTCGCCGCGCTCGGCCCGCTCGCCGGTCTCGGCGGTGGCCTCCTCGGCCCGCGCCTCGGCGGCGGCGGCCCGGCTGCGCCGGGACCGGCCCCGGCCCTCGGGCTCGGCGGCCGCCGGCGCCGCGGAGGTCTCCGCGGTACGCCGCTCGGCCTCCGGCCGCTCGCCGGTCTCCCGTACCTCGGCGTGGACCTCGTCACGGGCGGGAGCGGCCGCGGCCGCGACCTCGGCCCGCGGTCGAGGGGTCCCGGCGGCGGCGCCGCCGCCCTGCCGCTCGGAGATCGCGCTGATCAGCTCGCCCTTGCGCATGCGAGCCGTACCGGAGATGCCGAGCGACGCGGCCAGGCTCTGCAGCTCTGGCAGCAGCATCGCCGACAGACCGGTGCCGCTACGCCGACGACGGGCGGGAGCGGCGGTGGTGGCATCGCCAGCGACGTTGGAAACATCCGACGTCACGTCGGTGGTGTCGCTCAATGGATTCCTTCCCTCGATAGGCCGGGACTGCCCGGAGTCGAACAGCAGGTGGCCGGGCGGCCTCGGTGCACCCGCCTCGCATGGACGCGTCGCGGGAGTCTGTGACACAGCAGCCGGTCGGTCTCCCGACTCACCAGCGTCGGTGAGCAGGTCTCGCCGTCTGCGGCGACCTGTGGAAACTGCGGTGCGGCGTGGGCCTAGGCAGGGGTGACGGGCTTACCGCCGAAAGCTTCGGGGGTGCGCCGACCCGCAGGAGATCGCATGCTTCGCGGCTGTGCTAGGTCTAGAGCGTAATCAACTCTTCCGACCTGCGGCAACAGGGTCCCGCTCCGCGTGTCCAAGTCTACCCCGAGCGACCTGTGCGCCGCCTACGTCTGACTGCAACCGCAGAACCTGCCAACCTGTTCCCGCCTGGAAACTCTCCGGCGGCTCGGCCAGCGCCAGCACCGTCGGCCCGGCCCCACTGACCACAGCCGCCACACCGGCCGCACGCAGCGCATCGACCAGGGCGGCGGTGCCGGGCATGGCGGGCGCGCGGTATTCCTGGTGCAGGCGGTCGGCGGTGGCCGGCAGCAGCAGCGCGGGATCCGTGGTCAGCGCGTGCACCAGCAGGGCCGCCCGGCCGGCGTTGAACGACGCGTCGCCGTGCGGCACGGTCGCCGGCAGCGTCGCCCGCGCGGTGGCGGTCAGGCCCCGCTCCTCGGGTACGAACACGGTGGGGCGGACGCCCTCGGCGACCGGCAGCGACACCGCCCGGGCGCCGAACGGCTCCGTCCAGGCCAGGGTGAACCCGCCGAGCAGGCAGGGGGCGACGTTGTCGGGGTGGCCCTCGATCTCGGCCGCCAGCCGCAGCGCGCCGGCGTCGTCGAGCCGCTTCTCGCCGTCGGCCACCAGGGCCCGGGCCAGCAGCACCCCGGCCACGATCGCCGCCGAGGAGGACCCGAGCCCGCGGGCCTGCGGGATGCGGTTGACGCACTCGACCGCCAGCCCGGGCGGCTGCGCGCCGAGGGCGTCGAAGGCCACCCGCATGGCCCGCACCACCAGGTGCCGGTCGTCGGCCGGCAGCTCACCAGCGCCCTGCCCGGTCACGGTCACCACCACGCCGCCCGAGGTGACCTCGGCCGCCACGTCGTCGTAAAGCGTCAGGGCCAGCCCGAGCGCGTCGAAGCCCGGCCCCAGGTTGGCGCTGGTGGCGGGAACCCGGACCCGGACCGGCCCGGGCGCGAAAGTCGTCGGCACGCGCTCATGCTATGGCCCGGTACCGACACCACGGATCGCCGTCCGCACCCTGGGACCCGCGACGGCTCACCGGCGGGCCTGCGGCCGGCGGTCACCGGACGGCGGTCGGGTCCGGCTCGGTGACCGGGTCGGAGAGCGAGAGCCGCCGGGTGGCGATCCGCCAGCCCACCGCGTAGACCAGCGTGACCAGGCCGCAGCCGGCCAGCACCACCCGCTCGTCCACGGTGTCCACCACGGCGGCCACCACCAGCTGGCTGACCGAGATGGCCAGCGTCGCCAGCATCATGTCGGTGGCGAAGACCCGCCCCCGCAACCGGTCCGGCACCTCGCCCTGGAGGGCGAAGTTCGACATCACCCAGTTGCTGCCGCCGGCGAAGTGGGCGACGAAGACCAGGGCCAGCACCAGCGGGAACCAGTCGACCAGCGAGATGCCGAGGTAGGAGAGCCCGTACAGCGACATCGACAGGGCCAGGCCCGGCAGCAGCCAGGACCGGTTGGTCAGCACCCGGCGCATCAGGATCGGCCCGACCAGCGCGCCGGCCCCGCGGACCGCGAAGAGCAGGCCGGTCCCCGCCGAGCCGGCGCCGTACACCCCGGCCAGCAGCGGGAACACGGTCAGCACGCCGTTGCCCAGGCCCACCGCCGACTTCACGGTGACCAGCGCCAGCACCCGGGGCCGGTGCCCGATGTAGCCCAGCGCCTCGCCGACCGCCGCCCAGGTCTGCGGCGTCGGCCGCCCGCTCTCCCGCAGCGCCTGCAACGGCCGGCGGATGAACGCGGCCAGGCCGGCCGCGAGCACCAGGCCGACCGCGGCCACCCAGAAGCAGACGTACGGGCCGACCTCGCCGCTGAGCACGCCACCGAGCGAGGCGCCGACGATCGTCATGGTGCCCCAGGCCGACCCGGCCACGGCGTTGCCGGCGGCCAGCTCGTCCGGTTCGAGGACGTTGGGCAGGGCGGCCTGGGCCGCCGGGGAGTAGAACGCCTTGGCCACCGCGACCACGCCGATGCCCAGCAGGGCCAGCCACGCGGTGCCGGCGCTGCGGACGCCGAGCAGCAACAGCACGCCGAGCAGCGCGGCGACGTTCGCCGCGATCATGATCTTCTGCCGGTCGAACCGGTCGGCGACGGTGCCGGTGTACGGCAGCAGCAGCGCCACGATCCCGGTGTCCACCGCGAGCACCAGGGCGCCCCACACTCCGCTGCCGGTCAGCTTCGGCAGGAGCACGAGCAGCGGCACCATGACGAACCAGTCGGCACCGAAGACCACCAGCTCGGCCAGGAAGAGGTTGCGGAAGTTCCGGTTGCGGGTGAGGACCGAGAGGGTGGACGCCACGGACCGGACCCTACCCGCCAGGCCAGCGCGGAACCGTCGGAGCGCGGACAGCGAACGCCCCCGACAGGAGGACCCGGCGGGGGCGTACGCGGTGCGGCCGGAGTTACTCGGTCGGCGGCAGCGGCGAGGTGCGGCTCTTCGGCAGCCGCAGCACCTCGAACTGGTCGGTGCCGTCCACCAGCGCGGCCGACGGGGCCGGGCGGGGGGCCTGCTCGCCGCGCTCCCGGTCACCGGCCTCGCCGGCCGGGACGGTGGTCGCCGGCTCCCGCGCCGCCGCGGACTCCCCGCCCTCGACCGGCTCGGCCGGGGTGGCCGCTGCGGAACCGTCGCGCCAGCGCCAGCGCCGCTGCCGGATCGACTCCTTGGTGTGCTCCACCATCGCGTAGAGCGTCGGCACCAGGATCAGGGTCAGCAGCGTGGAGCTGAGCAGACCACCGATCACCACGATGGCCAGCGGCTTGGAGATGAAGCCACCCTCGCCGGTGAGCCCGAACGCCATCGGCAGCAGCGCGAAGATGGTGGCCACCGCGGTCATCAGGATCGGCCGCAGCCGCCGCCGGCCGCCCTCGACCACTGCCTCGGCGACCCCGAGGCCCTGGGCCCGGTACTGGTTGACCAGGTCCAGCAGCACGATCGCGTTGGTCACCACGATGCCGACCAGCATGAGCACACCGATCAGCGCCGGCACGCCGAGCGGGGTGCCGGTGCCCAGCAGCAACGCGATCGCGCCGGTGGCGGCGAACGGAATGGAGATCAACAGGATCAGCGCCTGGGTGATGCTCCGGAACGTCGCCACCATGATCAGGAAGACGATCGCGATCGCCGCCAGCACCGCCAGCCCGAGGTCGGCGAAGGCCTCCTCCTGGTCGGCGCTGACGCCGCCGATGCGGAACGTCGCGCCCGGCACGTCGATGCCGTCCAGCCGGCGCTGCAGCTCCTGGCTGGTGGCGCCGAGGTTGGAGCCGGTGGCCGTACCGGTCACCGAGACGCTGCGCTCACCGTCGATCCGGGTCACCTGCTGGGGCCCGGCGGTGGTGGCGATGTCGGCGATGTCGTCCAGCTTGACCGGGCCGACCGGCAGCGCGCGCAACTGTTCCACGGTGGTCGGCGGCACGGCCGACAGCCGCAGCACCGCGTCCCGCTGCCCGCCGTCGAGCGTCACCTGGCCGAGCGGGGCGCCGCGGAAGGCCTGCGACACCAGCTGGCCGACAGCCGCCTCGGTGAGGCCGAACCGGCCGGCGGCGACCCGGTCGACGGTCACCTCCACCCGCTCCACCTCGGCGGCCAGGCTGCTGGCGACGTCCTCCACGCCGGCGACGCCGGCCAGCGCCGCCTCCGCCTCCTTGGCGGCCCGGTCCAGCGTCGCCGGGTCGCTGGCCTGGACGACCACCTCGATCTGGTTGGCGGCCGCGTCCTGCCCGCCACCGAAGCTGAACTCGCCCGCGCCCGCACCGAGGGTGTCGAACTCCTTGCGCAGGATGCCCCGCATCTCCTTGGCGTCGGTGTCGTCGCTGAGCGAGAGGGACCAGGTGGCGACGTTGTTGCCGCCGCCGCCCGCCCACGGGGTGTCGCCGGCCCCGGCGGTCAGCTGGTACGTCTCGACGCCCGCGGTCCGCTCCAGCACGGCCTCGACCTGGCGGGCCGCCGCGTCGGTGCCGGCCAGCCCGGTGCCGACCGGCAGCTCCTGGCGGATGCTCAGGGTGTCCTGGCCGGAGTCGTCCAGGAAGTTGGTTTCCAGCTGGCGGGACAGGCCGAACGTGCCGAACAGCACCAGCACGCCGAGCCCCAGGGTGATCCAGCGGGTGGCCCGCTTCCGGGTGGCGAACCCGATCACCGGCAGGTACGCCCGCTGCAACGGGCTGCGCAGCTCCTTCTCCTCCGCCGCCCGGCGGACCGCCTCGTCGTCCGGGGTGCCGCCCTTGGGCTTCAGGAACCAGTAGGCGAGCACCGGGATGACGGTCAGCGAGACCAGCAGCGAGGCGAGCAGGGCCACCGTGACGGTGATCGCGAACGGCGCGAAGAGCTGCCCGACGAACCCGCCCACCAGGGCGATCGGAGCGAACACGGCGACCGTGGTCAGGGTGGACGCGGTCACCGCGCCGGCCACCTCGCGGACGGCGGTACGGATCGCGTGGATCTTCTCCTCGCCGTACTCCAGGTGCCGTTTGATGTTCTCCAGCACCACGATCGAGTCGTCCACCACCCGACCGACGGCGATGGTCAGCGCGCCGAGGGTGAGCAGGTTGAGTGAGTAGTCGCCGACCCAGAGCGCGATCAGCGCGACCACCACGGACAGCGGGATGGACACCGCGGTGACCAGGGTGGACCGTACCGACAGCAAGAAGACCAGGATCACCACGACCGCCATCACCAGGCCGAGCAGGCCCTCGGTGGTCAAGCTCTCGATGGACTTCTCGACGAACGGCGCCTGGTCGAAGACGATGGTCAGCTCGGCGCCGGAAGCCTCGCGCAGCTGGGTGAGCCGGTCCCGGATCTCGTGGGAGATCTCCACCGCGTTGCCGTCCGGGCTCGCGGTGATCGCGATGCCCAGGCTGTCCTTGCCGTTGGTCCGGGTGATCGCGGTGGCCGGGGCGGTCTGCTCGGAGACGCTGGCCACGTCACCCAGCAGCACCGGTCCGGTCCTGCCCGCGGCCGGGGAGACCACGATGCCGCGCAGGTCGTCCAGCGTGCCGAGCGGGGTGCCGACCTGCACCGGCAGCGCCTCGGTGCCGTCGGTGACCGTGCCGACCGGGATCGTCACGCCGTTGGTCTTCAGCGCGGCGCCGATCGCGGTGGGCTGGAGCTTCGCCGCCGCCAGCTTCGCCGGGTCGGGGATGATCACCACGACCTGGTCCTGGGTGCCGGTGACGTCGACCGACCGGACCCCGTCGATCGCCTCCAGCTCCGCCACCACCGTGCCGCGCAGCCGCTCGGCGAGCACGCGCTGGTCGTCGCCGCCGGACGCGGCCAGCACCACCGCCGGCAGGTCGTCCGTGCTGCCCGCGATGACCTGCGGATCGACGTTCTCCGGCAGCTGCGTGTCGATCCGGCTCAACGCGGTCTGCATCTTGTTGACCACGTCGTCCAGGTCGGTGCCGAACTCGTAGAGCACCTGGACGGTCGCGAAGCCCTCGCGGGAGGTCGAGGTGACCTCCTCCAGCCCCGGGATGCCCTGGAGGCTGTTCTCGATGGGCTCGGTGACCTGGGATTCGACGATCTCCGGGCCGGCGCCGGGGTAGGCGGCCACCACGAACGCGGCCGGGAACTCCAGCGACGGCAGCAGCTGCTGCTTGAGCGACGGTACGGCGAACGCTCCGAACGCCGTGGCCACCACCGCGATGAGGGCGACCAGCCCTCGGTTGGCGAGGCTGAATCTGGCGAGCAGCGACATCGGCTCGGCTCCTGAAGGGGGATGGGTGGATACGGAGAGTGTGCCGGACCCGATCTCCCCCGCCCCGCGCGCCCCCGCCCCACGTCCCACTCACGGGACCGCTCCCACCACCCCTGCCAACCCCCGCCGTCCCCACCCCACCCACCGAGCTCGCCCCCCACCCACGTCCAGAACACCGAGGTGCCGCCGAAGGCGAGCCCCCATCCCGGGGATCCCCACTGGACCAGCCCTCCCGAGCCCGTTGATCGATGGGTTTGCGTCAGGACGCGGCGCGGATCTGACCCAAACCCCTTGATCACCGGCACCGTGGCGCGGGTGTCCGGGGGTGGGCCGGTGGAGGGGGCGGGTCAGGCGAGGTCGAGGGAGCGGGCGGCGGCGAGGGGGTCGTTGGCGATGGTGACCGGGGCCGGGGCGGTGGAGATCGCCCACTCCGGGTCCTTCAGGCCGTGCCCGGTGACCGTGCAGACCACTGTCGAGCCGGCCGGCACCCGGCCGGCAGCGGCCTGCTGGAGCAGACCGGCAACGCTGGCCGCGCTACCCAGTTCCACGAAGACGCCGACCTCCCGGGCCAGCAGCCGGTACGCGGCCAGGATCTCCCGGTCGGTGACCGCCTCGATCAGGCCGCCGGAGGCGTCCCGGGCGTCCAGCGCCCTGGTCCAGCTGGCCGGGTTGCCGATCCGGATGGCGGTGGCGATGGTGGACGGCTCCCGCACCACCTCGCCGGTCACGATCGGCGCCGCGCCGGCGGCCTGGAAGCCGTACATCTTCGGGGCGCGGGTGGCGTTGCCGTCCCGCAGGTCCTCCTCGTAGCCCATCCAGTAGGCCGAGATGTTGCCGGCGTTGCCGACCGGCAGGCAGTGGATGTCCGGCGCGTCGCCGAGCGCCTCGACGATCTCGAACGCCGCGGTCTTCTGGCCGTGCAGCCGGTCGATGTTGACCGAGTTGACCAGGGCGACCGGGTAGTCCTGGGCGAGCTTCGCGGCCAGCGACAGGCAGTCGTCGAAGTTGCCGTTGACCTGGAGCAGCTTCGCGCCGTGCACCAGCGCCTGGGCCAGCTTGCCCAGCGCGATCTTGCCCTGCGGCACCAGCACGGCGCAGGTCAGCCCGGCCCGGGCCGCGTACGCCGCCGCGGAGGCGCTGGTGTTGCCGGTGGAGGCGCAGATGATCGCCTTGTTGCCGGCCTCGACCGCCTTGGAGACGGCGAGCGTCATGCCCCGGTCCTTGAACGAGCCGGTCGGGTTGGCCCCCTCCACCTTCAGGTGGACGTCGCAGCCGAGCCGGGCGGAGAGCACCGGCGCGGGCAGCAGCGGGGTGTTCCCCTCGTGCAGGGTGACGACGGGAGTGGCGTCGGTGACCGGCAGTCGGTCCCGGAAGGCGTCGATCAGGCCCCGCCACATGTCGCACTCCTCGCCTCTACCGCCCCGCCCAGCCGGGGGCGCCTCCAGCCTGGACCAGCCTCGCCGGGCCGGCCGCCGCACACCCGCCATTAACCACCTGACGGGACGGGAGCGCCAGCCGACGTGCCGATCGGGCGGCCGACGCGGTCAGAATCCGCCCTCGACCCGCAGCACGCTGGTCACCGAGCGGACGATGTCCAGCCCGCGCAGCTCACCGACGGTCGCGGCGAGCGCGGCGTCCGGCGCCACGTGGGTGACGATGACCAGCTCCGCGTCGTCGTCCCGGCCGCCGCCGGAGGTGCCGGCGGCCGCCGAGCCCTGCCGCACGGTCGCGATCGAGACGTCGTGCCGGGCGAACACCCCGGCCACCGCGGCCAGCACGCCCGGACGGTCGGCCACGTCAAGGCTGATGTGGTAGCGGGTCAGCGCCTCCCCCATCGGCCGCACCGACAGGTCGGCGTACGCGCTCTCGCTGGCCGCGCGGACGCCGGCGAGCCGGTTGCGGGCCACCGCCACCACGTCGCCGAGCACCGCGCTGGCGGTCGGCGCGCCGCCGGCGCCGCGGCCGTAGAACATCAGCTGGCCGGCCGCCTCGGCCTCGACGAAGACCGCGTTGAACGCGTCACCCACGCTCGCCAGCGGGTGGGTCAGCGGGATCATCGCCGGGTGCACCCGGACGTTGACCGTCTCCCGGCCGGCGGCGTCCGCGCCCCGGGCCGCGATGCAGAGCAGTTTGATCGTGCAGCCCATCGCCTTGGCACTGGCCACGTCGGCGGCGGTCACCTCGGTGATGCCCTCCCGGTGCACGTCGGCCGCGCTCACCCGGGTGTGGAAGGCCAGCGAGGCCAGGATGGCCGCCTTGGCTGCGGCGTCGAAGCCCTCCACGTCGGCGGTCGGGTCGGCCTCGGCGTACCCCAGCTCGGTCGCCTCCTCCAGCGCCTCGGCGAAGCCGGCGCCGGTGGCGTCCATGGCGGAGAGGATGAAGTTGGTGGTGCCGTTGACGATGCCGGTGACCTGGGTGATCCGGTCGCCGTGCAGCGACTCGCGCAGCGGGCGCAGCAGCGGGATGGCCCCGGCCACGGATGCCTCGTAGTAGAGGTCGCCACCGCCCTCGGCGGCCGCGTCGTGCAGCGCCGCGCCGTCTTCGGCGAGCAGCGCCTTGTTCGCGGTCACCACGCTCTTGCCGGCGCGCAGCGCCTCCACCAGCCAGCCGCGGGCCGGCTCGATGCCGCCGACCACCTCGACCACCACGTCGACGTCGTCGCGCTTGACCAGGCCGAGCGCGTCGGTGGTGAACAGCGCCGGATCGACCGGCAGGTCACCGCGGTCGCGGTTGAGGCGGCGTACGGCGATGCCGGCGATCTCGATCGGGGCGCCGATCCGGGCGGCGAGGTCGGCCGACTGCTCGTGCAGCAGCCGGACCACCTCACCACCGACCGTGCCGCAGCCGAGCAGCGCCAAGCGCACAGGTGACGTCATCCAACATCCAATGCGAGCAGGTCCTCTTCGGTCTCCCGCCGGACGATCACACGCGCCTGACCGCCGCGCACCGCGACCACCGGGGGGCGGGGCACGTGGTTGTAGTTGCTGGCCATGCTCCGGCAGTAGGCACCGGTGCCGGGCACCGCGACAAGATCTCCGGGCTGCACGTCGGCGGGCAGGAATTCATCCTTCACCACGATGTCCCCGGACTCACAATGCTTTCCCACCACGCGGGCGAGCATCGGCTCGGCGGCCGACGCCCGGGACGCCAGGGTGGCGGAGTAGGACGCGTCGTAGAGCGCGGTACGGATGTTGTCGCTCATCCCGCCGTCGACGCTGACGTACGTCCGGATGCCGTCCACGTCCTTGACCGTGCCGACCTCGTAGAGGGTGAACACGGCCGGCCCGACGATGGCCCGGCCCGGCTCGATGGAGAGCCGCGGCACGGCCAGCCGCTCGGCCGCGCACTCCCCGTCGACGATCTTGCGCAGCCGCTTGGCCAGGTCGTGCGGCGCGGCCGGGTCGTCCTGCGTGGTGTACGCGATGCCGAAGCCGCCGCCGAGGTCGAGCTCGGGCAGTTCCACCCCGCGCGCGTCGCGGATCTGCGCCTGCAGGGCGAGCACCCGGCGGGCGGAGACCTCGAAGCCGCTCGCGTCGAAGATCTGCGACCCGATGTGCGAGTGCAGGCCGCGCAGCTCCAGCACGTCCTCGTCGAGGATCTTGAAGGCGGCCGCCGCGGCGGCCCCGCCGGCCAGCGAGAAGCCGAACTTCTGGTCCTCGTGCGCGGTGGCGATGAACTCGTGGGTGTGCGCCTCCACGCCGACGGTGACCCGGATCAGCACCTTCGGCCGGACGCCGCGCTCGCGGGCCAGCGCGCCGAGCCGGTCGATCTCGGTGAACGAGTCGACGATGATCCGCCCCACCCCGGCGTCCACCGCCCGGGTCAGCTCCGCGACCGACTTGTTGTTGCCGTGGAAGCCGATCCGCTCCGGTGGCATTCCGGCAGCCAGCGCGGTGGCCAGCTCGCCGCCGCTGCACACGTCGAGGTGCAGGCCCTCCTCGTCGATCATCCGCACCACCGCACGGCAGAGGAACGCCTTGCCGGCGTAGTAGACGTCGACGTCCGGGAAGGCGGCCCGGAAGTCGCGGCAGCGCGAGCGCAGGTCGTCCTCGTCCAGCACGTACGCCGGGGTGCCGAACTCGGCGGCGAGGTCGCGCACGGCCAGGCCGGCGACGGTGAGCGCGCCGTCCGCGCCGCGCGCCACGTTGCGCGGCCACAGCTGCGGCACCAGGGCGTTGACGTCGGCCGGCGTACGCAGCCAGGCCGGACCGCGGCTGCCGATGTCGCCGTGCAGCGCACCGGCCTCGTGAGCCCGCATGTCACATCCTCTCGGGCGCGGAGACGCCGAGCAGGTGGAGCCCGTTGGCGATCACCGTGCGGGTCGCGTCGTTGAGCCAGAGCCGGGCCCGGTGCAGGTCGGTGACCTCCTCGTCACCGCGCGGCAGGATCCGGCAGTTGTCGTAGAACCGGTGGTAGGCCCCGGCGAGGTCCTCCAGGTAGCGGGCCACCCGGTGCGGCTCGCGCAGCTCGGCCGCGGTGGAGACCACGGCGGGGAACTCGGCGAGCGCCTTGAGCAGCTCGTTCTCCTTCTCGTGGTCGAGCAGCTCGGGGCGGAACGCGGCGGCGTCGCCCCGGGTGAGCCCGACCTCGGCAGCGTTGCGCCCCACGCTGGCCGTCCGGGCGGCCACGTACTGCACGTAGTAGACCGGGTTGTCGCGGGTGGCCCGGGTCCACAGCTCGACGTCGATGTCGATCGGCGAGTCGCTGGAGTAGCGGGCCAGCGCGTAGCGGGCGGCGTCCACCCCGATCGCGTCGACCAGGTCCTCCAGGGTGACCACGGTGCCGGCCCGCTTGCTCATCCGCATCGGTGCGCCGTCGCGGACCAGGTTGACCAGTTGGCCGATGAGGATCTCCAGGTTGCGCTCCGGGTCGTCGCCGAAGCAGGCGGCCATCGCCTTCATCCGGCCGATGTAGCCGTGGTGGTCGGCGCCGAGCATGATGACCACCCGCTCGAAGCCGCGCTCGCGCTTGTCGAGGTAGTAGGCGCAGTCGGCGGCGAAGTAGGTCCACTCGCCGTTGGACTTGCGCAGCACCCGGTCCTTGTCGTCGCCGAACTCGGTGGTGCGCAGCCAGATGGCGCCCTCCGTCTCGAAGACGTGCCCCTGCTCCCGCAGCCGGCTCAGCGCCAGGTCGAGCTCGCCCCGGTCGTGCAGGTCCTTCTCGTTGAAGTAGGTGTCGAACTCGACCCCGAAGTCGCGCAGCGACGAGCGGATCTCGTCGAACATCAGCGCCACGCCCTCGACCCGGAAGACCTCCTGGGCCGCCGCGTCGTCCAGCGTGAGCACGTCCGGCCGGCGGGCCTGGACCGCCGCGACGATCTCCCCGATGTACGCCCCGGCGTAGCCGTCCTCCGGGGTCGGTTCGCCCCGAGCGGCGGCGAGCAGCGAGCGGGCGAACCGGTCGATCTGCGAGCCGGCGTCGTTGAAGTAGTACTCGGTGCCCACCCGGGCGCCGGTGGCCCGCAGCAGCCGGCCCAGCGCGTCGCCGACGGCGGCCCAGCGGACCCCGCCGATGTGCACCGGGCCGGTCGGGTTGGCCGAGACGAACTCCAGGTTGATCCGCTGCCCGGCGAGCCGGTCGCTGCGGCCGTACTCGGCACCGGCCTCGACGATCGACCGGGCGAGCTGGCCGGCGGCGGCGGCGTCCAGCCGGATGTTGAGGAAGCCCGGGCCGGCGATCTCCACCGACTTGACCCCGGCGGCCCGGCCGAGCTGCTCGGCGAGGGCGCCGGCGAGCTCCCGCGGCGGGACGCCCACCTTCTTGCTGAGCTGCAGCGCCAGCGTCGAGGCGTAGTCGCCGTGCTCGGGGTTGCGGGGTCGCTCCACCGCCGTCCGCTCCGGCAGGGCGGAGCGATCCAGGCCCCGCTCGGTGAAGACGGCGTGGGCTGCGGAGAGGACGACCTCGGCGAGTTCTGCGGGAGTCACCGAACCATGTTATCGGGGGTAGACTCGGTCCCCGCGGCGGCGACCCAGCATGTGAACTCCGACCGCCGGCTCCCCTGACCGACCGACCTGACGAGGCACGATGAGCATCAGCACCCCGGGCGGCGAGCAGCGCCGTCCGACCGTGGTCAGCACCGGCAAGAAGCCGGGGGCCCGGCCGGCCGCTGCCGGCAAGCCGGCCGGCGGCAAGGCCGGGTCCGGCAAGTCGACCGGTCCCCGTCCGGGCGCCGGTGGCAAGGGCCGCAAGCCGGTCACCCCGGTCAAGGTCAGCCAGGGCCGGTCCTGGGGTCCGATCGCGCTCTTCGTCGCCGTGGGCGTGCTCGCCGCGTCGATCATCGGCTACGGCGCCTGGGCGGCGTTCCAGGGCTCGAAGCCGTGGGAGGACCGGGCGGCCGACATCTCCGGCATCGTGAACTACCGCGAACTGGACAAGGAACTCGTCAAGGGCAGCAACCACCAGGCCGGCCCGATCAAGTACGAGATCAACCCGCCGGTCGCCGGCCCGCACAACGCCTCCTGGCAGAACTGCATGGGTGACGTCTACGACGCCCCGATCGCCAGCGAGCACGCCGTGCACAGCCTGGAGCACGGCGCGGTGTGGATCACCTACCGTCCGGACCTGCCCGCCGACCAGGTGGCCAAGCTGCGCGGCAAGGTCGAGGGCGTGGAGAAGACCATGCTCAGCCCGTACGAGGGGCTGGACAAGCCGATCTCGCTGCAGGCCTGGGGCTACCAGCTCAAGGTCGACAACGCCGACGACAGCCGGATCGACGACTTCATCAAGACGCTGCGGGTGAACGCCTCGATCGAGGGGCCGACCGCGCTGTGCAACCAGGGCATCACCGCGACCGGCACCACGCCGCGCGACGGTGCCACCATGCCGCAGGGCTGAGGGGACGATGAGCGCACCGACCACGACCGAGACCCCGAGCCTCGGCGACCCGACCCCCCCGGAGCGCCCGGACACCGGGCGCCGGTGGGGCGTGGCCGCGCTGGCTCTCGCCGTCGTGGTCGGGCTGCTCCTCGGGTACGCCGGCGGTCTGCTGACCCCCCGGCTGACCCGCCCCGGTAACGCCTCGGCGGAGGCCGGCTTCGCCCGGGACATGACCACCCATCACGCCCAGGCGGTGGAGATGGGCCTGATCGCGTTCCAGCGGGCCACCGACCCGGAGGTGCGCAGCATCGGCGGCGACATCGCGCTCGGCCAGCAGGGCGAGATGGGCGCGATGCAGTCCTGGCTGCGCTCCTGGGGGCTGGACCCGACCGGCTCTCAGCCGCCGATGTCCTGGATGCCGGACGGCGCGATGACGGTCAAGAACGGGCTGATGCCGGGGATGGCGACGCCGGAGGAGATGGCGGCGCTGCGCGCGGCCCAGGGGCGCGATCTGGACGTCCGGTTCCTGACCATGATGATCAAGCACCACCTGGGCGGGATCCACATGATCGACGCCGTGCTCGACGCCACCGACGAGCCGGACGTCGTCCGCACCGCCCAGACCATGAAGAACACCCAGCAGACCGACCTCACCAACCTCCAGAACGCCCTCAAGCGCCTCAACGGCTGATCCGTCCCAGCCCCGCTCCTCCTCGTCGATCAAGAGGTTTGCGTCATCCCCGGCCCCGCCGGACGACGCAAACCTCTTGATCATTCTGGGCACGGGCCGCTGGGTGATTCGCGGGGGTTTCGGGTTGTTTGTGGCCTGTGGGCGATTGCGTGGCTAAGGGAGTTTTCTCCGCACATATCGTGACCAGTTGCGATTCGGGCTCGTTGCGCAGGACGTGGGGGTTGCACTCAGAGACGCGCGGCGTTCGGTCACCAGCTGGTGCCGGCGCCACACCATCGGCGGTGACGGGGCGGTGGCAGCCGCCCGTCGCGGACAGCGGCCGGGCGAGCCGGGAACGCTCAGCCGCGAACAGGAACTCGAACTGATCGACCTGCTGCGGGGCGTCCACCCCGACGAGTTCGGCCTGGACGAGGAGCTGTGGACGCGGCAGAGCCTCCAGACGCTCATCCAGCGCCGGTTCGACCTGTCGTTGGACGCCGGCGCGGTCGGGGCGTACCTGCGGGCCTGGGGGTTGGGTCCGCGGGAGCCCCGGGAACGGGCCTGCGGGCTCTGCGTGGGCGCGGTCGAGCGCTGGGTGCGCAGCGAGTACCCGGCGATCACCCGAGCGGCCCAGGAACACCTCGCCGAGGTCTACTGGATCGGCCGGGTGCGGTTGCGCGGCACCATGCCGGCGGCCGACGTGATCTCCGCCGTCTCGTCCCGCGGCCGGGTGCGGTTCATGATTACTACGCCGTCGGTCGACCCACCGCTCCCCCGCGAGTTCGTGCTCCGGCTCAGCGGCGAGGAGCAGCGGACGGTGCACCTCATCGTGGACGGCTCGTGGCCTCGCAACGAGTGGCCCCGCCGGCTGCCCCGCCGGATCGTGCTGCACCCGCTACCCAGCTGCGGTCGCGCCGTCGCGGCCTGACCGCCGCGGACGCTCCCGTCCACCTCCCGCCGAGGCGGACGGGAGCTTCCGCGGCTCGCTGGTCGGCCGGTCACCGTCGGTGCGACCTCGCCGACGTCGGGTGCTGCGGGCCGGCCGGGCGGCCGACGCGCCCACGGGGACGCCTTCGCCCGTGGCTGCCGGGCACCCGCACCGGGCCTGAACCCGCTGGAGCCCCGCCCGGGCCGCGCGACGCGCGGCCCGGATACCGATTCGTCGTTCGCGGAGGACATTTGCTAGTCTTCTCCAGTCGCTGAGCCCCCGTAGCTCAGGGGATAGAGCACCGCCCTCCGGAGGCGGGGGCGCAGGTTCGAATCCTGCCGGGGGCACCATTCACGACCAGCACGAAGAGGCCCCTGACCAGAGAAACCCGGTCAGGGGCCTTCATCATGTGTCGGGCTGCGTCCGGCCGTCAGTGGCCGATGGCGGGCGTCCGTGCCGAACACGTGCCGAAGCGCGGGGCATCTCAGCCAAGATCCCCACCGGATTTACGCTGGTGGGGATCTCTGCAGCCCGGCGAAAGGCTAGGTGGCCAGGGGCGGGGTCGAACCGCCGACCTTCCGCATTTCAGACACGCGCGGCCCACGCCCAACTGGCGAACCGAGTGTTGGAGTACTAGGCAATTGCCGTCTGGGTGCGGCACGAATGGTTCATCGGCCAAGACGAACACCTGCACCGGTCACCGGCCGGTTGCGCCGGCCTCCGCTGGTGCTGAGCATCCGGGCCGAGATGCCGATCCGCTTCGCCAGCCCGTACGTCGCGATCGGGCTGCTGCTGACGGTCTCCTTGTACAGCACGGCCGCCCGGCCGGTGAGCAGCCACCGCCGCGGAGTGTCGTCGGGATAGGTGAACTGGATCACCGCGTCCCGACGCCCGAGGCTGACCGGCTGGTGCAGGTAGCCGAACCGGAACGGCCGGAGCGCCTTGCCGCGCACCTGGCGGGCGATGTTGCCGGCGACGTGGGCGGCGGTCGGCAGGCCGCTCTGGCAGGTGCCGTGGATGACGCCGTACGCCTGCCGGACCGCGGCGGCATCGCCGACGGCGTAGATCTCCGGGTGCGACACGGAGCACAGGGTGGCGTCGGTGACGATCCGACCGGTGTCGTCGGTGGCGATCCCGGCCTGCGTGGCCAGCGGTGCCACCCGCACCCCGGTGGTCCACAGCGTGCCGTCAGCCGGCACGACCTCACCCCCGGCCAGTTCCACGCCCTCCGGCAGCACCCTGGCGATCTCGACACCGGCCCGGACGATCACGCCCAACCGGTCGAGCGACGCCCGCAGATAGCCACGGGCCCGCACGCCCATCATCGCGCCCGGCTCACCCCGGGTCAGCAGCGTCACCGTGACGTCCGGGTAGGACTCGGCGATCTCGGTCGCCGCCTCGATCCCGGTCAGCCCGCCCCCGCAGACCAGGAAGGTGCTCCGGCCCGCGGCCGCGAGGTGTGCGGCCATCCGTCGCGCGTCCGCCGGGCTGTTGAGGGTGAAGGCGTGCTCGGCGCCCGGAACGCGGGCGGTGTCGGTGGTGCTGCCGATCGCGTAGACGAGGGTGTCGTAGTCCAGCGCGACCTCACCGTCCGAGCCGGACACCCGGAGCGTGCGCGCGGCGGTGTCGATGCCGGTCGCCCAGCCCTGGACGAAGGTGATCCCGGTGCCGGCCAACAGCTCCGGGATGCGGTACTCGGCGAGCGGCTGCCCGGTCGCCAACTGGTGCATCCGCAGCCGTTCGGTGAACCGCTCCCAGGGGTTGACCAGGGTCACGGTCACCCGACCCCGGGCCCGGCGTGCCACGCCGAGCGCCGCCAGCATGCCGGTGTACCCGGCGCCGATAACCACGATTCGCGTCTGCCGTGTGTTTGTCATGCCCCACGGACGAGGCCACGCGCCAGCGCGTGAGGTGGCGTGACCCGCGTCACATTCCGCCGATGGCGGCGAGCTTCTCCGGGTTGCTGACCAGGTGGATCTCCCGGGCGCGCCCGTCCACCAGGTGCAGCACGATGACCGCCACCGGGGTCTCGGCGGCGTAGATGATCGCGCCGGGACCGCCGTTGACCTCCGCGATCACCACGCGTGGCGACTCCGGCATGCGTCCGGCGAACGTGACCAGCGCCCGCGCCACCAGCTCGATGCCGTCGATCGCCTTGCGCGGCGCGGGGGCCAGGCCGCCACCGTCGCAGACCAACCGGACGTCGGGCGCGAGGACCGCCATCAGGGTGGTCAGGTCGCCGCCGGTGCTGGCCGCCAGGAACGACTCGGTGACCTTGCGCCTGGTCGCCCGATCGGTGTCATAGCGCCGGCGGCGGCTGCTCACGTGCTGGCGCGCGCGGACCGCCGTCTGGCGTACCGACTCCGGGCTCCGGTCGACGATGCCGGCGATCTCGTAGTGCGAGTAGCCGAACGCCTCGTGCAGCACGAAGACCGCCCGCTCCAGCGGGGACAACGACTCCAGGACGAGCAGCATGGCCAGCGACACCGACTCGGACCGCGCCACGTCGTCGGCGACGTCGGGCGCGGTGAGCACCGGCTCGGGCAGCCACGGCCCGACGTACGACTCGCGCCGGGCGACCGCGCTGCGCAGCCGGTCGATGGCCAGCCGGGTGGTCACCCGGACCAGGTAGCCCTCCGGGTCCTCGACCTGTTCGAGGTCGACACCGCTCCAGCGGAGCCAGGCGTCCTGCACCACGTCCTCAACATCGCTGGCCCGGCCGAGCACCCGATAGGCGACGGCCACCAGGAGCGGACGGTGCTCGGCGAACACCGTGTCGTGCGGCATCGGCCCAGGATACGAAGAGTCCGCGCCAGCCGTCGCCCGCCGACCGGCGGTTGGCCGCACCGCGCGCCGGGCACGGGTCGGTGTCGCTCAGCCGGCGGCGCGGCGGGCGCGGGCCCGGCGCTTGCCCTCGTGCATGGCCTGCACCCGGGCGACCGGGATGGTGTGGCCCTCGGCGACCAGGTCTTCGGGGAGCGGCTGCGGTGCGGGCATCTGCTCGGCCCACGGGTCGCGGTCGGCGACCAGACCGGGCACGGTGCGGATGGTGAAGTCGGCCGGCGTGACGTCGCCGAGGTCGGTCCAGCCGACCGGGTACGACACCGGCACCCCCGGCCGCAGCCGCGGGCTGTACGCGGCCACGACGGTCGCCCCGCCGGCGCGGGTGGAGTCCACGAAGACCTTGCCGCCCCGGTCCTCCCGGATGAAGGCGGTGGTGGCCAGCGCCGGGTCGAGCCGTTCGGCGCGGGCCGCGACGGCCCGGGTGGCGGCGGCCATGTCCACGGCGGTGGCGCCGCCGGCCGCCACCGGCACGAAGACGTGCACCCCCTTGGCCCCGCTGGTCTTGACCGCCCCGGCCAGTCCGCAGTCGGCGAGCGCCTGCCGGACCAGCCGGGCGGCGGCCACCGCCAGGGCGAACGAGTCCCCCTCCGGCGGGTCGAGGTCGAGCACCAGGTGGGTGGGCCGGTGCAGGTCGTCCACGGTGGCCAGGGTGGGGTGGTACTCGATCGCCCGCTGGTTGGCGAACCAGAGCAGGGTACGGCGGTCGTCGCAGAGCGCGTACGACACCTCGCGATGCGACGCCTCGGCCCACACCGAGGTGCGGCGCACCCACTCCGGGGTGTACTTCGGCAGGTTTTTCTGCATGAACGGCGCCTGCCCGCGCAGCGCCCGGATCACCGACAGCGGTCGGTCCCGCAGCTGCGGCAGCAGCCGGTCGTGGACCGCGTCGAGGTAGTCGACCAGATCCCGCTTGGTCGCGTCGGCCCCGTCGAACAGCGCCTGGTCCAGGTTGGTCAGCGCCACCCCGGCCCGGTTCTCGTCAGCCCCGCCCATCCGATCACCTTCCCGGCCCGCGGGCCGGGGGTCAACCGGACACGACCGATCGCCGGCGGTCAACCGCACAGGACCGGCGGCCGGCGGTCAACCGGACACCACCGAAGCCGGCGGTCGACTGGACTCGACCGGCGGCCGGCGGCCGGCGGCCGGCGGTCCACCGGGCGCGGCGGCGGTCGGGGGAAGGCCGCCCCGGCGGGTCAGGGCGCCGTCGGCGGGTCGCCGGCCGCCACGGCGTCGAGCAGCCGGGCGGTGTACGCGCGGGTGGCGGCGTACAGGCCGGATCCGTGGCTGATCCGGGCCACCCCGAGCGCGGCCAGGCCGGCCCGGCCGAGGGCGCCCGGACGGGCCAGCACGTTCACCGGGCCGGTCACCGCCTCGACGAAACTCCGGAGCTCGCCCGGGTCGGCCAGCATGATCGGGTAGACGCAGTCCGCGCCGGCGGCGAGGTAGCGCCGGCCCCGGCGGACCGCCTCGGCCAACCGTTCGGTCGGGTCCCCGGCGGGCCGCAGGAAGACGTCCACCCGGGCGTTGAGCACCACCGGCACCCCGGCCGCGTCCGCCGCCGCCCGCACCTGCGCCAACAGGTCGGCCTGCGCGCCGGCGTCGACCAGCGCCCCGGTGCCCGGGTCGGAGTCCTCCAGGTTGAGCCCCACCGCGCCGGCGGCGAGCAGCCGCTCGACCAGTTCGGCCGGGCGCAGCCCGTACCCCCGCTCCAGGTCGGCGGTGACCGGGACGGCGACCGCCCGGGCGATCCGGGCGACCGCGGCGAACATCTCGCCGACCGGGGTGGTCTCGCCGTCGGTGTGGCCGAGCGACTCGGCGACGGCGGCGCTGCTGGTCGCCACGGCCGGGAAGCCGGCGGCGACGACGGCCCGGGCCGAACCGGCGTCCCAGGCGTTGGGCAGGATCAGCGGGTCACCGGGTCGGTGCAGCGCGCGCAGCGCTGCCGCCCGACCCGTCGGGGTGGCGGTCATGCGCCGATTCTCGACCGGCCGCCGGCCCGCTCTAAGCTCCAATTCCGTGCCGATGGACTGGGCCGCTTTCGGGGTCGACCTGCACCTGGAGCTGGACGCGACGGCCGGCCGCCGGGCCGGGCTGGAACGCGCGCTCCGGGAGGCGATCCGGGACGGGCGGCTGGCTCCGGCGACCCGGCTGCCCGCCACCCGCACGCTCGCCGCCGAGCTGGGCGTGTCCCGGGGCACGGTCAGCGCGGCGTACGACCAGCTGGTCGCCGAGGGCTGGCTGGTGGCCCGGGTGGGCGCCGGCACCGAGGTGAGCCCGCTGCTGCGCGCCGCGCCGCCGCCGGCCGCCGCCCCGACGGGCCCGGTCGCGCCCCGCTACGACCTGCGCCCGGGCAGCCCCGACGTGGCCGCCTTCCCGGTGACCGCCTGGCTGCGCGCCACCCGGCGGGCGCTGACCGCCGCCCCGGCGAGCGTCTACGGCTACGGCGACCCGCGCGGGCGGAGCGAGCTGCGCAGCGCGCTCGCCGGCTACCTGGGCCGGGCCCGGGGGGTGCTGGCCGATCCCGACCGGATCGTCGTCACCACCGGGTACGTGCAGGCACTGGCGCTGCTGGTCGGCGTGCTGCGCGACGCGGGCCGGCCGGTGCTGGCGATGGAGGACCCGGGGCTCGCCTTCCACCGGGAGGTGGTCCGCCGGCACGGCGGCACGGTGCTGCCGCTGCCGGTCGACGACCGCGGCGCCCGCACCGACCTGCTCGGCGCCGGCGAACTGGCCGGGGTGGCCGCCGCGGTGGTGACGCCGGCCCACCAGTACCCGACCGGGGTCACCCTGGCGCCCGAGCGCCGGCACGCGCTGACCCGCTGGGCGCGGGACCGGGACGCGCTGGTGGTCGAGGACGACTACGACGGCGAGTTCCGCTACGACCGGCAGCCGGTGGGTGCGGTGCAGGGCACGGCACCCGAGCAGGTGGCGTACGTGGGCACCGCCGCCAAGACCCTCGGCCCGGCGCTGCGGTTGGCCTGGCTGGTGCTGCCGGCCCGGCTGGTCGAGCCGGTGGTCGAGGCGAAACGGCACCTGGACCTGCACTCGGAGACGATCGGGCAACTGGCGCTCGCCGACCTGATCACCAGTCACGGCTACGACCGGCAGATCCGGGCGGTCCGCCGGCACTACCGCCGCCGCCGCGACCTGCTGCTCGACCGGCTCGACGCGGCCGGCGGGCGGTACCGGGTGGGCGGCGTCTCCGCCGGCCTGCACGCGTTGCTGCGCCTGCCGCCGGACGGGCCGGACGAGGCGGCGCTGCTCGCCGCGGCGGCACGGCGCGGGCTGGCCCTGGGCGGGCTGGCCGCTCACCGGCACCGCCCGGGCACCCACCCGCCGGGCCTGGTCGTCGGCTACGCCACCCCGCCCGGGCACGCCTACCCCGCCGCCCTGGACGCGCTGCTCGCCGTGCTGGGCGCCGCCGAGCCGGGCTGACCCGCCGCCGCCCGGGCGAGGTTCGCGGTCTCCTCGGCAGCCCCGGCCGACGGACCGGCCGACGAACCGGCCGCCGCTCCGGCGCCACCGGAGGCCGATCCCGGTTCGGTGGCGACGCTGACCGACGCGCCGGGCCGGCCCGGGCTGTCCGCGCCGGCGGCCGTCGACCGGTCGCCCGGCGTTGACCGCCGGCGGAGGGTGGCCACCGCTACCAGCAGAGCGGCGGTGACCAGGGCGGCGGCCACGGCGAAGGCGGTCCGGTAGCCGGCCGCGAGGGCGGCCGTCTCGGTCCAGCCGGCGACCCGCAGGCCGTCGGTGCGGGTGGCCGCCAGGGTGGCGAGCGCGGCCAGTCCGAGCGCGCCGCCGACCTGCTGGGTGGTGTTCGCCAGCCCCGACGCGAGCCCGGCGTCGGCCTCGCCGGCGCCGGCCATGGCCAGCGTCGTCACCGCGGGCAGGGTCAGCCCGCCGGCGGCGCCGAAGACCAGGATCGCCGGGAGCACGTCGACCGGGTAGCTGCCGTCGGCCGGCAACCGGGCCAGCAGCAGGAAGCCGACCACGGCGAGGGCCAGCCCGGTGAGCAGCACGGCCCGGGCGCCGAACCGGGCCACCAGCCGGCCGGCGAGGCCGAGCGAGACCACCGCGATCATCACCGGGGTGGGCAGGAAGGCCAGCCCGGTGGCGGCCGCGTCCAGGGCGAGGACCAGCTGAAGTTCCAGGGCGAGCAGGAACTGGAAGCCGAAGAACGCGGCGACCATGAGGAACTGGACCGTGTTCGCGGCGACCAGGTCGGGCGCGCGCAGCAGCCGGGGCGGCAGCAGCGGGGTGGCGGTCGCCCGCTGCCGGACGGCGAAGCCGCCGAGCAGGACGGCGGCGAGCCCGGCCGCGCCGAGCGTACGGGCCGAGGTCCAGCCGTGCTCGCCGGTGCCGACGATCGCCAGCACGGCGGCCATCAACCCGGCGGTGACCAGCACCGCGCCGAGCAGGTCCAGGCCGGCGCGCAGCCCGAGGCCCCGGTCCGGCGCGATCCGGCGCACCGCGGCGACCAGGATGACCAGCCCGATCGGCAGGTTGATCAGGAAGATCGCGGGCCAGCCGGCCAGGTCGGTGAGTACGCCGCCGGCCAGCATGCCGATCGACGAGCCGGCGGCCCCGGTGAAGCTGAAGACCGCGATCGCCCGGGCCCGCTCGCCCGGCTCCGGGAAGAGCCGGACGATCATGCCGAGGCTCACCGCCATGGTGAGCGCACCGCCGACCCCCTGGGCGAAGCGGGCGGTGACCAGCACCGCCGGCCCGGTCGCCACCGCGCAGAGCAGCGAGGCGAGGGTGAACAGCGCCACCCCGGCGAGGAAGACCTGGCGGCGGCCGAGCAGGTCGCCGAGGCGCCCGGCGAGCAGCAGCAGCCCGCCGAAGGCGACCAGGTAGGCGTTGACCACCCAGGCCAGCCCGGTGGCGGTGAAGCCGAGGTCGCGCTGGATCGCGGGAAGCGCCACCGCGACGATGCTGCCGTCCAGGATGATCATGAGGCTGCCGGCGCAGAGCACCAGCAGCGCCGGCCAGCGGGACGGAACGGTACGGGTCATCGAGAGCTCCCCTAGGTGCATGGTTTGTTACCGAAGCCATCCTCTGTGACCATGAGGCGGAGCGTAAGGAGGCACTTTGATGTCCCAGGGGAACAACGATGTGCCCGTGAGCGTCGACCGAGGCCAGGCGTGCGCCGGCGGCGACGCCCCGTTCACTCCCGGGCAGGCCCGGGCGTGCACCGTCCGCGAGGTGCTCGACCGGGTGGGCGGCAAGTGGAGCATCGGCATCCTGGTGGCCGCCTCCCAGGGCCCGGTGCGCTTCACCGAGCTGGAGCGCTGCGTGGAGGGGATCAGCCGGCGGATGCTCACGCTGACCCTGCGCAACCTGGAGCGGGACGGCCTGCTGCACCGCCGGGTGTACCCGACGGTGCCGCCGAAGGTGGAGTACACCGCCACCCCGATCGCCCTGGAGCTCTACGAGTCGCTGGTCACCCTGACCAACTGGGCGGAGCGGCACCGGACGGCGATCGCCGAGGCGCGGGCCGCGTACGACCGGGAGCACGGCACCCCGAGCTGAGCCGGCGCCGGCCGGCGGACCGAACCCGCCCGGCACCCGTTGCGGACTCCCTGTGGTGAACGCCACCGGATGGATCTGACCGATCGGTCAGCATCTGACCGATCGGTCAGGCATGCTGGTTCGGGGGGTGACCGGCATGGCACGGGTGGTACCGGAGACACGCGACGAGATCCTGGCCGCGGCGGCGCGGCGGTTCGCGGTCAGCGGCTACCGGGGCACCTCGCTGCAGGACATCGCCGGCGAGGTGGGCTGCTCCAAGGCCGCCGTGCTCTACCACTTCGCCAACAAGGACGCCATCCTCACCGAGCTGATGGCTCCGGCGATCGACGTCCTCCGGGCGCTCGACGAGCGGATCGCCGCGCACCACGGCGCGGCCGCCCAGCGGGTGGCCGCCGAGGGCTTCGTCGACCTCGCGGTCCGGTTCCGGCGCGAGATCGCCCTGCTCCGGGGGGAGTTCCCGGAGCTGCTCCAGCAGCCCGCCTTCGCGCACATCCAGCGGATCTCCGAGCGGCTGATCGAGGCGCTCGCCGGGCACCCGGAGCGCCCCGCCGCCCGGATCGCGGCGCTGGTGGTGCTCGCCGGCATCTCCGAAGCGTGCGGCGAGTTCGCCGACGTACCCGACGAGGAACTGCGCGACGCGCTGCTGGCACTCGTCCGGCGGGCGCTGGAGCCCGTCGACTGACTCGTTCCCAACCATCCACGAGACGAGGACAAGGAACTCATGGCCACCCTGCTCTACCGGCTCGGCCGGGGCTCGATGCGCCGGCGGCGACTCGTCGCGGCGATCTGGCTCGTCGTACTGGTCGGTCTCGGCCTGGCCGCCGCGACCCTGCGCGGCCCGATCGCCGACAACTTCACCATGCCCGGCACCGAGTCGCAGCGCGCCCTGGACCTCCTCGCCGAGCAGTTCCCGGAGGCCAGCGGCGCGACCGGCACGATCGCGGTCAAGGCACCGGCCGACGGCGCGCTCGGCAGTCCACAGGGGCAGGCCGTGGTGAAGGAGCTCACCCAGGAGGCCGCGACGCTGCCCGGCGTCGTCGGCGCCGTCGACCCGCTCCAGGTGGGGGCGGTGTCCCCGGACGGCCGGTACGCGCTGGTCCAGGTGCAGTTCGCCACCGGCGCCGACGAGGTGACCGACGCCCAGCGCGACGCGTACGAGCAGGTCGGCGCGCGGGCCGAGGCCCAGGGCTGGCAGGTCGCGCCCGGCGGCGAGGTGCTCAACGCCGTGCCGGAGGTCGGCTCGACCGAGGCGATCGGCGTGGCGATCGCCGCGATCGTCCTGGTGGTCACCTTCGGGTCGCTGGTGGCGGCCGGGATGACCATGCTCAACGCGCTGATCGGCGTGGGCGTCGGCATGGCGGGGCTCTTCACGCTCAGCAGCGTGGTCGACCTGACCAGCACGGCGCCGATCCTCGCCCTGATGCTCGGCCTCGCGGTCGGCATCGACTACTCGCTCTTCATCACCTCGCGCTACCGGCAGAACCTGCTCGAAGGGCTGCCGCCGGACGAGGCGGTCGGCCGCGCGGTGGGCACCGCCGGATCGGCCGTGCTCTTCGCCGGCGCCACCGTGGTCATCGCGCTCGCCGGCCTCGCCGTGGTGAACATCCCTTTCCTGACCGTCATGGGTCTGGCCGCCGCCGCCACGGTCACCGTCGCGGTGCTGGTCGCGATCACCCTCCAGCCCGCCCTGCTCGGCTTCGCCGGTCACCGGGTGCTCCCCCGCAAGCTGCGCGCCTCGGTGCCGGCCGGCGACCGGGCGGACGACGCCCCGACGGCCGTGCCGGCCGCCGAGGACCGCTCCGGCTTCGGGTTCCGCTGGGCGAGCGCCGTCACCCGGTTCCGGGTGCCGGTGATCCTGGTCGGGCTGCTCGGGCTGGGCCTGCTCGCGCTGCCCACACCGGACATGCGGCTGGCCCTGCCCGACGCGGGCACCGCGCCGGTCGGCTCGCCGGCCCGCACCTCGAACGACCTGATCACCGAGGGCTTCGGGCCGGGCTTCACCGGCCGGCTCGCGGTGGTGGTCGCCGGGGACAGCCCGCAGGCCACCTCGGCCGCGATCCCGCAGGTCACCGCGCTGCTCCAGCGCACCGACAACGTCCTCGCGGTGGCCCCGCCGCAGCTCAGCCCGGACGGCCGCACCGCGCTGCTCGGCGTGGTGCCGAAGACGGGCCCGACCGACGAGGCCACCGAGACCCTGGTCAACGACGTACGCGGCTCGGTCGGCCAGTTCCGCGACGTGGACGTGCTGCTGACCGGCGTGACCGCCATCGGCATCGACGTCTCCGAGAAGCTCTCCGACGCCCTGCCGGTCTACCTGCTGCTGGTGGTCGGGCTCTCGGTGCTGCTGCTGATGCTCGTCTTCCGCTCGCTGCTGGTGCCGGTCAAGGCCGCGCTGGGCTTCCTGCTCACGGTCGCCGCCACGTTCGGCATCACGGTGGCGGTGTTCCAGCAGGGCCACCTCGCCGACCTGGTCGGCCTGGACACCCCCGGTCCGCTGGTCAGCTTCCTGCCGATCCTGCTGATCGGCATCCTGTTCGGCCTGGCGATGGACTACGAGGTCTTCCTGGTCTCCCGGATGCGGGAGGACTTCGTGCACGGCGACACCGCGCAGCAGGCGACCATCAACGGGATGGGACACGGCGCCCGGGTGGTCACCGCGGCGGCGCTGATCATGATCTCCGTCTTCGGCGGCTTCGTGTTCCTCGACGACCCGGTGATCAAGTCGATGGGCTTCGCGCTCGCGATCGGTGTCGCCATCGACGCGTTCGTGGTGCGGATGACCATCGTGCCCGCGGTGATGTCGCTGCTGGGCCGGGGCGCCTGGTGGCTGCCGCGCTGGCTGGACAAGGCCCTGCCGAACGTCGACATCGAGGGCGAGGGCCTGCGCGCCCACCTGGCCGAGCCCGCCCCGGCCGCGCCGCGCGGCTGACCCCGCGCGGCCTCGCGCCGCCACCCACCGAAATGGCCACTCTTTCGCGGAAAGAGTGGCCATTTCGCGCCTCGACGCCACTCATTCAGTGAATCGGCGGCGCGAGGCCGGGTGCTCCCCGGGGATACGGCGGGTCGGGTGCTTCCGGGGATGCGGCGGCGCGGGGCCGCGTCCGGCGCGGGTGCGGGGTGACGACGGCGGGGGCGTCAGCCGCGGACGGCGCGTTCCAGCTCGGCCGGGGTGCCGGCCATGATGCTCCGGGCGTGCCGGGCCACCTGTTCCGCCGGCCAGTCCCACCAGGCGAGGTCGAGCAGCCGCCGTACGTCGTCCTCGTCGAAGCGCCGCCGGATCAGCCGCGCCGGGTTTCCGCCGACCACCGTGTACGGCTCGACGTCGGCGGTCACCACCGAGCCGGCCGCGATGATCGCCCCGTCGCCGATCCGGACCCCCGGCATTACCAGGCAGCCGTAGCCGAACCAGACGTCGTTGCCGACCACCGTGTCGCCCCGGCTCGGCATGCCCATGGCGAGGTCCAGCGTGGCGTCCCGCCAGGCGCCCTCGAACATGGCGAACGGGAAGGTGGAGACCCCGACCGTGGGGTGGGCGCCCCCGGCCATCAGGAACCGGGTGCCGGCGGCGATGGCGCAGTACCGCCCGATGACCAGCCGTTCCGGCCCGTACGCGTAGAGCACGTTGGTCCGCTCGAAGTCGTCCGGGCCGGCGGGGTCGTCGTAGTAGGTGTACTCCCCGACCTCGATCGTCGGCGAGCTGACCACGGGCTTGAGGAAGGCGACCCGGTCGAAGCCGGGCAGCGGGTGGCGGGTCATCGGGTTGGGGACGACGGTCATGCGACTCCTCTCCGCGCCGGGCGCGGCGTGGACATAAACGCAACTGATGTTGCGATAGCATCAGCATGCCATCGCTTCCGCCATAATGCAACTGGAGTTGCTTTTGTCTGCCGAACCCGCCCGCCCGGGCGATCCCAACGGCCGGCCCGGTGAACGACCCGCTCGCCCCGGCGGCCGTACCGCCCGGGTCCGCGCCGCCGTCCGTGCGGCGACCCTGGCCGAACTGGGCGAGAAGGGCTACCAGGGGCTGACCGTCGAGGCGGTCGCCGAACGCTCCGGCGTCCACAAGACCACCGTCTACCGGCGGTGGGGCAGCGTGGAGGGGCTGATCGCCGACGCCCTGGAGCTGGCCAGCGGCGAGCCGTGGCCGGTACCGGACACCGGTGACCTCGCCAGCGACCTGCGGGCGCTGACCCGGGAGGTGCTGGCCGGCTTCACCGATCCGGAGGCCGGGCCGGTCGCCACCGCCTTCGTCTCGGCGGCCGTGCAGAACCCGGCGGCCGCCCGGGCCCTGCACGCCTTCTTCGCCGCCCGGCACGAACAGTCCGCACCGGTGGTGCGGCGCGCGGTGGCGCGCGGCGAACTGCCCGCCGACACCGACGCCGCCGAGGTGGTGCGGGTGGCCGTCGCCCCGCTCTACTACCGGCTCTTCGTCAGTGGCGAGCCGATCGACACGGCGGTCGCCGACCGGGCCGCCGACGCGGCGCTGGCCGCCGCCCGGGCCGGCGCGCTGCGTACCGCGCCCCCACCGGCCGGGTCGGCAGCGGCGGGGTCGCCGGGGTAGTCGCGAGGGCTTCGAATCGGCGCGCTGCGCGCGGTGTCCCTCGGGCGCGAGCCGGGTCACCCGCCTCCCCGAGGGTGCGCCCGGGTGGTCGCGGAGGCCGGTCCGCGTCGCCGGCTCAGACGCCGGCCGGGTAGGTCTCCATCTCGCCCGGCGCGCTGAGCGCGGGCAGCGGGTGCAGGGCGGTCGCCTCGTCGCACCAGATGAACGCGTCGTACCGCTGACCCAGCCGGGTCGGCACGTAGTTGCCCCACGACTCGAAGGACGGGTCGTAGACCACCCCGATCGCCCGGTGGTCCACGGTGTCGGTGACCCACCCGGGCTGGTCGTCGCCGCCGAACACCAGCACCGCCCGCTCCGGCAGCAGCTCGTGCAGCCGCCGCTCGATCGATCCGGCGCGGGCCGGCGGCACCACCATCGCCTCGGCCGGCGAGCCCCACCGGGGCGCGGCGACCACGGTGCCCCGGTAGCTGCCGAAGCCGACCAGCACCACCGCGTCCGCGCCGTGTCGTTCCCGGCCCAGCTGCCCGATGTTGATCATCCCGTCGGTGGCCATGTCGGTGGCCCGGGCGTCGCCGACGTGGGTGTTGTGCGCCCAGACGATGCCCCGGGACTCCGGGCCGTAGCGGTCCAGCAGCCGGTCCAGGGTGTCCGCCATGTGGGTGTCCCGGACGTTCCACGACTCCGGCCCGCCGGCGACCATCGCCCGGTAGTAGCGCTCGGCGCCGGCCACCACCTCGGCGTTCTGCCAGGCCGAGAAGCTGTCCGCGCCGTCCGTGGCGGCCTGCTCCCGGGTCCGGGCCAGCAGCCGGACCACCTCGTCCTCGCACCGGGCGGAGACGAACCGGCTGGCCGCGCCGTACTCCTCGACCCGCTTGCCGTACGGCTCGAAGCAGCGGTACGCGTCCTGCGCCGCCTCCAGCGACGCCGGGTCCTCCTCGCCCAGGTAGTCGAAGATCGCCTGCATCGACTCCCACAGGCTGTAGACGTCGAGGCCGTGGAAGCCGGCCCGGGCCGGCTCGGGGCGCTCCAGGTTCCACGCCCGCAGCCAGCGGCAGAAGCGCGCCACCTCGGCGTTCGCCCACATCCAGGTCGGCCAGCGCTCGAAGCGTTCCAGCGCGGCCACCGGCTCGGCGGCGCCACCCGGCGCCGCGGTGACCGAGCGGTGCACCCGGTCGCAGTCCGGCCAGTCCCCCTCCACGGCCACGAAGGAGAACCCGCACTCGGCGATCAACCGCCGGGTGAGCTGCTCGCGGAGCCGGTAGTAGTCGTAACTGCCGTGGGTCGCCTCGCCGAGCATCACTATCCGGGCGTCCCGGACGCGTTCCAGCAACGGGTCGAAGTCGCTCGGCGCGCCGAGCCGCTGAACCAGCATGTCCGCGGCTACCCGGCGGGTCGGGCGGGCAAACCGCCCGTTCCGCCGCCCGGCCCGGTGGTGTGCCGGGCGGCTGGACGGGTAGCCGGCGGACATGACCGTCACCGGGGTGCAGTTGCAGGAGTACCTGGCCGGGCTCGACTACCCGGTCTCCCGTGAGGACCTGGTCCGCTGGGGTCAGGAGAACGGGGCCAGCACCGAGATGCTCCAGATGCTGCGGGCGCTGCCGGCCGAGCATTTCGACGACCCCGCCGAGCTCAGCGAGGCGCTGAACACGCTGGCCTGACGCCGGCCGGCCCCACGACGTGCCCGTGGGGCCGGCCGGGCCGCTGGTCAGCGCCGGTCAGCGCGCGTACAGCAGGCGGAACAGCACCAGCCACTGCTCCGGCCAGACGTGCCCGACCGGGGTGGCCGGGTCGAGCCGGGTCGCCCGCAGCGCGGCGGCCAGCCGGGCCCGCGGGTGGTGGCGCGCCAGCGAGGCCGCGAGCGAGCCGCCGACGCCGTCGAACCCGGTCGTCACCATCCGGCGGTACGCGGGCAGCGCGGCCGGCGGCAGCAGCGGTTCCGGCCGCCGCTCCAGCCGCAGGATGCCGGCGTCCACCCGCGGCACCGGCCGGAACGCGGTACGCGGCACCCGCCCGACCAGCCGCCACCCGAACTCGGGCCAGGTGAGCACGGTCAGCCGGGTCCACCGGCCGTAGTCGCCACTGCGCCGCCGGGCGTACTCCAGCTGGGTGAGCAGCGTCGCCGCGCGCAGCGTTGGGGCGGCCAGGCACCAGCGGACCACCGCCGAGGTGAGCGACCAGGGGATGTTGCCGACCACCTCGAACGGCTCCGGCGGCGGGTCGGTGGCCAGGAAGTCGGCCTGCCGGTAGGTCGCGGTGGGCAGCGCCGCGCAGACCGCGGCCAGGTCCGCACCGGCGACCGGATCCACCTCGTACGCGATCAGGCGTCGGCAGCGGGCGGCCAGCGGCCGGGTCAGCTGGCCGCGACCGGCGCCCACCTCCAGCACCAGCCGGTCGGGGTCGGGGCGGGCCGCCCGGACCAGCCGCGCGATCGCGGCCGGGTCGGCGAGGAAGTTCTGGGAGAGCACGCGACGGGACCGGTCGCGTTCGGTTGCTCGGGTACGGCGGGGCGCCACGGGTCGTCGTCCTGTCTGTCGCCGGTCGGCGACGGTACGGACAGGCGGACGCGAAAGCGGAGCCTGTCCGATCGGTCGGGGACTCGGACGGCCCTGGTGCGGTGAACGGGACGATTCGGCGCGAACAGCACGAACTCCCCGGGCGCTGCCCGGGACGGCAATCAGCCCCGGGCGGGCGGTCACTCACGGGCGGTGCCGGAGCGTGCGGCGGGGAGGGCAGATCAGGCGCGGGTCACGTCCCGGCCCACCAGGGCCGGACGCCGGACTCGCGGTCGGGCCGACAACAGCGGCCCGAAGGCGGCCGGCGTACCGACCCCCTCGATCAGCGCGTGCGCAGACATGCCCGCACCCTAACCCCACCCCACCTCCCCCGCCACCAACTTTCCCCCACCCCCCACCCCGTTGATCATGAAGTTATCCACGCGACACGCCGGCGCGGTCGACAACAACTTCATGATCAACAGATAGGGGCGGGGCGGACGGGGTCAGGCGGGGACGGTGATGGTGCAGGAGTTGCGGCGGGAGGTCTCGGCGGCGGTGAGGACGGCGACCACGTCGCGGCCGAACCGGACGTCGCAGCGGTGGTCCCGGGTGCCCGCCTCGATCTCCTCCAGCAACTGGTCGATGGCCACCCCGTACGCCTCCACCGCGCTCCCCTGCCCGGGCGGCAGCGTCTCGATGCCGTTCTCGCCGTAGAAGACGAACTCGCGGGTCATCGCCTCGGCCGGCGCCTCCAGGGTGAGCGAAACCGTGCTGGTCGCCCCGCCCGCGTGGGTGAGCAGCAGGTGCACGATGCCGCTCGGGCCGTCGGCGGCCGCCACCCGGTCCACCCGGCCGAGCACCGGCAGCAGGATCGACAGCGCGTGCGGGCCGATGTCCCACAGCGCGCCGTGCTCCCGCCGCCACAGCGACTCCCCGTACGGGCTGCCGGGCTGGTAGATCGAGGCGAACATGGTCGCCCGGGCGTGCTGCCAGCCGCCAGCCGCCGCCGTCGCGGCCAGGAACGCGGTGACGTTCGGGTGGTAGCGCTGGGTGAAGAACACCACCGAGGCCACGCCGGACTGCTGGGCGGCCTCGACCACCCGATCGGCGTCGGCCAGGGTGAGCGCGAGCGGCTTGTCCAGCAGCAGGTGCCGGCCGGCCCTGGCGGCCCGCGCCGCGATGTCGGCCTGTACGTCCGGCGGAAGGGCGACGGCGATCGCGTCACAGGCGTCGATCAGCGCGTCGACGTCGTCGAAGGTGGGCACCCCGAAGCGGCTCCCCAGGGCGGCGGCGTTGCCCGGGTTACGCCCCCAGACGCCGGCGAGGGTGGCCTTCGGGTGTGCGTCGAGCGCCGCGGCGTGCGTCTCCGCCGCCCAGTGACCGGTGCCGAACAAGCCGAACCGCAGCACGAGAACCCCCGGTGTCGTCGCCGGCCGCGGCGAGCCCCGCGGCCCTGATCCACGCTAGTCGCCGCGCCCACCGCCCGCCCCCTCGACACCCGCGCCGGACGGGCGACCGGGGCGGAAGCCAGTACTACACGGGTTAGTAGGCTGTCCCGGTGACCGAATCGAGCACCCACCGATGACCGCGGCCGCCGCGGCCGGCTCACCGGTGGACGGGATCCTCTCCACCGCCGCCATCGTGCTGTCGCTGCTCGTCGCGGCCTGGGCGCTGGTCGCGACGCTGCGGCACCGCGCGCCGGACCGCGTACAGCTGATCGGGCTGGCCGTGCTGGAGGTGGCGCTGCTGGCGCTGGCGGTGCTGGCGCTGGTCGCGCTCGGCGGCGGCGACCAGCCGGGCGAGCCCGGCGCGTTCGCCGGCTACCTGGTGACGCTGGTCTGCCTGCCGCCACTGGCCTGGGTGCTGGCCCGGATGGAGCCGACCCGCTGGGGGTCGGCGATCGTCTGCGCGGTCTGCCTGGTCACGCCGGTGGTGGTGGTCCGGCTCCAGCAGACCTGGGAGGTGCTCGGTGGCTGAGGCCCGCACGGCGAGCCGGAACCGCACCAACGCCGGCCCCGGCCGGCTGCTGATCGCTGTCTACCTGCTCTTCGCGATCGCCGCGACCAGCCGGGCCGGCTTGCAGATCGCCACGAAGTTCGGCGAGGCGCCGGTGGCGTACCTGCTCTCCGCGCTGGCCGCGCTGGTCTACATCGTGGCGGCGGTCGGGCTGGCCCGGGCCGGCGCCGGGGGCCGGCGGGTGGCGCTGGCCTGCTGCTCGGTGGAACTGGTCGGGGTGGTCGGCGTCGGCGTGCTCAGCCTGCTCGACCCGGAACTCTTCCCGGACGAGACGGTCTGGTCGCAGTTCGGCAGCGGCTACGGCTACATCCCGCTGGTGCTCCCGGTGCTCGGCCTGCTCTGGCTCTGGCGCACCCGCCACGACGCCGCCTGACCCGCAAGGAACACGATGGCCACGCTCTGCGGGAGAGCGTGGCCATTCGTGCAATCCGGCGGGATCAGTCCTTGGGGCCGCCGGCGACGTAGATGACCTGGCCGGAGACGAAGGACGCGCCCTCGCTGGCCAGGAACGAGATGGTGTGCGCTACGTCCTCGGGTCGACCGGTACGGCGGACCGGGATCTCGGCGGCGGCGTGCTGCTGGAGCGCCTCGAAGTCCACCTTCATCCGGGCCGCGGTGGCCGCGGTCATGTCGGTGACGATGAAGCCCGGCGCGACCGCGTTGACGGTCACCCCGAACGGGCCCAGCTCGATGGCCAGGGTCTTGGTGAAGCCCTGCAGGCCGGCCTTGGCGGCGGAGTAGTTCGCCTGCCCCCGGTTGCCCAGCGCCGAGGTGCTGGAGAGGTTGACGATCCGGCCCCACTTCCGCTCGACCATGTGCTTCTGGGTGGCCTGGCTGAACAGGAACGCGCCGCGCAGGTGCACGCCGATGACCGTGTCCCAGTCGCCGTCGCTCATCTTGAACAGCAGGTTGTCCCGGAGCACGCCGGCGTTGTTGACCAGCACGGTCGGCGCGCCCAGCTCGGCGGCGACCCGCTCGACGGCCGCCTCGACCTGCGCCCGGTCGGCCACGTCGGCGCCCACGCCGAGCGCCCGACCACCGGCGGCGGCGATGGCGTCGACCGTCTCCTTCGTCGCCGACTCCTCGATGTCGACCACGGCGACCGCCATCCCGTCGGCGGCCAGCCGGCGCGCGGTGGCCGCGCCGATACCGCGCGCGGCTCCGGTGACGATGGCGACGCGGGGCTCCTCCGACATGATTACCTCCCGGTAACTTGGGCTCGATCGAAGGAGCTTAACCCAGGCGTACGCAGCCGAACCCGGCCCGCTCGGCCGGGCCCGGTCGCCCTCAGAGGCCCCGACCGCGGCGCAGCCGGATCCAGCGGTAGCCGTAGCCGGCCAGCTTGAGCCGGTCGAGCTTGCCCACCGGCTGGTAGTTGCGGTCGGCGAGCACGTCGATCGGCAGGTCCGCCTCCTCGGCCAGCATGCCGAGGTCCACCTCCGCGTCGACGGTGCCGAGGTTGTGCAGGAAGACCATCGTCCCGGTCGGGCCGTCGGCCCGGTGCGCCAGCACCCCGGGCGGCATCGGCACGTCGATGTGGGTGGTCGAGCCGGAGCCGACCTCCGGGGCCTCCCGCAGCGTACGAACCATGCGCTCGAACCAGGCCAGCAGCGACTTCGGGTCGCTCCGCTGGGCGGTCACGTTGACCTGGTCGTAGCGGTAGTCGCCCTTGTCGATCACCGGGCGTACCAGCTTCTCCGGGTCGGCGGTCGAGAAGCCGGCGTTCGGCTGGTACGACCACTGCATCGGGGTCCGGATCGCCTCCCGGCCGGGCAGCGAGAGGTCCTCCCCCATGCCGATCTCCTCGCCGTAGCGCAGCACCGGGGTGCCGCGCAGCGAGAACTGGAGCGAGTACGCCAGCTCGATCCGGCGCCGGTCGTTGCCGAGCATCGGGGCGAGCCGGCGGCGGATGCCCCGGTCGTAGATCCGCATGTTCTCGTCCGGGCCGAACTCGGCGTACACCTGGTTGCGCTGCTCGGCGGTGAGCCGGGAGAGGTCGATCTCGTCGTGGTTGCGCAGGAAGGTGGCCCACTGCCCGCCCTCCGGCAGGGCCGGGGTGTCCCGCAGCGCCTCGATGATCGGCTCCGGGTCCTGCCGGGCCAGGGCCAGCATCAGCCGGCCGTTGAGCATGAAGTCGAAGAGCATGTGCAGCCGGTTCGCCGAGCCGCCGGAGTCGCCGAAGAAGGTCGGCAACTGGTCGGGCTCGACGTTCGCCTCGGCCAGCAGGACGGCGTCGCCACGGCGCCACTGCACGTGCTGGCGCAGCTCGGTAAGGAACTCGAAGTCCTTCGGCGAGTTCGGGTTGCCCGGCTCGGTGAGCTCGATGATGAACGGCACCGCGTCCATCCGGAAGCCGGAGACACCGAGCTGGAGCCAGAACGAGATGACCTTCTTGATCTCCTCGCGCACCCGCGGGTTGGCGAAGTTGAGGTCCGGCTGGAACTTGTAGAACCGGTGGTAGTACCAGGCCTTGGCGGTCTTGTCGTAGGTCCAGGTCTCGTTCTGCTCGCCGGGGAAGACCATGCCCTGGTGGCGGTCGTCCGGCTCGTGGTCGGACCAGACGTACCAGTCCCGGTACGGCGAGTCCGGCGAGGAACGGGCGGACTGGAACCACGGGTGCTGGTCCGAGGTGTGGTTCACCACCAGGTCGATGATCACCCGGATGCCGCGGTTCTGCGCCTGGTGCAGCAGCTCGGCGAAGTCGCCGAGGGTGCCGAACCGGGGGTCCACGTTGTAGAAGTCGGTGGCGTCGTAGCCGTCGTCCCGGTTGGGCGACGGGTGGATCGGGTGCAGCCACAGGCAGGTCACGCCGAGCCGGGCCAGGTAGTCCAGCCGGCCGAGCAGCCCCCGGATGTCGCCGACGCCGTCGCCGTCGGAGTCCGCGTACGTGTCGATGTCGAGGCAGTAGACGACCGCCTCCGAATACCACCGGTCAGCCATGCCTGGCTTATGTCTCCGGTCCCGGCTACCGGCAAACACCGCCGTCCGGTCCGTGGCCGGCCAACTGGTCGCCGAGCGGGCTACGTCGATAGAGGACGTGCCGTCCGTCGCGGGCCCGGTTGAGCAGCCCTGCCGCGTGGAGGACCTGCAGGTGCTGCGACACGGCGCTGGGCGTCACCGCGAGCCGGCGGGCGATCTCCACCGTCGGCAGCGGCTCGGCGAGGAGGCGGAGCAGTCGCGCCCTGGGTGTGCCGAGGAGCGACGTGAGCACGGTCGCGTCGGCGGCTGGCGGCGCCTGCCAGAGCGTCGCCACTCCCCGGCAGGGGTACGCCAGCAGAGGTGGTTCCTCCGGGCTGACCGGCGGGGCGGGCTTGTGGGAGAACACGGACGGCACCAGCAGCAGCCCTCGACCGGCCGCGACGACGCGGTGCCGGCCGATCATCCGGTCGATGTGCAGGACCCCGTCATGCCAGCGCAGGTTCGGGTGCATGTCGGCGAAGAGCAGCCGCGCGCCCCCCACGGCCAGTTGCCGGGCCCGGTAGGTCATGTCGGCTTCCAGCACGAGTCGCAGCTGCGGCCACGTCGGCCTGAGCGCGACGTCCCAGTAGCGCTGGAGGCGGTCGCAGATGGTGTCGCGGAGGGCCAGGACGGTGTCGGCGTCCGTCGCGGTGGCGTCACGGAGGACGGCCGGTAGCCGGCCGCGCGGGTACACGGCGCACAGGTCACGGCGAATGATGTCCGCGGGCGTCCGGCGTACGGCGGCCAGTTCCCGTTCGAAGGTGGCGGCGAACTCGGCCGGCCGGGGCGTGAGGAAGTCGGGAATGCCGCGGTCCGGCCCGACCAGGGAGATCAGCAGGTCGACGTCGGGCCTGGCGAGATTCCCGAGAACCGCTCGACGCCAGGGCAGGTGCAGCGCGTACAGGCCGGGCTCGCGGAGCACCCGGAGACTGAGCGCGGTCTCGTGCAGCGGTGAGATCGCGAACCGGGTGTTGGCGAGGTCCTCGACGCCGAGTTCAAAGCTGATCATTAAGCAGTACGCTACATCGTTTTTTCGCCGTCGGCCCGTGCCGTGGACTGTCGGCATGACACAGCTCGACATGACCGACCAGACCGACCGGCAACGCACAGCGATCGTGACCGGAGCGGCCCGCGGCATCGGCGCCGGAGTGGCCACGCGGCTGGCACGGGACGGCTTCCGGGTCGCGGTGGTCGACCTCCGCGAGGAGGATTGCGCCGACACCGTACGGGCCATCACCGGCACGGGCGGCACGGCGGCCGCCTTCGCCGCGGACGTGAACGACGAGACGGCCGTGGCGGCGGCCGTCGCCCGGATCGCCGCCGAACTGGGGCCGCCGACGGTGCTGGTCAACAACGCCGGTATCGGGGGCCCGAACGCCGGCGTCGAGGAGACGAGCACCGAGCAGTGGGACGCGGTCACGGGCGTCAGCCTGCGCGGGGCGTTCTTCCTCACCCGCGCCGTGACCCCCTACATGATGGCGGCCGGCTGGGGACGGATCGTCAACATGTCGAGCATCTCCGCGCTCGGCGACTCCGGCCGGGTGGACTACGCCGCCGCCAAGGCCGGTCTGATCGGCTTCACCAAGTCGCTCGCCCTGCGACTCGGCCGGCACGGCGTGACCGCCAACGCCATCGGCCCGGGCTTCGTGGTGAGCGACATGACGCGGGTGGCGGCGCAGCGGCGAGGCCGCACTTTCGAGGAGCACCAGCGGATCGTGGCGCAGACGATCCCGGTCGGCCGGGTCGGCCAGCCCGAGGACATCGCGCACGCCGCGTCGTTCCTGGTGAGCCCCGCGGCCGGATTCGTCTCCGGCCAGGTCATCTACGTGGCCGGCGGGCCGGTGGACTGACGTGGTGGATGGTCGGACATCCGTCCCCCTCATGAACCGCCGGCTGCTGTTGCTGCTCACCCTCGCCTGCGGGATCGCCGTCGGAAACGTCTACTTCCCGCAGACGATCAGCCCGCTGGTCGCCGCCGGTCTGCACGTCAGCCCCGCCTCGGCCGCCCTGGTGGTGACCGCGGCGCAGTTCGGCTACGCCGCCGGGATCTTCCTGCTGGTGCCGCTGGGCGACCGGATCCCGCACCGTCCGCTGATCCTCACCCTGCTCGGCATCACCGGACTGGCCCTGCTCGCCGCGAGCGCCGTACCCGCCCTGCCGCCGCTGGTCGGCGTGAGCGCCCTCGTCGGGGTCACGACAGTGGTCGCGCCGATCATCGGCCCGCTGGCGGCCAATCTGACCGCCGACGACAACCGCGGCGCGGTCAGCGGCATGCTGTTGAGCGGCTCGATCGGCGGCATGCTGCTGTCCCGTACCGTTGCGGGCACCATCAGCGACTGGTGGGGGTGGCGGGCCCCCTACCTGACGGCCGCGGCATCCGTGCTGCTCATCGCGGTGGCCATGGCCCGCGTACTGCCGACGACCCGACCGCCGTCCGGGCACCGCTATCCGGCCCTGCTGGCCGAGCCGCTGCGTCTGCTCCGCGTCGAGCCCGACCTGCGCCGCTCCTGCTTCTACCAGGCGACGATCTTCGCGGGCTTCTCCGCGGTCTGGACCACTGTCGCGCTGCTGCTGACCGGCCCGACGTACCGGCTCGGCGCCCCGGCGGTCGGGATGCTCGCCCTGGTCAACGCGGCGACGATGCTCAGCACCCCGGTGGCGGGACGCCAGGTCGACCGTCGGGGATCCGATGCGGTCAACCGGATCTGCATGCTCGGCGTCATCGCCTCGGCCGTCGTCCTCGCGTTCGGCGGGCTCGGCGGAGTCGGGGGCCTGGCGGCCCTGGTGCTGGGCACGTTGCTGCTCGACGTCAGCATGCAGTCCGGCATGGTCGCCAACCAGGTGCGGATCTACGCCCTGCGCTCGGACGCCCGTAGCCGGCTCAACACCGCCTACATGACCTGCGCCTACCTCGGGGGCAGTCTGGGCTCCTGGCTCGGAGCCCCCGCGTACGCCCGCTTCGGCTGGCTGGGCGTGTGCGGGGTCCTGACGCTCCTCGCCGTGGCGGCGCTGGCCCACCACCTGACGACAGCCCCCACCGCCGGCCGCCCTCGACCGCTCCCCCAGCGGCCGGCCGCCGCTGCCGTGCCCGGCTCGCCGCCGGTTGCCGAACTGCTTCCCGCCACGCGTCCAGCCCGCCGCCGGCGTCCGATCCGGGGACGTCGCCCGGACGGCCACCGGCGGTACCGTCACCGGCATGGGTGACGGGCTGCTGACGGTCGACTGGGCCGAGGGTGAGTGGTGGAACGAGCCACTGCGGGTCGAGGACGGGCCGGCGGGCGAGCTGCTGGTGGAGCCGGCCGAGGGCAGCGACCTGTGGCGGCACACCTCGTACGGCTTCGTGCACGACGACGCCCCGGCGCTGCTCGCCCCGTTCCCGGCCGGCAGCGCGGTCGAGGTGAGCTTCCGGCTCGACTACACCGAGCAGTTCGACCAGGCGGGCGTGCTGGTCCGGGTCGACGAGCGGACCTGGGTCAAGGCCGGCGTGGAGGTCAGCGACGGCCAACCGCAGGTCGGTGCGGTGGTCACCCGGGAGTTCTCCGACTGGTCGGTGGCGCCGGTGCTGGAGTGGGTCGGGCAGGAGATCACCGTCCGGGCCAGCCGGGCCTGGGACGCGCTGACCGTCCGGGCCCGGGCGGACGGGGAGCCGTGGCGGCTGGTCCGGCTCGCCCCGCTGGATCCGGCGGCGACGGCGACGGCGGGACCGTACTGCTGCGCGCCGACCCGGGCCGGGCTGCGGGTCCGGTTCACCGGCTGGCGTCGCGGCCCGGCGGACGCCGCGCTGCACCCGGAGTGAACCGGCGGCGGTGGGCGCGGTCACGGTGAGGTGTGACCACCGGGGCATCGGGTAGAGGAGTCAGATCCCCCTTCCCGGCCGGCGGAAAGGATCCCCATGGCACTCGCCGAGAACGTCGACCCGACCCGACTCGGCGGGCTCACCGGCTGGGTGGCGGGAATCATCGATGCGGCCGGCGCGCTCGGGGTGGCCCTGCTGGTCGCGCTGGAGAGCATCATCCCGCCGATCCCGAGCGAGATCGTCCTGGCGATGGCCGGCTACCTGGCCGGCGAGGGCCGGTTCAACGTGGTGCTGGTGGTGCTCGCCGCCACCGCCGGCTCGCTGCTGGGCGCGCTGGTGCTGTACTGGCTGGGCGCGGTGGTCGGCGAGGACCGGCTCAAGCGCTGGCTGGACCGGCTCCCCCTGGTCGACCTGGACGACCTGGAGAAGGCGGACCGCTGGTTCGAGCGGCGCGGCCGGTGGGCGGTCTTCTTCGGCCGGATGGTGCCGGTGGTCCGCAGCCTGGTCTCCATCCCCGCCGGGGCCAACCGGATGCCGCTGACCGAGTTCGCCGTGCTCACCACGCTGGGCAGCGGCATCTGGAACTCGCTCTTCGTCGGGCTCGGCTTCGCCCTCGGTTCCCGCTGGCAGCAGGTGGAGAAGTACAGCAACTGGTTCGACTACGGGATCATCGCCGTCTTCGTGGTCATGATCGCCTGGTGGGTGGTGAAGAAGACCCGGCGCCGCCGCTCCCGCCGCCCGCAGCACGCCGACGCCACCCGCTGAACCGGGTCGGCAGGCGGTGGCCGTCGACGCGGACGGCCCTGTGCTGCGGCCGGCCCGGCAGCAGGATGACGCGGTCGCGGTGTCCCGCGGCGACCGGAGACCCGGCCGCCGCGGGGCGCCACAACTGCCTGATCGCGCGAGCGAGCGTCAGGGCAGGGTGTCGAGGTGGGGAGCGACGGTACGGGCGAAGGCGTTGTTGTTGGTCACGTCCCAGTTGACCGACCAGGTCATCGCGCCGCGCAGGCCCGGGTAGGTGCGCGGCGGGCGGAAGCTGCCGCAGTTGGTGCCCCGGGACAGGCAGTCCAGCGCGGCGTTGACCACGCTCGGCGCGACGACGCCCCCGCCGGCCGCGCCCGGCCCGGCCGGCAGGCCCAGGCCCACCTGGTCCGGGCGCAGCCCGGCCTCCAACTGCATGCAGGCCAGCGCCACGATGAAGTTGACGGTGCCCTGGGCGTACGCGGCGTTGTTGTCGCAGCCGAGCATCGCCCCGGAGTTGTAGAACTGGGTGTTCACCACGGTGAGGATGTCCTTGATGTCCAGCGCCAGCTTGAAGTAGCTGGTGCCGGGCGACTGCATGTCGATGGTCTGTGGGGCCATCGCGATGATCAGGTTGGCGCCGACCCGCGACCGCAGCGAGCGCAGCGCCTGCGCCATGTAGGTCGGGTTGAGCCCGTTCTCCAGGTCGATGTCGACTCCGTCGAAGCCGTAACGCTGGATCAGCGCGTACACCGAGTCGCTGAAGGCGGCGGCGGAGGCCCCGTCGTTGACCGCCACCCGGCCGGTCTCGCCGCCGACCGAGATGATCACCTTCTTGCCCCGGCTCTGCAGCGTGCGCACGTCGGCGGAGAAGTCGGCGTCGGTGTAGCCGCCGAGCGCCGCCGACAGCCCGGGGTCGACCGCGAAGGTGACCGCGCCGGGCGTGGCGGTGGCCTCGGCGAAGGCGACCGCGACCAGGTCGTACTCGGCGGGCACGTCGCGCAGCCGTAGCTCGACCGCCGGATTGTCGAAGTTGTGCCAGTAGCCGGTGAGGATGTGCTTCGGCAGGCCGGTGGTCGGCGGCGGCGTGGTCGGGGGCGGCGTCGTCGGCGGCGGGGTGGTCGGCGGCGGGGTCGTGGTGGGTGGCGGGGTGGTCGGGGTGCCACCGCCGCACGGCGCGCCGTTGAGCAGGCAGTTGGTCGGGGCGCCCGGGCCGCTGCCCAGGAAGCCGAAGGAGACCGAGGCGCCGGGGGCGATGCTGCCGTTCCAGGACCGGTTGGTGAACGTGTGGCGCTGGCCGGAGGAGGTCAGCAGCGCGTCCCAGTAGCTGCCGACGGTGGTGCCGGCGGGCAGGTCGAAGCTGACGCTCCAGCCGTTGACGGTGGAGCCACCAGCGTTGGTGATGGTGTACTTCCCCTCCCAGCCCGAGCCCCAGTCGGACGTCTTCACGAAGCTGGCGGTGGCCCCGGCGGCGAACGCCGGCAGCGCCACCCACACCGCGCCCACCGCTGCCGTCAGCGCGGTGACCAGCGACAAGACCAGAGATCTGGAACGTTTCACGGCATCCTCCACACCCGGACGACATCCACAGCCATCGACGTTGGCGCTTATTATTAAGACTGTTAACTGTTGTTGTCCAGAGTGGTTTCCAGCCGGCGGGAGTGGGAGCACCGGGCCGGGCCCCATGCCATGGGCCCGGCCCGGTGCCGCTCAGCGGCGGAAGGTGAACCAGTTGACGTTGACGAAGTCGTTCGGCTGGCCGCTGCTGAAGGTCAGGTAGACGGTGCGCCGACCGGTGGGCCCGGCGACGTTGCCAGGGACGGAGCGCCAGCTCTGCCAGCCGCCGGTGTTGGCGATCGCGAAGCTGCCGATCGGCGGGCTGGTCGGGCTGTCCAGCCGGACCTCCACCAGGCCGCTCACGCCGGCGCCGGCGCCGGAGGCGACCCGGGCCAGGAAGTCGCGGGGCGGGGTGGCGCCGAACTCCACGTTGTCGAAGCGCACCCAGTCGCCGTTGCGCAGCGCGCCGATGTTCTGCCCGCCCTCGGCGCAGGCCTCGACGATGACGCCGTTCTGGGCGTTGAACGACTCCGCCTGGATGGCCGCGTACGCGTCCCGCGTACCGCCCGGCGGCGGGGTGGTCGGCGGTGTGGTGCCGCCACCACCGCGGCTGTAGACGGCGACGTAGTCGACCAGCATCGGCCGGCCCGGGACGGTGGCCGCGGTGGGCGTGGCGGAACCGGCCACCCCGTTCGGGAACGCGCCGCCCATGGCCACGTTGAGCAGCAGGAAGTAGCCGGCGTGGCTGGTCATCTGCGACCAGTACGGCTCGCCGACGCGGGACTGGCTCACGGTGTGGTAGAGCTGCCCGTCGACATACCAGCGCAGCTGCTGCGGGCTGACCGAGGCGTCCCACTCGAACCGGTAGGTGTGGAACGCCGACTGGCAGGTGCTGCCGGGGCAGGCCCGGGACGCGCCGATGCCGTTGAACTCGTCGCACGGCCCGCCCGGCGCGACGCCGCAGTGCAGCACCCCCCACACCGAGTTGATGCCGTTGACGTTCTCCATCACGTCGAACTCGCCGATCCCCGGCCAGTTCTGGTAGTTGCCCCGGTAGGGCGAGCCGAGCGCCCAGAACGCTGGCCAGTAGCCGGCCGCCGCGGCGCCGGTCACGTTGGGCATCTGGATCCGGCCCTCGATGGCCAGCACGCCCCCGGACGGCGGCTTGAAGTTGCTGCGGACGGTCTCGATGCGCGCGGACGTCCACCGGCCGGAGCCGTCCCGCAGCGGGGTGATCCGCAGGTTGCCGCCGCCGTCGTGGCTGACGTTGGCGGTGCTGTTCGTGTACGTCTGGATCTCACCGGTGCCCCAGTTGGGCGGCCCGCCGGGGTAGCTGGTGCCGGTGTCGATGATCCAGTTGCTGGCGGACGGCAGCGTGCCGGCCGCGCCGGTGAAGTCGTCGCTCCACACCAGACTCCACCCGGACGGTGGTGGCGGCACCGCGGCGTTAGCGGTCATGGTGACCCCGGCCAGGACGGTGGTGGTGGCGCTGAGCAGGGCCAACGCCAGCGGGAGCCGGCGTCGTACGGGCAGGGCGGCAGGAGCCGCCGGGGCAGGTCGCATGGGCGTGCCTCTCTGCGGGGACGGTCGAGAGAGCGCTCTCTCAGGAGTTGTACGGGCATCGGACGCAGTTGTCAACGTCGATCGATGTCCGCCCCGGCCGGCACCGGTAGCGGCCGGCGCAGCACCGCCTGCTCCAACGCCGACCAGGCGGTGGTGGTGACCAGATAGATCACCGCGGCCAGCGGCAGCACCAGCGCCACCAGCACCGTCCCGTACGGCAGCAGCGGCAGCAGCCGGGCCAGGGTGGCCGCCCCCGGGCCCTCGGCCGGGGCGCCGGCCACCGTCCCGGTCGCGGCGGCGGCGCGCCGGATCCGGCGCGACATCCACCAGGCGAGCATCACCAGCAGCGCCAGCAGGCCGCCGAACAGCGGCCCGGCGGCGCCGGCCAGCCCGTCGGTCAGGTGGTGCCCGAGCGGCACCCCGGCGAGCCGCTCGTCGAGCAACCCGGTGCCGCCCTCCGCGGTGCTGAAGAGCCGGTACATCACCAGCAGAAACGGCGCCTGGAGCAGCACCGGCAGGCAGCCGGCGACCGGGTTGGCGCCGGCCGAGCGGTAGAGCCCGAACAGTTCGGACTGCAACCGGGCCGGGTCGTCGGCGTACCGGCGCTGGAGGTCGCGGACCTGGGGAGCGAGCGCCGTGCGGCGCCGCTCGCCGCGGACCTGCGCGACGGTGAGCGGTGAGATCAGCAGCCGGACGGCGACGGTGAGCACGACGATGGCGGCGGCGGTGGCCGCGCCGCCGGCCAGCGGTTCGAGCAGGGCGGTGAGCCAGGACAGGGCGGCGCCGGCGGCGCCGACGGCATCGTGCAGCGGTGCGAAGGCGAGCATGGTGGGACCCCTCGGTCGATTCCGGGTGGGCGCCCGCCGGACCGGGTCCGGCGCGGGCGCGGATGACGGCGGAATCGGCCGCGCGGCGGGCGGCTACGCGGCCGAGGGGCACACCCCGGGCGCGCGCGGCCGGGGCCGGCCGGGGGCGTCCGGGTCGACCTGGCGGGGCACCCGGCGACGCCGGGCCCGGGCGCGCAGCGCGGTGGCCCGACCGAAGGCCGCCGGCGCACCGGCACCGGCGACGGCGCGCACCGCGAGCAGCGTGGCCAGCAGCACCAGCGCGGCACCGGCCAGCAGCTCGGCCGGGCGGTCCGCGAACAGGGTCAGCTGGGCGAGCGCGTACGCCCACGTCTCCAGCACCAACCCCAGCGCTCCCGGCACGGGCCCAGCCTAGGACCCGTTGTCACGCCGCCGCGGGCCATCGCGCCGCGGCCGCCCGCCGGTGACCCGACACGCCGCCGACGCGCCCGGGCCGGCGTTTCCGGCCGTGACCACGGTGGGTAACCACTGCCGGCACGGCGGCCGGACGGCCGTCGACGGTGCGGAACGGATGGTGGTCACGATGAGCGGCCAGGTGGCGACGGCCCCGGACGCGACAGCGGAGGGAACCGACCTGCTGACGGTGGGCGTCGAGGAGGAGTTCCTGCTCGTCGACCCGCACACCGGGGCCGCGGTGCCCGCCGTCGACCTGGTCCTCGACCAGGTGCCGGCGGAGCTACGCGGGCAGGTGGAGCGGGAGTTCCAGACCAGCCAGATCGAGATCGGCAGCCCGCCCGGGCTGGAGCTGAGCTCGATCCGGCACTCGCTGAGCCTGCTGCGGGCAGCACTCGCCGACGCGGCGGAGCGGGCCGGCGTACGGCTGCTGGCGATCGGCACCGGGCCGGTCGACGGACCGGTGCCGCCGGTGGTCGACAAGCCCCGGTTCGACCGGATGATCGAACGGTTCCGGCTGCTGGTCCCGGGCCCCGGCAACAACGGCATGCACGTGCACGTCGGGGTGCCCGACGCCGAGACCGGCGTGCAGGTGCTCAACCACGTCCGGCCCTGGCTGCCCACCCTGCACGCGGTGACCGCCAACTCCCCGTTCGCCCGCGGCGAGGACACCGGGTACGCCAGCTGGCGCTCGGTGGAGTGGGAACGCTGGCCGTCGGTCGCGCCCACCCCGTACCTGGAGTCGCACGAGCACTACCAACGGCTGATCCGCCAGCTGATCGCCAGCGGGGTGATGCTCGACGAGGGGATGCTCTACTGGTACGCCCGACTGTCCGCGAAGTACCCCACGGTGGAGATCCGGATCGGCGACGTCTGCCCGTCGGTGGACGACGCGGTGCTGGTCGCGGCGCTGGTCCGGGCCCTGGTGGCCACCGCGATGGCGGACATCGCGGCCGGCCGCCCGGCCATCCGCACCGACCACCACCTGCTGGTCGGCGCGCACTGGCGGGCCGCCCACGACGGGCTGGAGGGCGACGGGGTGGACCTGACCGACGGCGAACTGCGCCCGGCCTGGCACCTGCTGGACGACCTCGTGACGCGGGTCCGCCCGGCCCTGGAGCGGCACGGCGACCTGGCCGAGGTGACCGACCTGCTGGGCGGGCTGCGCCGGCACGGCAGCGGCGCCGCCCGACAGCGGGCCGTCTTCGCCCGTACGGGCCAACTGGCCGACGTGGTGGCGGACGTCGCGCGGCAGACCCGCGGCTGAGCCGTTCGTGACAGGATGAGGCGCGTGGCGCAACGGCTCGTGGTGATCGGGGCGGACGCCGCCGGCATGGCGGCGGCGTCCCAGGCCCGACGTCGCCGCGACCGCGACGACCTGGAGATCGTCGCGTTCGAGCGGGGGCACTTCACCTCGTACTCGGCGTGCGGCATCCCGTACTGGATCAGCGGGCTGGTGCCGGAGCGGGACCAGCTGATCGCCCGCGCCCCGGAGACGTTCCGCGAGTCCTTCGACATCGAGGTGCGGCTCCGGCACGAGGTGACCGCCATCGACCTCGACCGCCGCGAGGTGGTCGCCCGCGACCTCGAGCGCGGCGGCGAGGTCCGCGCCGGGTTCGACATCCTGATGTACGCCACCGGCGCGGAGCCGACCCGGCCGGACTGGGCCCGCGGTGACGTCGGCGGGGTGTTCGGGATGCAGACCCTCGACGACGGCGCGGCGCTGCTGGAGTGGCTGGACGCCGACCCGGCGCCCCGCCGCGCGGTGGTGGTCGGCGGCGGCTACATCGGGGTGGAGATGGCCGAGGCGCTGATCCAGCGCGGGCTCTCGGTCACCCTGGTCGAGCGGGACGAGCAGCCGATGTCCACGGTCGACCCGGACATGGCCGAACTGGTCGTCGACGCGATGCGCACGCTGGGCATGCAGATCCGTACCGGGCTGTCGGTGACCGGGCTGGAACAGCGGGACGGCCGGGTGTCCGCGGTGGTCACCGAGGAGGGTCCGATCCCCGCCGACGTCGTGATCCTCGGTCTCGGCGTACGCCCCAACGTCGCCCTCGCCCGGGCCGCCGGCCTGCCGCTGGGCCCCAGCGGCGGGGTACGGGTGGACCGCCGGATGCGGGTGCCCGGGGTGCCCGGGGTCTGGGCGGCCGGCGACTGCGTGGAGACGCTGCACCGGGTCAGCGGAATGCCGGTGCACGTGCCGCTGGGCACCTACGCCAACAAGCAGGGCCGGGTCGCCGGGATCAACATCGGCGGCGGCTACGCCACCTTCGCCGGGGTGATCGGCACCGCGGTGACCAAGGTCTGCGACCTGGAGGTGGGCCGCACCGGCCTGCGCGAACGGGACGCCGTCGCGGCCGGCTTCGAGTTCGTCTCGGTGATCGCCAAGTCGACGAACCGCGCGGGCTACTACCCGGGCGCCCGGCCGATGACGGTGAAGCTGATCGCCGAGAAGCCCAGCGGGCGGTTGCTCGGCGCGCAGATCGTCGGCTGGTCTGAGGCGGCCAAGCGGATCGACACCCTCGCCGTGGCGCTCTGGAACAAGATGACGGTGGACGACATGACGGCGCTGGACCTGGGTTACGCGCCCCCGTTCGCGCCGGTCTGGGACCCGGTGCTGATCGCCGCCCGCAAGGCCGTGGACGCCCTGGCCGGCTCCGGCCGCTGACCCACCCTCGGGTATCGGCTTTGGGTGCGTCTGTTGTCGCCGGAGCGACAACAGACGCACCCAGTCCTCTCGCCATCCCGCTGTCAGGCCCGCCAGCGAGGAGCGGCGCGCGTCCGCGCCGGCCGGAGTCGGTTGTACTGACCGAGCGGTCCCGGCCAGGATGGCCGGGTGGACGGCGCGCTGCGGATACCGGACGGGTTGGACTGGGTACGCGGCACCCCGGACGGACGGCGGTGGCTGGCGGACCTGCCGGAGCTGCTGGCCGCCTGCGTCGAGCGGTGGTCGCTGCGGGTCGGCCCGCCCTTCGGGTACGCGTTCGCCTCGCTGGCCCTGCCGGCCGAGCTGCCCGACGGCACACCGGCGGTGCTCAAGCTCCAGTACCCGGACCCGGACAGCGTGCACGAGGCGACCGCGCTCGACCGGTGGGCGGGCGAGGGCGCGATCCGGCTGCTCGGGCACGATCCCCAGCGACGGGCACTGCTGGTGGAGCGCTGCGTGCCGGGCACACCGCTGCACACCGTGCCGCCCGAGCGGGCGCTCGACGTGGTGGTGGGGCTGCTGCCCCGGCTCTGGCGCCCCGCCGGGTCGCCGTTCACCCCGCTGGCCGAGGAGGCGGCCGGCTGGGCGGAACGGCTGCCGGTGAAGTGGGCCCGCACCGGCCGCCCGTACGAGCGGCGACTGCTCGACGCGGCGCTCGGGCTGCTGGCCGACCTGGTACCGAGTCAGGGCGAACAGGTGCTGGTCAACCAGGATCTGCACGCCGGCAACGTGCTCCGGGCGACCCGGGAACCGTGGCTGGTCATCGACCCGAAGCCGCTGGCCGGCGAGCGGGAGTTCGGGGTGGCGCCGCTGGTCCGGGGCGCGGAGCTGGGCCACTCCCCCGCCGCCGTCCGCCACCGGCTGGACCGGCTCAGCGCCGAGCTGGGGCTGGACCGGGACCGGGTGCGCGGCTGGACCATCGGGCAGACGCTCGCCTGGAGCATCGGCGACGACCAGGTCTTCCCTCGCCAGATCGAGGTGGTCCGCTGGCTCGTCGACGGCGACTGACCACGCCGGCCACGGCCGCCCAGCGGCGGCCGGGTGTCGGGCCGACGGCCACGACCGCCCGGCGTGGGGGCACGCGCGGGAGGCGCTGGCGGCACCGGGCGGCGCTCGGCCGACGCAGACGGTCCCGGAAGCACCGCGGCGGGTCGGGCCGGTCGACAACGGGCGGCGCTCACCGCGAACAGACCGCAACCGGCGCCGGCCGGCCGAAGCCGCGCCGGGTCAGGCTGGTTGGCAGGTGGCGCACCAGTAGAGGTTGCGGCCGGCCAGCGCGCCGCGGCTCACCGCCGTGCCGCAGACGTGGCAGGGCGCGCCCGGGCGGCGGTAGACGTACACCTCGCCGCCGTGCCGGTCGACCCGGGCCGGTCGCCCCATCGCCTCGGGCAGGTGGGCGTCCCGGACGGTGTCGATCCGGCCGCTCACCACGGCGCGGGTCATCAGCGCCACCAGGTCGGCCCAGAGCCGCTCCCAGCCGGCCCGGGTCAGCTCCCGGCCGGCCGTGGTGGGCGACAGCCCGGCCCGGAACAGCGCCTCAGTGACGAAGATCAGCCCGGTGCCGGCCACCACCGACTGGTCGAGCAGCAGCGCCGCCAGCGGCGTCGGGCTGCGGGAGATCCGGGCGTACGCCCGCTCCGGGTCTGCGTCGGCGCGCAGCGGATCCGGGCCGAGCCGGTCGCGCAGCGCCGCCACCTCGGGCGGGGTGAGCACCTCGCAGGCGGTGGGGCCGCGCAGGTCGAGCCAGTGCCGGTCACTGGTCAGCCGCAGCCGCACCTGGCCGACCGGCTCCGGCGGCTCCCCCGCGCCGTCGGTGAACTTCCCGTACAGCCCGAGGTGGACGTGCAGGGTCAGCCCGCCGGCGTGGTGGTGCAGCAGGTGCTTGCCGTACGCCTCGGTGGCCTCCAGCACGGTGCCGGTGAGCCGGGCGGCGCCCTCGGCGAACCGGCCCTGCGGGCTGGCGGCGTGCACCTTGTCACCGGCGAACAGGTCGGCGTGGCGGGCCGCCAGGCGGTGGATGGTGTGTCCCTCTGGCACGACCACCAACCCTAGCCCCGGCCGCGACCGGACCGGCCTGCCCGGGTGGTGAACCCCCTGACCAGCGCCTCGGTGTCAGAAAACGGCCAGCGGGGTATTCCGGGTGGATATCGCGTGGGTGCCGTCCGTTGCATCGGCCACCACGCATTCAACAGGAGGTGTGTTGTGGTCAAGATTCCTTCGCTGTCGCGCCGGTCGGAACCGGCGCCGCAGCGGGACGAGAACCTGGACGAGCGGGATACCACGGCCGCTGCCGGTCGGGACCGGCCGACGAACTCCGGCGCGGGCCGGCTCGACGGCCGCGGATCGAACCGCTCCGCGGTGAGCGACCGGGACGAGGCGACGACCTACCGCAGCGGCGCGGCCGCCGCGACGGTCGACGACCGGGACGCGGACGCGGAACGCCGGGCCACCGAGCGGGCCGCCGTCGCCCGGGCCGCCACCGGCCGGCCGACGGACGAGGACACCCGCCGGTCGGCCGAACCGACCCTGGAGCGCACCGTCGACCGGGATCGGGACGGCACGGCGGTGCCGCCCACCGGGGTCGACCGGGACGGCGACGGGGTGCCCGACCGGGCGGAGCGGCCGGTGGTCGCCGGCCCGAAGCCGCGGGCCAGCCTGCTCGCCACGCTCGGCCTGATCGTCGGCGTGGCCGGGGTGCTCTTCGTGCTCACCGGCACCCTCGCCGGGTACGGCGTCGGGCTCGGCGCGGTCGGCGCGGTGCTCGCCGTGCTCGGCCTGGTCGCCACCCGCCGGCGGCACATCGCCGGCAAGACCGACGCGCTCTTCGGCGTCGTCTTCGGGCTCGGCGCGGTGGTCCTCGGCGTGCTGGCGATGACCGGCCAGTTCGACTGGCCAACCACCGACGGGGACTGGGTGCAGCGGTTCCGCGAGTGGCTTGACTCACAGTTTGTCGACCGCTTCTAGCGGGCACTGTCCGGCTCGCCGGCGGTGCGCCGGCCGACTCACCGGTGGTTCACCGGTGGCAGCCCGACCAGCCTGGTGGTTCACCAGCCGGGCGACCTCTTTCGGGGGCGGCGGATCGCCGCCCCCGAAGTGTGTCCGGGCCCGGTCGCGGTCGTTGGGTCAGTCCCGTGCCCGGCCCGGCGCCGCACCGGCCTCCCGGGCGTCGAGCAGGTCGTCCCAGTTCCGGCGGGCCCACTCGCAGGCCACGTCCATCGGTCCGAGCAGGCTGCGGCCGAGGGGAGTCAGCTCGTAGTCGACCCGCGGGGCTCGCCCGGCGTGCGCGGTGCGCCGCACCAGGCCGTCGCGTTCCAGCGCGCGGAGCGACCGGGTGAGCACCTTCGCGGTGATCCCGCGCAGCGGCACCCGGAGTTCCGAGAACCGGCGGGGACCCTGCTCCAAACAGCGGATGATCATCCCCGCCCACTTGTCCCCCACCCGGATCGGCGACAGGTCCGACGGGCACACCGGGTCGAACATGTCCGGATCGAGCGGCGCGCGCATGGGTTGAGGGTAGTCGGTATCCCGGTGGTAACCGCCCGCCTGGTTAGCGTGCGTCGCGGTGGCCGGCGCCGGGCCGGCCCGGACGTGAGGTGGGTTCGATGAGCAGGATCGTCGTCTTCGGCGCCGGTGGCCGGGCCGGTCGGGCCGCGGTACGGGAAGCTGTCGACCGGGGCCACGAGGTGACCGCCGTGGTGCGGGACCCGGGCCGGCACCCGGACCTGCTCGCCGACGGGCTGCGGGTCGCCGCCGGTGACGTGACCGACCCGGAGCAGGTCGCCGCGCTCGCCGCCGGGCATGAGGCCGCCATCCACGCGGCCGCCGACCTGACCGCGCCACCCGGCGCCTTCTTCCCCGACGCCGCCCGGGCGCTGCTTGCCGGGCTGGCTCGGGCGAGGACGCCTCGCCTGCTGGTGGTGGGGCTCGCGTCCGTGCTGCCCACCGCGTCCGGGACCCCGCTGATGGACACCCCCGGCTACCCGCAGGAGTACCGCGCGTTCTACCTCGGGCACGATGCCGGGGTGGAGGTGCTGCGCCAGGCCGGCGCGGTGCTGGACTGGCTGGTGCTCAGCCCGGCCGGTGACTTCGACCACGCCGCGGGCCGGACCGGCAACTACCGGAGCGCCCCGGCCGACGCCGCCAGCCGGATCTCCTACGCCGACCTGGCGGTGGCCCTGCTCGACGAGATCGACGCGCCCCGGCACCACGGCGTCCACCTCGGGTTGGAGCGGGCCTGATGGGCGACGAGATCCACGACAGCCCGGACGCCTGGGTGGCCGAACACATCCGCCGGTACGTCGCGACCGGTGGCAATGCCCGGCCCGGCATGGACGACCTGCTGCTCACCACCCGGGGGCGCCGGTCGGGACTGCTCCGCCGCACCGCCCTCGTCTTCGTCCGCGACGGCGACCGCTACGTGGTCACCGGGTCCAACGCCGGGCGGGACCGGAATCCGGCCTGGTACCTGAACCTGGTGGCCGACCCGCGGGTGACCGTGCAGGTCGGCACCGACACCTTCGCCGGGATCGCCCGGACCGTCGCCGGCCCCGAGAAGCGCCGGCTGTGGCGACGGTTCGTCGCCGCCGTCCCGGCCTACGAGCGGTACCGGGAATCGACCGACCGGGACATCCCGGTGGTGGTGATCGAACCGACGTGCTGAGGTGGCGGCCGGGCCAGGGGACGCTCAGGGCCCGGCCGGCCCGGCCGGCCCGGTCAGCCGGTCTCGATCGTCGGCACGGAGCGACGCGCAACGAATCGGCGTGGGTCTGCTCTCAGACGCAACGATCGGTCGGGCTACGCAACCATCACCGGTGGATCCTGCCGGGTGGCGCCGCATAACGTTGAGCAACGGCGCCAGCCCGTGGGCCGAAGGTGGCCGGGCGCGCCCGACCCCTGGGAGCAGGACAATGACGATGGACGCCACCAGCCAGCGCTTTCTGATGTGCCGGCCGACGTACTTCGCCGTGGACTACGCGATCAACCCGTGGATGGACCCGACCGCGCCGGTCGACGCCGACCTGGCGATCCGGCAGTGGGAGGAGCTCCGCCACGTCTACCGGGAGCTGGGCCACACCGTCGAGGAGATCACTCCGGTGCCCGGCCTGCCCGACATGGTCTTCGCCGCCAACGGCGGCACGGTGATCGACGGCAAGGCGATGGCCGTGCAGTTCCGCGACCCGCAGCGCGCCGACGAGGCCCCCGCCTACCGCGCCTGGTTCGAGGCCGCCGGCTTCGAGATGTACGACCCGAAGCACGTCAACGAGGGCGAGGGCGACATCCTGCTGGCCGGTGACGTGCTGCTGGCCGGCACCGGGTTCCGCACCGCGCACGCCTCGCACGCCCAGTTGCAGGAGGTCTTCGGCTACCCGGTGATCACCATGCAGCTGGTCGACCCGCGCTTCTACCACCTGGACACCGCGCTGACCGTGCTCGACGAGCAGACCGTGGCGTACCTGCCGGAGGCGTTCTCGCCCGGCAGCCAGGCCGCGCTGCGCCGGCTCTTCCCGGACGCGGTGCACGCCACCATGGCCGACGCCGAGGTGCTGGGGCTCAACGCGGTCAGCGACGGGCGGCACGTGGTGCTGCCCGCCCAGGCCACCGACCTGGCCGCGAAGCTGCGCGACCGGGGCTACGAGACCATCGGTGTCGACCTGTCCGAGCTGCGCAAGGCCGGCGGTGGACCGAAGTGCTGCACGCTGCGACTCCGTCAGGGAAAGGCAAGCAAGTGATCGTCGACGACATGCTGCGGACGCCGGGAGCGGTCCGGGACGCGGAACGCTGGACCGCGCACAACTACCACCCGCTGCCGGTGGTGATCTCCTCCGCCGAGGGCGCCTGGCTGACCGACGTGGACGGCCGCCGCTACCTCGACTTCCTGGCCGGCTACTCGGCGCTGAACTTCGGCCACCGGCACCCCAAGCTGATCGAGGCGGCGCACACCCAGCTCGACCGGCTCACCCTGACCAGCCGGGCGTTCATCCACGACCAGTTCGCCGACTTCTGCCGGGAACTGGCCGAGCTCTGCGGCAAGGACCTGGTGCTGCCGATGAACACCGGCGCCGAGGCGGTGGAGACCGGCATCAAGGTCGCCCGCAAGTGGGGCTACCAGGTCAAGGGCGTACCGGCCGGGCAGGCCAACATCGTGGTCGCCGAGGGCAACTTCCACGGCCGGACGACCACCATCGTGAGCTTCTCCACCGACGAGGACGCCCGCGCCGACTTCGGGCCGTACACCCCGGGCTTCACCGTGGTGCCGTACGGCGACCTGGCCGCGCTGACCGCCGCGATCGACGAGAACACCGTGGCCGTGCTGCTCGAGCCGATCCAGGGCGAGCAGGGCGTCGTGGTGCCGCCGGAGGGCTACCTGCCGGGCGTCCGCCGGGTCTGCACCGAGCGCAACGTGCTCTTCATCGCCGACGAGATCCAGTCCGGCCTGGGCCGGACCGGTGCCACGTTCGCCTGCGACCACGAGGGCGTCACGCCGGACATGTACCTGCTCGGCAAGGCGCTCGGCGGCGGGATCGTGCCGGTCTCCGCGGTGGCCGCGGACGCCGACGTGCTCGGCGTGCTCAAGCCGGGTCAGCACGGCTCCACCTTCGGCGGCAACCCGCTGGCCTGCGCGGTGGCCACCGAGGTGGTCCGGCTGCTGGCCACCGGCGAGTTCCAGCTCCGCTCGGCCGAGCTCGGCGAGCGGCTGCACGCCGGCCTGCGCGGGCTGATCGGCAAGGGCCTGGTCGCGGTCCGGGGCCGCGGGCTGTGGGCCGGGCTGGACATCGACCCGGCGCTGATGACCGGCCGCCAGGCGTGCGAGCGGCTGGCCGAGCGCGGCGTGCTCGCCAAGGACACCCACGGCTCCACCATCCGGCTCGCCCCGCCGCTGGTGGTCACCGAGGCGGAGATCGACCACGCGGTCGCCCAGCTCGCGGCCGTCCTGGCCGGCTGAGTTCGCGTACGACAGCGGCGGGCGTCGGGACCACGGTCCCGGCGCCCGCCGCCGTCACGGCGACCCCGCCGCCACCCGGCGGGGCCCGGCGGTCAGGGGCGCGGCAGGCGCATCGCCATGGTCGGCGCCTCGGCCATCACCGAGGTGGGCGTGTACGGGGCGCCGGCGGGCAGCTCGCCGGGCCGGCCGACCTGCACCCCCGGGTAGAGCTCGACCATGTCACCGGCGTCGAGGACCCGGGACTGCTGGGGCTTGAGCGCGATCCGGTCCGGCTCGGCCATCGAGCCGCCCGGCCGGATGCCGGAGCCGTTGGTGCTCACGTCGGTGACGATCACCTCGCCGACCCGCAGCTCGAACCGCACGTGGTTGCGGCTGATCCAGCGCCGGGCCTCGTCGTTGAGCCACTGGCCGAGGGTGATCCCGCCGGTCTGCTCCGGCGCCCGGCCCACCACCACCGGCTGCTCCTCGCTGAGCACGAAGCGCCGCCGGATCAGCCCGCCGATGCGAACCGCCAACACCTCGGTACGCGGCCGTGGGCCGGCGTCGCCGAGCCGGGTGCCGTGCCGGGGGCAGGTGGGCGCCCCGCCGCGCAGCGAGGGTGGCGGCTGGCCGGCCGGGCTGCGGTCCACCCGGGCCAGGTCGGCGAAGGCGCCCCCGCCCCCACCGCCGCCGAAGAGCGCGCAGCCCGGCTCCGGGCAGCGCCACTGGCGGGCGAGCAGCTTGCCGCCGACCGGTGAGGGCTCCCCGGCCACCGGGGTGTCCCCCTTGCCGACGTGGGCCACGAAGACCGGCCCGCCGGGGCCGGGCACCGGGGCGAGCACCCGACCCGGCTGCTCGACCAGCCACGGGTACCGCCCGCGCAGGCCGTCGGCGCGGGCCCGGCTGAGCACCGGCAGGCCGAGCAGGTCGGCCACCTCGAACATCCGGTCGCCCGGATTGTCCAGCACCTCGACCAGCCCGTCGTCGGCCCAGCGGCGGACCACCATCCGCTCGTTGGAGGTCAGGTCCGCGTCGGAGAGCAGCGCCCGGTGCACGATCGCGTAGACCGGGACGCTGTCCTCCTCCAGTTGCCGGGCCAGCGCGTCGATGACCATGCCGAGGCGCAGCAGACTGGCCGGCCGGCCGCCGTCGAGGTCCTGGTAGCGGATCACCTCGGCGAGGTCGACGACCGCGCGGGCCAGCGACGGGTCGGTGCAGACCCGGCCCTCGATGGCGTCCAGCACCTTGCTGATCTCGAATCTCATCGGGCGCTCCGCACGATCTCGTCGATCCGCCGGGCGAGCTCCAGGTCACGCCGGGTCACCCCGCCAGCGGAATGGGTCACGCAGCGGAAGGTGAGGGTCCGCCAGCGGATGTCGATGTCGGGATGGTGGTCAAGTTCCTCGGCCGTCGCCGCGACCCGGTCCACCACCGTGATGGCGTCCGGGAAGCTGGCCAGCTCCACGGTGCGGGTGATCCCGGCGGGGTCTCCCGACCAGTCCGCCAGCGCACCCAGCTCGTCTCGCACCGCCTCCGCGGTGAGCACGTCTGCCATGGGGTGACCCTACCGGGGCAGATCGGGACGACGCCGACCAGCAGGGCGGGGTGTGGCCGCCCCCCGCGCGGTCGGCCCGGCCACCGGGGCAACCCCCGGCCGCTGCGGTGGGTGATCCGGACTACCCGCGGGACGGGGCGGGGTATCGACGTCGGGCTGTGGATGGCTCGGGTTAGGCTGGCCAACGGCCCGGCCGGGGGATCGACCGTCGTCGTCGCCCCGGCCCAACCTTCACGAGGAGACATCCAGCATGAACACTCGACGGCTGGCGACCACGGGGGTCGCGCTCGTCGCCGCGCTCGGTCTCGCACTGACCGGCTGCGGCAGCAAGACGGGCGAGGACACCCCGGCCGGCAACGGCGGCACCGCGGCGCCGGCGAGCAGCGCCCCGGCCGACGCGCTGGGCGAGTTGACCGCCGCCGCGCAGAAGCTGAACGAGCAGAGCGTCCGGATGGAGCTGAAGTCGTCCGTGATGACCGGTGGCGGCGTCCTCGACCCGGCCACCAAGACCGGCGACATGACGTTGAACATGGGCACCTCGGGCAAGTTCCGGGTCGTGATCGTCGGCGACGACGCGTACCTGAAGGTCACCGGCATGGCCGGGCTGCCGAAGAAGTGGCTGCACATGGACGCCACCAAGCTCGGCGAGAGCGGGCAGCTCAACCTGCTGCCGGAGGGCGACCCGGGCGGCGCCCAGAAGCTCATCGACGCGGTCGCCGAGGTCAAGGAGACCAGCGAGGGCAGTTACGCCGGCACCCTCGACTACACCCGCACCATGGCCAAGGACAAGGACATCGCGGCGCTGGGCGAGAAGGCCAAGGCCGTGCCGTTCACCGCCAAGGTGGACGACCAGGGCCGGCTCACCGAGATCGCCATCGACGTCAGCGTGCTGCACGAGTCGCTGGGCACGATGACCACCACCTACTCGGACTTCGGTACCCCGGTCAGCGTCCGCAAGCCGGCGGCGAGCGAGACCCAGGAGGCCCCGGAAGAGCTGATCAAGGCGTTCGGCGCCTGATCCGACCAGCGCGGACGGGGGCGGCACCGGTCGGTGCCGCCCCCGTCGGCGTCTCAGCCGCGCAGCGGCCGGCCCACCTCGTGCAGGTGGGCGAGCGCCTGCCGGTACGACTCGACCAGCCCGGTCTCCGCGTACGGGATGCCCCGCTCGGCGCAGTACGCCCGCACGATCGGCACGGCCCGGCGCAGGTTCGCCCGGGGCATGTTCGGGAACAGGTGGTGCTCGATCTGGTAGTTCAGCCCGCCCAGCGCCAGGTCGACGAACCGGCCGCCCCGGACGTTGCGCGAGGTGAGCACCTGCTTGCGCAGGAAGTCGAGCCGCTCGGCCGCGGTCGGCATCGGCATGCCCTTGTGGTTCGGCGCGAACGAGCAGCCCATGTAGAGGCCCCAGAGTCCCTGGTGGACGGCGACGAAGAGCAGCGCCTTCGCCGGCGACATGGCCAGCAGCAGCACGCCGAGGTAGCCGGCGGTGTGCGCGCCGAGCAGCAGCGCCTCGACCCCCCGGTGCCGCATCGGGGTCCGGTACCGGCCGTCCGGCTCCCGCCCGACCACCGCCCGGACGCTCGCCACGTGCAGGTTCAACCCCTCCAGCAGCAGCATCGGGAAGAACAGCCAGGCCTGCCGGCGGGCCAGCCACCGCCCGAAGCCGCGCGTCGCGACGGCCTGCTCGTACGTCCAGACCAGCGCGCCCGCCCCCACGTCCGGGTCCTCGTCCTCATGGTTCGGGTTGGCGTGGTGCCGGTTGTGCTTGTCGACCCACCAGCCGTAGCTGAGCCCGACCGCCAGGTTGCCGGCGAGCAGGCCGACCAGTTCGCTCGGCCCGCGCCGGCGGAACATCTGCCGGTGGCCGGCGTCGTGGCCGAGGAACGCCACCTGGGTGGTGGCCACCGCCAGCCCGGCGGCGACCAGCAGTTGCGCCCAACTGTCCCCCACCAGCACCACCGCGGCCCAGCCGGCCAGGAACGCGCCCAGCGTGAGCGCGATCCGCACCGCGTACCACCCCGGTCGCCGGTCCAGCAGCCCCGCCCGGCTGATCCGTCGGGACAACTCCGCGTAGTCACTGCCCCGCCGTACCGGCGGATCCGCCACCGCTCCGAGCATCGTCTCCCGCTCCCGTCCCTCGGTTTCAGGCCGCGCCGAGCGGAACGACCCCACCTCCGAGTCTCCGGAGAACGGTCGCGCTGAGTAACCCTGACAACCCCCGGATCCTGGGTAGGGTGAGCCCTACCCGATCCCCCTGAGCCCGGCGCCGCCCGACCCCGACCCGGACCCCGTCATCACCGGCCCCCACCCCCGCATCTGCGGCCCGCCCCTGGCACCGCCGACCCCGACACCGACCCCGACACCGCCGACCCGGACACCGGCACCTCGGGCGCGCATAGGACGCCGGTCAAGCTCATCCCAGACCGGCCCGACCCGACTCGGACGCCCTGGCGGCTCAGCTCATCCGGCCCACGGCGGCGCGCAGCCGGGCCAGGTCCCGCCGCCGCCGCTCGTACGTGGCGGCGAGCCCGATCAGCGCCAGCCCGCCGACAGCCAGGAAGATCCATCGGGGCAGCAGGTCCCAGCCGCGGCCGAGCTCGTGCAGCGCGAGCAGGGCGAGGCTGCCCCCGCCGAGCAGCACCGGGGCCTGCCACCGCCGGGTCGCCCCGGCCAGCACCACGGCCAGCGCGGCGGCGCCGAGCAGCAGCCGACGCCACGGCTGTGGCTCCGGTGCCACCAGCACCGACACCAGGCTGGGCAGCAGCCCGGCGGCCAGCCCGGGGCCGAGCGCGAGCCAGCTGTTCAGCCCCGGGCGGGTGCGCAGCGCCAGCGTGCCGGCGCCGAGGGCCAGCGCCGCGGCCGGCAGCGTGTACGCCTCCAGCACCGCCACACCCCCGGCGGCCAGCAGCAGCCAGGCGCCGAGCAGTTCGGTGCCCCCGGCGATGCCGGCGAACGCCCACCGCCGGCCGGCGGACTCGCCCCGACGCAGCAGTCGCAGCGCGACGGCGGCCCCCCAGAGCACGCACACCGCCGCGGCGTGCCGGAGCGAGCCCGCAGTGAGCAGCAGCCCGACCAGCGCCACCGCCTGGGCGGCGGCGTCCAGCGTGGCCGCCGTCGGGTGCCACCGACCAGCCAGGGCGGCGGCGACGGCCAGGGTGAGCGCCGCCACCGCCAGCACGGTGAACGCGGCCGCACGCAGCGGCAGACCGCCGGCCAGCGGCGCGGTGACCGCGAGCGCGGTGGCGGCGGCCACGGCGACCAGAGTCCCGGCGAGGCGTACCTCGGCCCGGCGCCCGGCGACACCGACCACGGTCGCGGCCACCACCAGTACACCGAGGCCGGCGAGGGTGCCGGCCCGGGTGGCCAGTAGGCCCAGCACCCCGGATCCGGTCAGCACCAGCCCCACCGGCGCGGTGACCGGGACGAGCAGCGGGCGCGGCGCGGCCAGGGCGGCGAGCAGCAGCGCCGCCACGCCGAGGGCCAGCACGACGGCCGGCACCACGGGCCAGGGCGCGCCCGCGGCCAGCAGCAGGACCGGCGCGGCGGCCACGGCGAACGGCAGGGCGGTGAGCGTGGCCGACCACCAGCCCGCCGGCCCGCGAGACACCGTCGAACCGTCGCCGGCCCCTCCGGCAGGGCGCGGCCACCCGCCCGCCACAGCGGCGAGCGCCAGCACGGTCAGGGCCAGGCCCGCCGGCAGGGTCGCCGGGTCGGGCGCCCCGACGGGTCGCCCCGACCAGGGCGCCGGCGGGCCGCCGTACGGGGCGACCAGCGCGGTCAGCACCACCGGGACGACGGCCAGCACGGCCACGGTCAGCAGCACCGCCCCGGCCACCCGCCGGGCGGTCTCGCCGGCCGGCAGCGGCTGCCGGGTCCGGAAGCCGCCCAGGGCGACCAGCAGCGCCGCCACGGCCGCGTAGAGCGCCACCGGCTCGTCGGCCGGTACGGCCAGCGGCCCGAGCCCGACCAGCACGGCCGCCATGGCCAGCCCCGCCGAGGCGTACCCGGACAGGTCCGGCCAGTGTCGACGGACGGCGAGCAGCGCGACCGGCAGCAGCGCGGCGGTGCCGAGCGCGGCCCGCGCCTGCCACCAGGCCGGCGCTCCCGCGCCGATCAACGCGACCGCCCCGCCCCCGGGCACCGCGAGCAGCGCGGCCAGCATCGCGGACCCGCCCACCGCCCGCCGCACGGGCGAGCCGCCCCGGCCGGTGGCGGCCGCCACCACCCCGGCGACCAGGGTCACCGCGAGTGCCACGCCGGCCCCGGCGGGCGCGGCCAGCCCCACCAGCAGGCCGTGCCCGAGCAGCACGGCTCCGGCCACCGCCCTGGTCAGCACGGTCCACGAACGGGTCTCGCGGGCCGCCGCGACGACCAGCAGCACCGCCCCGACCGCCAGGTCGACGGCGAGCGCGAGCGGCCAGGGCGTCGGCCCGACCGCGGGCAGGGCGAGCGCGACCGCCGCCGCCCCGGCCGCGGCCACCGCCGGGCGCGCTGCCGCGGGCAGCAGCAACGCCACGGCGGCCACGGTGAGCGCCACCGCCACCGGAAGCTGCCAGCCCCAGGCGAAGTCCGGCCCGGCGGCGGCGCCCCGCCAGGGCGGCAGCGACCGGGCGACCGCGTCGCCCGCGAACACCACGGCCATCAGCACGGCCAGCTGGAGCAGGCCGCCGGACACCAGCAGCGCGCCGACCCGCGGGCCGCTGCGCGTTCCAGCCGGCAGCAGCCGCACCGCGGCGGCCAGCCCGGCCGCGACCAGCGCCGCCGCCACCAGCAGCAGCGACTCCCGCAGCTCGGCCACCGGCCGGAGCAGGGCGCCGGCCAGCACCGGCACCAGCAACCCGGCGGCCACCGCGCGGAAGACCGGGCCGCCGGCGAGCACCGCCGTGCCCAGCAGGGTGGCGGCCACCAGCAGCAACGGCAGCCCGGCCAGCAGCGGCGTACCGGCGGCCCGACCGAGCGCGAGCGGCACCAGGGCGCAGCCGGCCGCCGCGACCAGCGCGGCCGCGTGCGCGATCCAGGCCACGATCCGGCCGGCGAGCGCCGCACCGGTGGCCCGGCCGCGCAACGCCACCAGCACGGCGAGGTTCAGCAGGGCCACCCCGACGAAGACCAGCGACCATCCGGCCGGCCTGGGCCGCGCCTCGACCGCGAACAGCGGCAGCACCGGCTGGGCGGCCAGCAACGCCGCGAACCACGGCACGGTGAGCCGGCTGAGCCGGGCGTACCCGAGGGCGGCCGCCGCGCTGGCCCCCCCGACCAGCGCGGCGTACCGGGTCCCCGGCCAGCCGGCCACCCCGAACAGGTCCACCGACCAGGCGGCGTAGCCGTCCAGCACCACCAGCAGCAACCCCACCGCGGCGAACGTCTCCGCGGTGCCCCGCAACCCGCGCCGCACGGCCAGCAGCGGCCCGGCCAGCGCCACGGCGGTCACCGCGGCCAGGATCAGCGCCCGGCCGGCCACCCCGACGGCGGCCCAGGCCACCGCCGTGAAGACCACCGCCGCGGTGCCGAGCAGCAGTCCACCGAGGACGAAGAGCAGACCCTGCACGGTGCGGGTGGAGGCCTCCGGCGCGCCGACCACCACGGGTGCGGCCGCTCCGGCGGGCGGACCGGCCATGGCGGGCGGACCGGCCAGGACGGCGGGGCCCGCGACGGCGGGCGGCTGACCGGCCGGGGTTGGGGCCGGGACGGGCCGTGGCGGCCCGCCGGCCACGGCCGGCGGGCGGGCGACCGGGAGCGGGAACTGCGCGCGGATCGCCGCGGCCAACCGGTCCCGGCGCTGCCGGGTCGCCGCCAGCCGGTCGACCAGCTGCTGGTACGTCTGCCGAACCCGCTCCGCCTCGCCGCCGAGCGCGACGATCTCCCGGTCGAGCCGGATCACCTCAGCCGCGGGCGGGTACGGCGGCCGGCCGCAGCCGGAGCAGCCGGAGCGCAGGTCGGCGGGCGCGCCGCAGGCCGGGCAGGGGTAGCCGGTGTTCTCCACCCGGCCATCATCGGCGGCCGGACCTCAGCCGCCCAGAGTGCGCGTACTCAGGGCCGGGTCTGCTCGCGCACCCACGCGGCGTACGGCGGGTCGCTCTCCACCCGGGCCACCAGGATCTCCGGCACCTCGTACGGGTGCCCGGCGCGGATCTGGTCGACCAGCGCGGACACCCGGTCCTCGGTGGTCTTGAACTGCACCGACCACTCGGCGTTGGTCTCCACCGCGGCACGCCACCAGTAGGTGCTGTCCACCTGCCCGCCCACCTGCGCGCAGGCCGCCAGCCGCGCGTCGACCGCCGCGCCCGCGAGCGCGTCGGCGACCGGCCGCGCGTCCACCACCGTCGTCACCACGCAGATCTGTTCCACGAGCGCACCCTACGCGGGACCGTCCCGGTTGACCGCTATCCACTCGTCGATCCGGTGCCACCAGTCGAACAGCCAGTCGATGCGCTCCTGCCGATCGGTCGGCACCTCTTCGGGCGGCACCGACCAGAAGCGCATCACGATCCGCTTGTCCATCGGCAGCTCCCGCCACACGTCCGCGACGGTGAGCATCCGGTCCAGCCCGGTGTGCGCCACGAAGATGACCCCGGCCTCGGGAGCGGCGTCCAGCGCGGCCAGCAGCCCGCCGGGCTGCGGCGCGAGCACGTGCTGCATCCGCTCCGCCCGCAGTGCCATCCGCTCCAGCCCCAGCGAGCGCAGCCGGGCGATGGCCCGCAGCCGGCGTTTCGGAGTGAAGTTGCCGCCCTCCGGGAAGATCACGAACGCGTCGTCGTCGTCCAGGCCGGTGGCCAGGTGCCCGATCTGCTCGGTGACCGACCCGCGCCCGTCCGGACCGGGCGCGATGAACCGGTTGGGCAGCCGGTTGAGCAGCACGTCGATCGCCGGGTCCCACTGCAGGCTGTCCTTGAGCACGATCCGCGGCTCGCGGCGGAACCAGTTCACCAGGGCGTGGATCAGGATGAACGAGTCGCCCGGCCCGGCGTGCCGGCAGAGCACCAGCTCGGGCCGGCCCGGCAGGGCGGTGTCCGGGTCGGTGCCGACCACCTCGATGCGCAACCGCAGCGTCCACCGGGCCTGCCAGAACAGCAGCCGCAGGAACCATCCGGCGAGCAGGTAGTGCGCTCGCTGGAAACCCGGGGTGCGGACCCGCCAGCCGCAACCCGAGGCGAGCCAGAGCACGAAGAGGGCGAGCAGCGCGGCGGCGTCCCAGACCAGGTAGACGCAGCCGAGCCAGAGCAGCCGCAGCGGCCGCAGTCGCCCCGGGACCAGCGGTGAGGCGGCCGCCGCGAGCAGCGCCCAGACCGGCAGCGTGGTCACCACCAGGAAGGCGAGCAGCACCACCCCGGGCGCCAGCAGCACCCGGCGGACCCACCGCGGCGGCAGCGGCATCAGCGTTCCAGCTGGGTGGCCAGGTAGCGCCGGGAGGCGGTGTACGCGCGGCTGATCCGCCGGCCCACCGCCGCCATGTCCCGGTACGCCCAGGGCGTGTCGTCGCGCGGGTTCAGCCCACCGGTGGGCAGGACGTGCACCTCCACCCCGTCCGGCAGCGCGGCCATCTCCCGGGCGAACCGGTGCCGGCGGGCGATCTCGAACGCGACCTGCGCGATCTCCCAGGGCCGGCGGGGCGGGCTCAGCTCCCGCTCGATCCGGCCCACCTGGAGGACGAAGATCTGCCCGGCGCCGGCGGCGACCGCCTCGCCGATCGGGATCGAGTTGACGATCCCGCCGTCGACGAAGTGCTCGTCGCCGATCCGCGCCGGCGGCAGCAGCCCCGGCACCGAGGCGGAGGCGAGCACCGCCGGCACCAGCGGCCCACTGTCGAACCAGTGCTCGGCGGCCCGTTCGATGTTCGCCGCGCAGCACCGGAACGGCACCCGCAGGTCGGCGAAGGTGGTCTCGGCGCCCAGCTCGTTCTCGAGCAGCTTGCGCAGCGGGCGGGGCGAGTGCAGGTGGGTCCGGGCGGCGAACCGGCGCAGCTGCCGGGCGACCGAGTCGCCGTACACCTCGCTGGCCTCGGGGGACGCCCAGAGCCGGACCAGCCGGTCGGTGACCGCCTCGGACGGTTCGGCGGCGACCAGCGCGCCGTTCACCGCGCCGATCGAGGTGCCGAGCACCAGGTCCGGCCGGATCCCGGCCCGGAACAGCGCCCGCAGCATGCCCACCTCGACCGCGCCGAGGACGCCCCCGCCCCCGAGCACGAACGCCACCGGTCCCCGCGCCATGTCGTTCATCCTGGCACGGCCGCGCCGGTGCCCCGTCGCGGCGGCTCCGCCGGGCCCCGGCCGTTGCCGTTGACAGGCCGGAAACATTCACGCAACCTGATACCGCTCCCACCCCGAGGCAGGTGCGAACCGTGAAGCCAGCGCTGCACCCCGGCCGGTTGCTGGCCCGCCGGTACCGGCTGCTCGACCAGATCGGCGCCGGCGGGATGTCGGTGATCTGGCGCGCCCACGACGAGGTGCTGGACCGGATCGTCGCGTTGAAGGTGCTCGCCCCGTCGCTCGCCGCCGACGCCCGGTTCCGGGACATGGTCCGCACCGAGGCGCGCTCCGCCGCCCAGCTGGTGCACCCGCACGTCACCTCGGTGCACGACTACGGCGAGACGGTCGCCCCGGACGGCTCGATCACCTCGTTCGTGGTGATGGAGCTGCTGACCGGCGAGGAGCTGGAACTACGGCTGACCGAGGGCCCGCTGCCGTGGCCGGAGGCGGTGGAGCTGGGCGCCCAGGTCGCCGACGCGCTGGCCACCGCGCACCGGCTGGGCATCGTGCACCGGGACATCACCCCGGCCAACGTGATGCTGACCCGGACCGGGGCCAAGGTGCTCGACTTCGGCATCGCCACCCGGGTCGGCGCTCCCGACGAGGACGAGGATGGCGACACCTTCGGCACCCCGGCGTACGTGGCGCCGGAACGCCTCGACGGGGCGCCCGCGCAGCCGGCCACCGACGTCTACTCCCTCGGCGTGCTGCTCTATCAGGCGTTGACCGGTCGGGTGCCGTACCCGGCCGACACCTGGGACCAGCTCAGCGCCGCGCTGGCCGCGGGCCGGCCGCCCTCGCTGGCCGGGGTGCCCGGGCTGCCGCCCGAGGTGGCCCGGATCTGCCTGAGCTGCCTGACCCGGGACCCGGCCGCGCGGCCCACCGCCCGCCAGGTGGCCACCGGACTGCGCGACCAGTTGCTCCCGGCCGATCCGCAGGCGGCCACCATGCTCGCGCCGACCGTGACGCTGCCCGCGCTGACCCCGGCCGCACCGACTCCGGCGGCCCCGACCTCCGCACAGACCGGGCCACGCCCCGCGCCGGCTGGTGCTGGACCAGGCACGTCCGGGCCGGGTGACACCGGGCCAGGCACGGCCGGGCCGCGTGACGCCGAGCCAGGCACCGCCGAGCCGGGCACCGCCGGGTCGGGCGCCGCCGGGCCGGGTCCGGTGGCCGGGTCGGCCATGCCGGACCGGGTCGACCGACCAGTGGGCGGCTCGGAGGCCGCTGCGACCGGTGCGGTCCGCCGCGTGCCGCGGCCCGTCCTGGTCACGGCGGTGGTGCTGCTGGCCGCGGTGGGGCTGGCCGTGCCGGCGCTCTGGCCGGACGGCGACCCGCCGCCGGCGGCGCTGCCCACCACGGCGCCGACCGGGCAGCCCTCACCCGCCGTACCGGACGCGGCGCCAGCTGGCACGTCGGCACCGGCCTCCCCGGGGCGTCCCGAACCGACCCGCGCGCTACCCGGGCCGGCCAGCCTGCTGACCGTCGCCAACCGGCTCGACGGGCTGATCGGCGCGGGGCTCGACGGCGGTGAGATCCGCGCCGACGTCGGCCTGGACCTGCGCAACGAGCTGCGGAACCTGACCGCCGCGGTGGGCTCCGGGCCGGCCGACCTGACCGGGCCGGTGACCCGGTTGCGGGAGAAGGTGGCCACCCGGGTACGCGAGGGCGGCATCACCCCCGGGTACGCCCGCCGGCTCGACTCGGCGATCGCGGACCTGGCCGCCGCACGCGTCTGAGCGTCGCCCGCCGGACACGAGGGCGCCCGCCGCCGCAGCCAGCCCGCCGCACCCGGCCCGCTGACACTGCGCCCGCCGCCAGAGCCGGCCCGCCGCACGGCCGGCACGCCCAGCCCGCCGCACGGCCTGCGCGGCCGGCCCGCCGCACCCGGCCTGTCGCGCTCAGCCCGGGCCGGCCCGGACCGGCTCGCGGATGCCGGTGTGCGGCATCCTGGCGGCGATGAACCGCCGGTAGACCTCCTCGTAGCCGATCGCGATCCGTTCGGTGGAGAAGTGCTCCGCGACGTGCGCCACGCAGTCGGCCGGGTCGAGGCGGCTCGCCTCCCGCACCGCGTCGGCCAGTTGCTCCTCCCGGTCGCAGATCAGCCCGGTCACCCCCGGCCGGATCAGCTCGGGCACCGCGCCGCGGTTCAACGCCACCACCGGCGTGCCGGTCGCCATCGCCTCCACCATCACCATGCCGAACGGCTCCTCCCACTGGATCGGCATGATCAGGCAGCGGGCGTCCACCAGCAGCCGCAGCGCGGCGTCCCGGTCGGCGTCGAGCACCACCGTCACGTCCTCGCCGAGCATCGGACGGACGACCTCCTGGTAGTAGCGGCGTTCGGGCGGCTCGTTGCACTTGCCGGCCAGCACCAGCGGCAGGCCGGCCGCGCGGCAGGCGCGGATCGCCGCGTCCGGCCCCTTGTCGGGGCTGAACCGGGCCAGCCAGAGCACCGGCCCGTCGCTGGGCGCGCGTTTGCTCGGCACGCCGCGCACGTCCATCGCGTTGTGCACGGTGCCCACCCAGGGCAGGCGGGGGTTCAGCCGCCGCTGGGCGTGCGAGATGGCCACCAGTCCGACGCCCCGGTCGGTGTCGCTGAGCACGGTCCCGTACTCGCCCACCGGGTTGCCGTGCACGGTCGCCACCGTGGGGACCGCCCGCCGGCCGGCGACCAGCGGGCCGATGGTGGTGTGGTCGTGGATGACGTCGAAGTCGGCGGCGGTCACCAGTTGGTTGACCCGGGCCAGGTGGGCCAGCTCGGGCAGCGCCTCGCCGAGCCGGTCGAACTGCAGGTCGGGCACCGTGGAGACGATGTCGGCGGCGGCCCGGTGCTCCCGACCCGCACCGAACAGGGTCACCGCGTGGCCGCGCGCGGCCAGCGCGTCCACCAACACCGCGACCACCTGTTCCAGCCCGCCGTACCCGGGCGGGGGCACCGACAGCCACGGCGGGACCACCATCGCGATCCGCAGGGGCCGCTCCCGCGATCGGTCGGCCGACAGGTGGTTCAGGGCCACGAATCCTCCCCCGTCCGTCCCCTCGATGCGCGGGCCGTCCCCCGGTCGGCACCGCCTCGACCGGCCCGGTCAACCGGATCGGTGGCGCATTCCCGGTGGTGATCCCGCTAAACCGGACATCCGGGGGCGCTCATCCACCGACCAGCAGGTGGTCCCGTACCGCCGCCACCCCCTCGGCCGACCAGGCCGTCCGTTCCGCCTGGTCCCGTTCCCACCAGGAGCGGACCACGCCCGCCAGCACGACGGTGTCGCCGTCCAGCGTCACGGTGACCCGCTCGGTGCCGATACCCCGCGCCAGCGCCCGCTGGATGTCCCGCCGGGTGCGCTCCGCGTCCGGTCGGGTGGCCGGCCGGACGTCGACCAGGTTGGTCACCCCGCGGACAGCGCGCAGCCGGCGGATCTCGTGCTCGGCGATACGCCGCTGCCAGCCGAACTCCACCGTCCCGCGGAGCATCACCCAGCCGTTGGCCACCGTCACGTCCAACCGTTCGGCCGGGACGAAGCTGTCCCACTCCAGGGCCCGGCTGACCGCGATGGCGATGTCCTCGTCGGTCCGCTCGGCCGAACCGGGCAACCGGACCTCCACGTCGTCGGCGACCACCCGCACGCCGCGGACCCGCTGCGCGCAGCGCTCGGCCGCCCACTTCGCCGCGGTGCTGTCCACCCAGCCGGTCAACGTCACCACGCCGTCCCGCACCGTGACGCCGATGTCGTTCGGTTGCACCCGGACGTCCCAGGCCAGTTCCTCGAGCACGTCCCGCTGGATCTGCGCGTCGGTCCGGACGGTCGCTGCCGTGGTCATCGCACCCTCCCGTACGCCTGCCGGGTCTCCTGCCGACGGTGCCGGCGCGGCGGGTGACGGCGGTTCACCCGGACCGGGTGAACCGCCGGAGAAAGGAGCGGGCGGCGGGTGACGGAGCCAACCCCCTTGGCCCCGTCACCCGCCGCCCATGGGAGGAGGCAGGCTCGGTACGGATTAGGACGCTTCGGCGAGCGTCACGGTTGCCGTCGACTCGGATCCGTTTCGCTGGTAGGTCACCTCGACCCGGTCGCCGACCTTGCCGGCCTGCACGGCGCCGACCAGGTCGTTGGAGTCGTTGATCACCTTGTCGCCGAACCGGGTGATCACGTCGCCCTGGCGCAGGCCGGCCTTCTCGGCGGCGCTGCCCGGGGTGACGGCGGCGACCAGCGCCCCGCCGTCCGGGGCGGCGTTGACGCTCACGCCCAGCGACGGGTGACTGACCTTCTCGCCGCGCTGGAGCTTGCCGGCCACGTCCTTGGCCTTGTTGCTCGGGATGGCAAAGCCCACCCCGATGTTGCCGCTGCCCTGCCCGGCGGTGGCGATCGCGGTGTTGATGCCGATCACCTCGCCGCGGGTGTTGACCAGCGCGCCGCCGGAGTTGCCCGGGTTGATCGGCGCGTCGGTCTGCAGCAGCCCGGAGATCGAGCTGGCCCCCTGGCTCGGGTTCTGCCGCTGCTCACCGCTGCCGGCCTGGATGGTGCGGTCCCGCGCGCTGAGGATGCCGGCGGTCACCGAGCCCTGCAGGCCCAGCGGGCTGCCCAGCGCGAGCACCTGGTCACCGACCTGCATGGCGTCGCTGTCGCCGAGGGTGGCCGGCTGCAGGCCGCTGACCCCGGAGGCCTTCACCACGGCCAGGTCGGTCTTCGGGTCGGTGCCGACGATCCGCGCCTGGGCGCTCTTGCCGTCGGCGAAGACCACCCGGACGCTGTTCCCGCCGGCCGCGGCGACCACGTGGTTGTTGGTCAGCACGTAACCGTCGTCGGTGAGGATCACACCCGATCCCTCACCGCTGTCGGTGGTGATCGACACGACGCTGTCCTGCACCGAGGCGGCGATCCGCGGCAGGTCCGCGCCGTTGATCACGGGCGCGGCCGAGTAGGTGCGGGTGATCCCGCCCGAGTCGCCGTCGACGGCGAGCGCCAGCGCGCCGCCGGCGACCCCGGAGCCGAGCATCAGCGCCAGCACCGCGACGCCCGCACCGGCGAACTTGGCGATCCGGCCGGGTCGCGGCGCGGAGTGCGCCGGCGCCCAGGGCGGGGTCGGCTGACCCGGGTGCTGCTGCGGGAAGACCGGTCCGGGGGCGCCCGGCTGGCCCCCGCCGGTCCAGCCGGAGTGCTGCCCGGAGTACCAGGGGCCGCCCGGGTAGCCGCCGGCGGCCGGGTGGCCGGACCCGCCGGCCGGGTACGGGTGGCCGCCGGCCGGGAGGTGGCCCGGCTGGCCGGAGGTCGGGTGGTACGGGGCGGCGGCGGGCGCGGCCGAGGTCGGCTGGGCCGCGACCGCCGCGACCGGGACGGTGGGCTCGTCGGTCCCCGCGGCCTGCTCCGGAAGCCGGGCCGGGGCGGGTGCCGTGCCGTCGGCGGTGGGCCGCTCGGCGGGCCCGACGGCGGGCAGGCCGGCGGTGGACTGCTCGGCAGGTCCGGCGGTGGGCAGACCGGCGGTGGGCTGCTCGGCGGACCGGGCGGCGGGGAGACCGACGGTGGGCTCGGCGGCCGGCGTCGGGCCCCCGGCGGACGCCGGCTCGGCGGCCTCGACCGACCGAAGGGTGGGCTCGGTGGCCGCGGCGGCCGGGCCGGCCTCGGTGGTCGGGGAGTCGGACTGCGCGCGCTCGACGTGCGGCAGCTCGGCGGTGGGGTGCGACGGCTCGGCGTCGGTGGGGGCCGGCCGGCGCTGCGGGTCGGACTCGTACTCGGTCATGTCTCTACCTTGCCCCGGTGCTCTGCGACCAGCCTGGAACCGGCCTGAAGGTTGGCTGAGAATCACTCGCCGTCGATGTCCACGTCCGGCACCAGCGGCAGCCGGACCCGGAAGGTGGCTCCCCCACCCGGGGTCTCGGCCACCTCGACGGTGCCGTGGTGGGCGCTCACCAGCGCGGCGACGATGGCCAGGCCGAGGCCGGCGCCGGTGTTGCCACCGGCCCGCCGGGTCCGGGCCGCATCCACCCGGTAGAACCGCTCGAAGACGCGTTCCGCCTGTTCCGGGGCGAGGCCGGGGCCGGTGTCGGCGACCTCCACCACTGCCAGGTTGCCCGGCTCGGCCCGCAGCCGGAGGGTCACCGACGCGTCCGGTGGGGTGTGCGTCAATGCGTTCGTCATCAGGTTGCCGATGATCTGCCGGAGCCGGCCGTCGTCGCCGTAGACCACCAGCGGCCCGGAACCCGGCTCGATCTCCAGCTCGACCCGGCGCTCCGGAGCCATCACCCGGGCGGCCTCCACCGCGTCGCTGGCCAGCACCGGAAGCTCGACCGGGGCGAGGGAGAGCGGCCGCTCCCGGTCCAGCCGGGCGAGCAGCAGCAGGTCCTCCACCAGCAGGCCCATCCGGGCCGCCTCGTCCTCGATCCGGCGCAGCAGGTCGGCGGTCTGCTCCGGGGCGCGGGCCGCGCCCTGCCGGTACAGCTCGGCGAAGCCGCGGATGGTGGTCAGCGGGGTACGCAGCTCGTGCGAGGCGTCCGCGACGAACTGCCGCATCCGCTCCTCCGAGCGGCGGGCGCGCGCCTCGGACGCCTGGGCGGCGACCGCGGCGTCCCGGGCGCTCGCCTCGGCCGAGCGGGCCGCCGTCTCCGAGGCCGCCCGGGCGGTGAAGGCCGCCTCGATCTGGGTGAGCATCGCGTTCAGCGCCCGGGAGAGCCGGCCCAGCTCCGAGGTCGGGCAATCCTGCCCCTCCTCCGGGTCGGGCACCCGCCGGGTCAGGTCGCCGCCGGCTATGGCCGCGGCCGTCTGTTCGATCTCCACCAGCGGTTTCAGGCTGGTCCGGACGATGCCCGCGCCGATCGAGGCGAGCAGGATCAGCACCGCCCCGCCGACCAGCACATCGATCCAGAGCAGTTGCCGGACGGCGACGTCGACGTCGGCGAGGTTCTGTCCGACGACCTTGAACTCGCTGTCGCTCACCTGGCGGATCATCACCCGCCAGCGGATCCGCTTGTCCGCGGCCTCGGCGGTGAAAGCACCCTGGTCGGCGTGCTCCTCGTACCAGCGGATGTCATCAAGGCGGCTGGGCAGGTCTTCCTCCGACAGCGACCCGTCCCGCACCACCCGGCCCGTTCCGGTGCTCCGGTTGGCCTGAGCCAGCAGGTAGTCCGTCGGCAGGGTCTGTGCCGTGGCCCGGTCAGGCGCGATGCCCCGGTCGAGCAACGCGTTGAGCTGACCGTCGATCCGACCCACCATGTAGCTGTGCAGGAAGTACGCGGTCGCCACGCTGATCACCAGGAGGGCGGCGGTCACCAGGGCCAGCACCGCGGTGACCAGCTTGACCCGCAGCGGGATGCTCCGCACCCGCTCCTTCGCCTGTTGGACCGGGTTCACGCCGCCGGCTTGCGCAGCACGTACCCGACGCCCCGGAGGGTGTGGATCAGCCGGGGCTCGACGTTGTCGACCTTGCGCCGCAGGTAGGAGATGTAGGACTCGACGATGTTGTCGTCGCCACGGAAGTCGTAGTTCCACACGTGGTCGAGGATCTGCGCCTTGGACAGCACCCGGTTGGCGTTCAGCATCAGGTAGCGCAGCAGCTTGAACTCGGTCGGCGACAGCTGCACCCGCTGGCCGGCCCGGTGCACCTCGTGGGTCTCCTCGTCCAGTTCCAGGTCGGCGAAGGTGAGCCGGGACGGGGCCTGCTCGCCGGTGCTGGTGCGCCGCAGCACCGCCCGGATCCGGGCGGTCAGCTCCTCCAGGCTGAACGGCTTGGTGACGTAGTCGTCGCCGCCCAGGGTCAGCCCGCGGATCTTGTCGTCGGTGGCGTCCCGGGCGGTCAGGAAGACCACCGGGGTACGGGTGCCCCCCTCGCGCAGCATCCGGATCACCTCGAAGCCGTCCAGGTCGGGCAGCATCACGTCGAGCACCACCAGGTCGGGCCGGTGGTCCTTGGCGGCGCTCAGCGCGGAACTGCCGCTGGTCGCGGTCGCCACGTCGAAGCCCGCGAACCGCAGGCTCGCGGAGAGCAGTTCGAGGATGTTGGGGTCGTCCTCGACGACGAGCAGGCGTGCCTCGGTCTGGGTAGCGGGCATGTGCCCATCATCCGCGCCATCGCTGCGTCCGGCCTGCGTGGTGGCTGGAAAAAACCTGTGAGCCGGCCGGCCGGATGCTGGAGCCCGCGTCGGCGGGCCGTCGGCCGGCCCGGGCGGCGGTCAGCGCAGCAGCCGGCGCAGCCCGTCCAGGGCCCCGTCGAGCAGCCGGATCGCCGTACGCAGCTGGGATTCGCTGAGCCGGCGGGACCGGACCAGCGCGGACACCTCGCCGGCGAACGCGGTCAGCCGCTGGTCGAACTCGGCCTGCGCGGCCTGCTCCGGCCCGGGCGGCGGGGGTGCGGTGACGGGCGCGGGAGCGGGCGGGATCCACCGGTTGCGCCGGGTCTGCCGGGTCGCCTCGCGCAGTTCCCGCTTGAGGTCGCGCACCGAGCCGCGTACCTCGCTGCGGATCTCCCCGGCCAGGGTGGAGAGATCAGCCACCGAGGCGGCGATGTCCGATTCCAGGGCGGCCAGTTCCCCGGCCCGCTGGCTCAGCTCGGCCCGTCCGGCGCCGGTGATCTCGTAGACCTTTCGGCCGCCGGCCGCGGTGTGGCTGACCAGCCCGTCGGCCTCCAGCCGCTGCAACCGGGGGTAGATGGTGCCGGCGCTGGGCGCGTACAGGCCGAGGAAGCGTTCCTCCAGCAGGCGGATCAGCTCGTATCCGTGCTTGGGGCCGTCGTCGAGGAGCTTGAGCAGGTAGAGCCGGAGCCGCCCGTGACTGAACACGGCGGTCACGGCAGCTCCTCCTCGTCGTCGTCCACCGGGCGGGCGAGCAGCGCGATGCTGCCGGACGTGGCGGACGCCCAGAGCTTACCTCCGCCGGCGCCGAGCACCCCCTCGCTGTCGACCACCGCGCCCAGCGCCGCGTTGCCACGTACGGCCGGGAAACCGCTGGTGATCCGCCCGGACGAGGTGTGCAGCCGGACGGCGAGGTCGCTGTCCTCGCGGACCCGGACGGTGATGCTGCCGGAGACCGTGCTCAGCCGGATGTCGCTGCGCCGGGGGTTGTCGAAGTCGCAGGTGATGGCGCCGGAGACGGTCTGCGCGCGGACCTGGCCGGGAGCGCTGTCGGCGAGGATGACCTCGCCGGAGACGGTCTCCACGTCGAGGTCGCCGGTCACCCCGAGCGCCTCCACCGGGCCCGAAGTGATCTTCGCGGCGGTCTGCCCGCGCAGCCCCATCAGGGTGATCTGGCCGGCGGTCACGTCGGCCCTTGTCTGCCGGCGCAGCCCGGAGGCGACCAGGGAGCCCTCGGTGAGGTGCAGGTCGGCGAGCACGTCGGCGGGGATCGCGACGGAGACGTCGACCCGGGGCAGCCGGGCCAGCGGTCCGGCCCAGAACAGCATGTCCCGCCACCGGTTGCCGCGCGGCTGCCGGACGGACAACCGGCCGTCCCGGTGCTCGACGCGGACCGGCCGGCGGCCGACCCGGGTGACGTCCACCCGCGGCGGGCCGTCGGTGGCCACCACGTTGAGCCGGCCGCTGACCAGGCGGACGTCGAGCCGGGTGACCGGCCCGTCCAGGGTGAGCCGTTGCGGGCTGTCGACGGTCCACTCGGTCATGGGTCCTCCCCTCGGCGAGCGCGACGCGGCGCGCCCGACGCCGAGGAGAGTAACGCGATACATCGCGACATGACAAGGAGGTCGCGGAGGGCCAGGTCGCCACCCCCGCGCGGCCGATCAGGCGGCCAGGTCGACCTCCCACGCCGCCGGCGCCCGCCGCGCCGCCGGCTGGGCGGCAGCCGAGCAGAGGTGTACGGCCGACTCGGCGGCCCGGGCCAGCATTCGCCGGTCCGCCCCCGGCGCAGGGTGCAGCGCGGTCGTCACGGCCACCGTGAGCACCAGGTCCCGACTGGCCAGCACCCGGCGCAGCGACCGCCACAGGTTCTCGGCGCCGAGGAAGGCCGGCGCCGTGGTCGCGTCCCCGGTCAGCGCGTCCCGGTAGCCGATCCGCAGCGGCACCACCGGGGCGCCGGCGTCGACGGCCGCCTGGAACACCGCCGGCCGGAACCCGCCGGCCGGCCGGCAGCCCGTCGCCGCGCCGCACCAGGTGGTGCCCTCCGGGAACACCGCCACGGCCCGGCCCGCGCGCAGCGCGTCCGCCACCCGGCCCACCGTGGTCGGCAGGTCGCGGGGGCGGGCGCGGTCCACGAAGAGGGTGCCGGCGGCCCGGGCCAGCCACCCCAGCAGGGGCCAGCCGCGGACCTCGCGCTTGGCCACCAGCCGGGCCGGCGCGACGGCGAGCACGGCCAGCACGTCCAGCCAGGACACGTGGTTGGCGACCAGCAGCGCGCGTCGCCGGGGCAGCCGGCCCCGGACCACCAGGCGCACCCCGAGCGCCCGGGCGGTGACCCGGGCCCAACCGCCCAGCGCCGCCCGCCGCTCCGCCGCGGGCAGCAGCGGCAGCACCACCGCCAGGCCCGCGCCGAGCACCAGCATGCCGAGCAGGGCGACCAGCCGCGCGGCCCGGCGGGCGGCCGGCACGCCCGGCGTGCCGCCGGGCGGCGGCAGACAGTGCGGGCCGCAGCCGGAGGCCGGCCGCCACAGGTCGCGCCGGCTCACCGGTCCGCCCCCGCCGGCCGGTCCGCCCCGGCCAGGAAGTGCCGCAGGTAGCGCGGGTTCATCCGGTCCAGCGAGAACAGCACGTAGAAGTCGGCGACGCCGAAGTCCGGGTCGTACGCCGGCTCGCCGCAGATCCACGCGCCCAGCCGCAGGTACCCGCGCAGCAGCGGCGGCATCCGGCTCGCGCCGACCGGGCCGGGATCCGGGGCCGGCGTCCGGGCGGCCGGTTCGGCGAACCAGGGCCGCAACGGCCGGACCCGCAGCGACGGCGGGGCCAGGTGCCGGGCCCGCGCCCGGGCCCAGACCTCGGCGGCGGCGAGCCCGCCGTCCGCGACCGGCACCGAGGCGCAGCCGCCGAGCCAGCGGGAGCCGCGCAGGTGCAGGTAGCGGGTGATGCCGGCCCACATCAGGTTGATCACCGCGCCGGAGCGGTGGTCCGGGTGCACGCAGGAGCGGCCGGTCTCGACCAGGACGTCCCGGAGCGGGGCGAGCGGGGTGAGGTCGAACTCGCTCTCGGCGTACCGGCGGGCGGTCCGGCCGGGCGGCAGCAGCCGGTACGTGCCGACCACCTCGCCGGTGCGCTCCTCGAGCACGATCAGGTGGTCGCAGTACGGGTCGAGGTCGTCGGCGTCCAGGCCGGCGGCGCCCGGGACGGTGGCCCCGAGTTCGGTGGCGAACACCTCGTGCCGGAGGCGTTGCGCGGCCGCGACCCGGGTCGGGTCGTCGGCGATCAGCAGGGTGTATCCGCTGGTCGTCAGGGGTGCGCCAGCGGCGGGCAGGACAGCCATGGGGATTGTGTAGGCGGCCCGGGTGCCGGTCGCGGTGACCAGGAGTGTCGATCCGGTGAACGCCGGCCGGCGACCCGTGGCGCCGCCGGGACGGGTGGCGATGCCCAGCCAGGACTCCGCCGGGCGACGACGCAGCGGCCCGACCCGAGCGGCGGCGGCCGGGTCGTCGGGACGGCAGGGGGTGCGACGCCGCGCGCACCCCGGCGTGCGAGGCTGCCGGAGCGCCCGGCGACGACGCCGGAGCCGCGACCGTCCGGAGGTGTCTCATGATCATCGAGTCGCGCTTCAACGGGCCGCCCGGCTCGGGCAACGGCGGCTGGAGCGCCGGGCTCTTCGCGGCCGCGTACGGCGGGCCGGGGGTGGTCGAGGTGACGCTGCGCCGGCCGCCGCCGCTGGAGACCCCGCTGACCCTCGCTGACGGCGACGTCCATGACCCGGAGGGGAACCTCGTCGCCGAGGTCCGCGAGACCGGCCAGATCGAGACGATGGTGCCGCCGGTGGACCTGGCGACCGCCCGGGCCGCCGCGGCCGCGTACCCCGGTCTGGTCGACCACCCCTTCCCCGGCTGCTACGTCTGCGGGCCGCGGCGGGCGGACGGGCTGCGGATCTTCCCGGGTCGGCTGCCGGACGGCCGGACCGCCGCCCCGTTCCGGGCGCCGGCGGAGGTCGAGGCGCCGACCGTCTGGGCCGCCCTGGACTGTCCCGGCGGCTGGTCGGTGATCGCGCCCGGCCGCCCGTACGTGCTGGGCCGGATCGCCGCGACGGTACGCGCGCTGCCGGCGCCCGGCGACGAGTGCGTGGTGACCGGCGCGGCCGTCGGCGGCGAGGGCCGCAAGGCGCTCGTGCACACCAGCCTGTACGGACCGACCGGTGACCTGCTCGGCACCGCCCGCGCCACCTGGGTGGCGCTGCCGACCGGCTGAGGTCCGTCCCGAGGATGACCCCCCTCCTGCCCCGGGTGGAGAGGAAACTACGGACCGCGCCTGATTGACCTTGTTGCGCCGGGCCGTCACGCTGTGCAACGGCGTACCCCGACGCCATCGCACGGAGGGAGAGTAATGACTGACGGGCAGCGAAGCCCCACCGACGGTCAGATCGTGGTGTCCGGCCTGACGAAGCAGTACAAGAACGTGAGGGCGGTCAACGACCTGTCGTTCACCGTCGAGCCGGGGCGGGTGACCGGCTTCCTCGGCCCGAACGGGGCCGGCAAGACCACCACCCTGCGCATGCTGCTGAACCTGGTCACCCCCACCGCCGGCGTGGCGACCATCGGCGGCCGGCGGTACGCCGACCTCACCGACCCGCTGCGGCACGTCGGCGCGGTGCTCGAGGCGTCCAGCGCGCACAAGGGGCGGACCGGCATCAACCACCTCCGGGTGATCTGCGCGGCGGCCGGGCTGCCGAAGCAGCGGGCCGACGAGGCGCTGGCCCTGGTCGGGCTGACCCCGGCGGCGAAGCGCAAGTTCAAGGGCTACTCGCTGGGCATGAAGCAGCGCCTGGGCATCGCCGCCGCGATGCTCGGCGACCCACGGGTGCTGATCCTCGACGAGCCGGCCAACGGTCTGGACCCGGAGGGCATCCGCTGGATGCGCGGGTTCCTCAAGGGCCTGGCCCAGCAGGGCCGGACCGTGCTGGTCTCCAGCCACCTGCTGTCGGAGATGCAGCTGCTCGCCGACGACGTGGTGATCATCGCCGCCGGCCAGCTGGTCCGGCAGGGCCCGGTCGACCAGGTGATCGGCTCGATGGCGCAGGGCGCCCGGGTGCGGGTCCGCACCCCGCAGGCCGAGGCGCTGACCGCGGCGTTGAAGGCGGAGTCGGCCACGGTCGACGTCGACGAGCAGGGCACCCTGCTGGTCGGGGCGGTGGACGCCCCGACGGTCGGCCGGGTCGCCCTGGCCGCCGGCGTGGAGCTGCACGAACTCACCACGGAACGACCCGACCTGGAACGGGTGTTCCTGGAGCTGACGGCCGGAAAGGCGGACATCCGATGAACCTCGTCCGATCCGAGCTGCTCAAGATCCGTACCACCAGCACCTGGTGGTGGCTGGCGATCGGGGCGTTCCTGGCCATCGCGATGGCCTTCGCCTTCAACGCCTGGGCCGCCACCGAGGTGTTCGACGGCAACGGCGAGACCCTGGGCTTCAGCCCCGACCAGTCCACCGTCGCCGCCCAGGCGGCGAACATCTACACCTCCGGCCAGTACCTGGGCCTGATGTTCGTGATGCTGATCGGCATCCTGATGGTCACCAACGAGTTCTTCCACCAGACGGCGACCACCACCTTCCTGGCCACCCCGCGGCGCACCTCGGTGATCGCCAGCAAGCTCGTCGCGGCCAGCCTGCTGGGCTTCCTGTTCTGGCTGGCCACCACGGTGATCGACCTGGCCGCCGGCGCGATCTTCCTGACCGCTCAGGACCAGGGCATCCAGCTCGGCGAGTGGGCGGTGCAGCGGGCCCTGCTGTTCAACCTGCTGGCGTACGCGATCTGGACGATCCTCGGCGTCGGCATCGGCACGCTGATCACCAACCAGCTCGGTGCGGTGATCACCGCGGCCGTGCTCTACCTGGTCGGCACCCAGGTGATCGGGCTGCTGTTCCTGCTGCTGTCGAACGCGCTGGACAACCCGGCGGTGGTGAAGTGGCAGGTGATCTGGCCCGCGGTGGCGTCCACCGTGATGATCTCCGAGGGCCAGTCGGAGTTCACCCCCGCGTGGTGGGTCGGCGCCCTGGTGCTGATCGGCTACGCGGTGGTCACCGGGGCCTTCGGCGTCCTGATGACCCGGCGGCGGGACATCTCCTGACCCGAGCGGTTCGAGCGGGGGTGGTGCCGGCCGGCGCCACCCCCGCTTCGGGTCGGGGTGGGCATCACCGTGACCACCGCACCGGCGGCGCGGAAAGTGGGCTTCTCCGACACCCCACGCCTTACCAGCAGTTGTCGGAACACGCAGCGTTTACCGAACTTCTGGCATCTTCTGTGAAACGGACCACGCAGCGGAGGCGGAAATGCCTGCGGCATCCGTACGGCGTAGCCTGGGAGCCGTCTCGTGCGGGCCCCCCTGGGTGGGGGCGTCGCCGGGCACCGCGTGACACACAAACCCGCGTGAAAGAGGCGATTACCGGCCGTGTCGACCCAGCAGACTTCGCAGGAGAACCCACTGGCGGGTTTCGGCCCGAACGAGTGGATCGTCGAGGAGATGTACCAGCGGTACCTCGCGGACCCCAAGAGCGTCGACTCGGCCTGGCACGACTTCTTCGCCGACTACCGACCCGGGCCGGGCGCCGCCACGCCGCGTGAGGGCCAGCCGACCGCGCCCGCCGTCCGCCCGGAGCCGGACGGCCAGCCCGAGGCGACGGCCAAGGTCGCCCAGCCGCCGGCCGCGGCGAAGCCGGCGGAGCCGAAGCCCGCCGCCAAGCGGGCCGCGAAGCCGGCCGCGGCCAAGACCGCCCCGGCGAAGCCGGCCCAGCCCAAGCCGGCGCCGGCCAAGGCGGCCCAGCCGACCGCCACCGGCCCGCAGACCACCCCGCTGCGGGGCGTCGCGGCCCGGATCGTGCAGAACATGGACGCCTCGCTGACCGTGCCGACCGCCACCAGTGTGCGCGCCGTGCCGGCCAAGCTCCTGGTCGACAACCGCATCGTGATCAACAACCACCTCACCCGCGGGCGTGGGGGCAAGGTCAGCTTCACCCACCTGATCGGCTACGCGCTGGTCCGGGCGCTGGCGCAGCACCCGGAGATGAACAACTCCTTCGCCGAGGTCGACGGCAAGCCGGCGATGGTCCGCCCGGAGCACGTCAACCTCGGTATCGCCATCGACCTGGTCAAGCCGGACGGCAGCCGCAACCTGGTGGTGCCGTCCATCAAGGCCTGCGAGCAGATGGACTTCCGGCAGTTCTGGCAGGCGTACGAGGACGTGGTCCGGCGGGCCCGCCGCAACGAGCTGACCATGGAGGACTACGCCGGCACCACGATCTCGCTGACCAACCCGGGCGGCATCGGCACCGTGCACTCGATGCCGCGGCTCATGCAGGGGCAGAGCGCGATCATCGGCGTCGGCGCGATGGAGTACCCGGCGCCGTACCAGGGCATGAGCGAGGCCACCCTCGCCGAACTGGCGGTCAGCAAGGTCATCACGCTGACCAGCACCTACGACCACCGGATCATCCAGGGCGCGCAGTCCGGCGAGTTCCTCAAGGTCATGCACGAGCTGATCCTGGGTGAGCACGGCTTCTACGACCAGATCTTCACCTCGCTGCGCATCCCGTACGAGCCGGTGCGCTGGATGCGCGACGTCGCGGTCGACAGCGAGGGCCAGATCAACAAGACCGCCCGGGTGCACGAGCTGATCCACGCCTACCGGGTGCGCGGTCACCTGATGGCCGACACCGACCCGCTCGAGTTCAAGATCCGCAAGCACCCGGACCTGGACGTGCTCCAGCACGGGCTGACCCTGTGGGACCTGGACCGGACCTTCCCGGTCAACGGCTTCGCCGGCAAGCAGCGGATGAAGCTGCGCGAGATCCTCGGCGTGCTCCGTGATTCGTACTGCCGCCGGGTCGGCATCGAGTACATGCACATCCAGGACCCGGAGGAGCGGCGCTGGATCCAGGAGCGGGTCGAGCGCAAGTACGAGAAGCCGTCCCCGGACGAGCAGAAGCACGTGCTCAACCGGCTCAACGCCGCCGAGGCGTTCGAGACCTTCCTGCAGACCAAGTACGTCGGCCAGAAGCGCTTCTCGCTGGAGGGCGGCGAGTCGCTGATCCCGCTGCTCGGCGAGGTGCTGGAGGCGTCCGCCGAGGGCGGGCTGGACGAGGTCGTCATCGGCATGGCCCACCGCGGCCGGCTCAACGTGCTCGCCAACATCGTCGGCAAGCCGTACGAGAAGATTTTCTCCGAGTTCGAGGGACACCTGGACCCGCGCTCCACCCAGGGCTCGGGCGACGTGAAGTACCACCTCGGTCAGAACGGCAAGTTCACCACGCCGGACGGCGAGCACGCGGTCAAGGTCTCGGTGGTGGCGAACCCGTCACACCTGGAGGCCGTCGACCCGGTGCTGGAGGGCATCGTCCGGGCCAAGCAGGACCGGATAGACCTCAAGCTGGAGGGCTACACCGTGCTGCCGCTGGCGGTGCACGGCGACGCCGCCTTCGCCGGCCAGGGCGTGGTGGCCGAGACGCTCAACCTGTCCCAGCTGCGCGGCTACCGCACCGGCGGCACCGTGCACGTGGTGGTCAACAACCAGGTCGGCTTCACCACCGCGCCGGAGTACTCCCGCTCCAGCCTCTACAGCACCGACGTGGCCCGGATGATCCAGGCGCCGATCTTCCACGTCAACGGCGACGACCCGGAGGCCGTGGTCCGGGTGGCCCGGCTGGCCTTCGAGTACCGCCAGGCGTTCAACAAGGACGTCGTGATCGACATGGTCTGCTACCGGCGGCGCGGGCACAACGAGGGCGACGACCCGTCGATGTCCAACCCGCAGATGTACAAGATCATCGACTCGAAGCGCTCGGTCCGCAAGCTCTACACCGAGGAGCTGATCGGCCGCGGCGACATCACCGTCGAGGACGCGGAGGAGCTGCTGCGCGACTACCAGGCGCAGCTGGAGCGGGTCTTCAAGGCCACCCGCGACGCGGCCACCACGCCGCGCCAGCTCAGCCGCCCCAAGCGCGAGGAGGAGCCGGAGCCGCAGGTGGACACCGCGACCGACGCCGCCGTGGTCAAGGCGATCGGCGAGGCGCACGTCAACCTGCCGGAGGGCTTCACCCCGCACAAGCGGATCCAGCAGCTGCTCGACCGGCGGGCCAAGATGTCCGTCGAGGGCAACATCGACTGGGGCTTCGGCGAGATCATCGCGTTCGGCGCGCTGCTGCACGACGGGGTCACCGTCCGGCTCGCCGGGCAGGACTCCCGCCGGGGCACCTTCGTCCAGCGGCACGCCTCGATCGTGGACGCGCGGACCGGCCAGGACCACCTCCCGCTGCAGTCGCTGACCGGCGACGGCGAGCGCTCCCGGTTCTTCGTGCACGACTCGCTGCTCAGCGAGTACGCCGCGATGGGCTTCGAGTACGGCTACTCGGTGGAGAACATCAACGCGCTGGTCTGCTGGGAGGCCCAGTTCGGCGACTTCGTCAACGGCGCCCAGTCGGTGATCGACGAGTTCATCTCCTCGGGCGAGGTGAAGTGGGGCCAGCGCTCCGCGGTCACCCTGCTGCTGCCGCACGGCCACGAGGGCCAGGGCCCCGACCACACCTCCGGCCGGCCGGAGCGGTTCCTGCAGATGTGCGCCGAGGACAACATGCGGGTGGCCATCCCGACCACCCCGGCGAACTACTTCCACCTGCTGCGCCGCCAGGCCCTCTCGCCGAAGCGCAAGCCGCTGGTGGTGTTCACGCCGAAGTCGCTGCTGCGACACAAGCTCTGCGTCTCCCCGGTCGAGGACTTCACCACCGGCACCTTCCAGCCGGTGCTGCGGGACTCGGCCGCCCCGGCGCCGCAGGGCGTGAAGCGGGTGCTGCTCTGCTCGGGCAAGGTCTACTACGACCTGCTCCAGGCCCGGCAGGAGCGCGGCATCACCGACACCGCGATCATCCGGCTGGAGCAGCTCTACCCGATGCCGGTGGAGGAGATCCGCGCCGCCCTGGCGGAGTACCCGAACGCGGAGGACTTCGCCTGGGTGCAGGAGGAGCCGGCCAACCAGGGCGCCTGGTCGTTCGTCGCGCTCAACCTGCTGGAGCACCTGGCGGACGTCCGGCTGCGCCGGATCTCCCGCCCGGCCGCCGCCGCGCCGGCCGTCGGCTCCGCCAAGATGCACGAGGTGGAGCAGAACGCCCTGCTCGAGGCGGCGCTGCCCCGCCCGTGACCTGACCGCACCGCCGAGCACCGGGGCAGAGCCCGTCACCACGACGGCTCTGCCCCGCCTCGCGTCGGCCCCCCGCACACCACCGGCCGCCCGCCGGACGACATCACGAGGACGAAGCATGTACTTCACCGACCGCGGCATCGAGGAACTCGTCGAACGCCGGGGCGACGAGCAGGTCAGCATGGAGTGGCTCGGCGAGCGCCTGCGCGACTTCGTCGACCTCAACCCCGAGTTCGAGACCCCGATCGAACGCCTCGCCACCTACCTGGCCCGCCTCGACGACCCCGACGACGAGTAACCCGTCCGCCGGCGCCGGGCATCAGGGACCGTCCGTCCGGGGGCGGTCCGGGTACAACCCGGATGACGCGCTCTGTCCAGTGCGGAACGATCTTCCTCGTGAAGCGTCGTGATCTTCTTGTGTTCGCCGGCCTGGCCGCCCTCGCCGGCTGTGGCAGCCCCGGCTCGGCTTCGAAGGGCAACTCCGGCACCCTGACCTTCGCCAACCGGCTGCGGGTGCCGCCGCTGCTCGAACCGGTCGTGACGAAGGACGGCACGAGGCAGTTCTCGTTGACCATGCAGGCGGGGCGGACGGAGTTGCTCCCCGGCAGGCCGACCGCGACGTGGGGGTTCAACGGCCCCTTCCTCGGCCCGACGGTGCGGGCGAAGCGGGGCGACCGCGTCGCGATGCGGGTGCACAACAAGCTCGGTGAGCCGAGCACCGTGCACTGGCACGGCATGCGGCTGCCCGCCGCGATGGACGGCGGCCCGCACCAGATGATCGAGCCGGGTGGCACCTGGACGCCCCGCTGGACGATCGACCAGCCGGCCGCCACCTCCTGGTACCACCCGCACCCGCACGGCACCACCGCCGCGCACGTCTACCGCGGCCTGGCCGGGCTGTTCCTCCTCGACGACCCGGCGACGGCCGCGCTGGGGCTACCGTCGACGTACGGCGTGGACGACGTCCCGCTCGTCCTGCAGGACAAGATCCTCGACCCGAACGGCGTGCTGCTGGAGGACCCCAAGCCGACGTGGGGGCTCATCGGCGACCAGATCCTGGTCAACGGCGTCCACGACCCCTTCTTCGAGGTCACCACGACGCTGGTCCGGCTCCGCATCCTCAACGGCTCCAGCGCCCGGATGTACCACGTCGAGTTCGCCGACCGGCGGCGATTCCACGTCATCGGCACCGACGCCGGGCTGCTGGCGGCACCGGTGCCGGTCGAGCGCGTGCAGCTGAGCCCGGGCGAGCGGCTGGAGATCCTGGTCGAATTCGCCCCGCGCGACCAGGTCGTGCTGCGCAGCGTCGCCGGCGACAACGGCATCGACGAAGGTGACTACGACCTGCTGAAGTTCGTCGCGGCGGACCGGCTCACCCCGCGTCCTCCGGTGCCGGGGCGGCTGGCCGCGACGCCGCGCATCGAGGTGCCCGCCGACGCCCGGGAGCGCAGGTTCCGGCTCAGCGGCAGCGACGAGATCAACGGGCGGGAGATGGACATGGCCCGGATCGACGAGGTGGTGCCGGCGGGGGCGACGGAGATCTGGCACGTCGAGAACACCGTCTACGCCCACAACTTCCACATCCACGAGGTGGCGTTCGAGGTCCTGGACATCGACGGGCAGCAGCCGCCGGCGTACCTGCGGGGGCCGAAGGACACGGTGTTCGTTCCCGGCAAGTCGACGGTGCGGCTCGCCGTCCAGTTCGGCCACTTCACCGACCCGAAGACGCCGTACATGTACCACTGCCACATCCTCCGGCACGAGGACAAGGGCATGATGGGCCAGTTCGTGATCGTGCGGCCCGGCACCGAGGCGTCGGTGCCCCGCACGCTGCCGACCCACCACCACCACGGCTGACGTCCTCGCCCCGCCGGCACCGCGGCTGGCCCCGCCGGACGGCCGGCCGGGGACGGGAGCGCAAGAGGCGACCGCCCGGCGAAGTTGGGCCGTCGGGACCCCGGCCGGCCGCCCGAAGATCTTCTAGGGTGAGTGTGTGGCCCGGAGTGTGTACCTGACCAGCGTGGGTTCCGGCGGGGGCAAGTCGACCATCGCCCTCGGCCTGGCGGAGCTGTTGTCCCGGCAGGTCGAGCGGATCGGCGCGTTCCGGCCGTTGGTCGGCGGCACCGGCCCCGATCCGATCCTCGCCCTGCTCAGCGAGCGCTACCGGATCGAGCCGCCGCTGGCCGACCTCTCCGGCACCACGTACGCCGAGGCGACCACCCTGGTCGCCGACGGGCGGCGGGAGGAGCTGATCTCCCGGATCGTCGAGCGCTACCGGGCGGTGGAACGGCGGTGCCCGGCGGTGGTCGTGGTGGGCAGCGACTTCGCCGACGGCGGTGACGGCGCCGGCCCCCGCGAGCTGGCCTTCAACGCCCGGCTGGCGACCGAGTTCGGGAGCGTCGTGGTGCCGGTGGTGGACGGCTTCGGGCAGGAACCGGCGGCCATCGCGGCCGCGGTGCGCGGGGCGTACCACGACCTGGCGGACCTGGGCGCCACCGTGCTGGCGGTGATCGCCAACCGGGTGCCCGAGCCGATGCCCCTGCCCGAGCTGCCGGTTCCGGCGTACGCCATCCCGGAGGTGCCGAGCGTGTCGGCGCCGACGGTGGCCGAGGTGGCGGCGGCGCTCGGCGCCACCCTGCTCGCCGGGGACGACGCCGCGCTCGGCCGGGACGTGCTCGACTACGTGGTGGGCGCGGCGCACGTGCCGACCCTGCTGGACCACCTCACCGACGGCGCCCTGGTGATCACCCCCGGGGACCGGGACGACCTGCTGGTGGCCGCCAGCGCCGCGCACGTGGCCGGGCAGGTGTCGGTGGCCGGACTGGTGCTCACCCTCGGCGAGCAGCCCGACCCGCGGGCGATGCGGCTGTTCGAGGGGCTGAACACCGGGCTCGCCGTGCTCTCGGTGACCAGCGACAGCTACGACACGGTGGCCGCGTCCAGCCGGATCGAGGGCCGGCTGAGCGCCGGCAACCCGCGCAAGGTGGAGGCCGCGCTCGGCGCCTTCGAACGCTGCGTGGACACCGACGACCTGTCCCGTCGGCTGCGGGTCAGCCGGTCCGCCCGGGTCACCCCGCTGATGTTCGAGTACGACCTGATCGACCGGGCCCGGACCCAGCGCCGGCACGTGGTGCTGCCGGAGGGGGCGGAGGAACGCATCCTGCGCGCCGCGGAAATCCTGCTGCGCCGCAACGTCGCCGACCTGACCCTGCTCGGCCGCCCCGACGACATCGCCCGGCGTACCCGGGAGCTGGGCATCGACATCGGCGGGGCGCGGGTGGTCGACCCGGTGACCAGCGAGTGGCGCGACGAGTTCGCCGTCGAGTACGCGAAGCTGCGCGCCCACCGCGGCGTCACCGCCGAGCTGGCGCACGACATCGTGGCCCAGCCGAACTACTTCGGCACGCTGATGGTGCAGACCGGGCACGCCGACGGCATGGTCTCCGGTGCGACGCACACCACCGCCGCCACCATCCGCCCGGCGTTCGAGATCATCCGCACCGTGCCGGGCGTCTCGGTCGCGTCCAGCGTCTTCTTCATGCTGCTCGCCGACCGGGTGCTGGTCTACGGCGACTGCGCGGTCAACCGCGACCCGGACGCCGGCCAGCTCGCCGACATCGCAATCTCGTCGGCCGACACCGCCGCCCGGTTCGGCATCGAGCCCCGGGTCGCCATGCTCTCCTACTCCACCGGCACCTCGGGCGCGGGCGAGGACGTGGAGAAGGTCGCGGCGGCCACCAAACTGGTCCGCGAGAGCCGCCCGGACCTGCTGGTGGAGGGGCCCATCCAGTACGACGCGGCGATCGACCCAGCGGTGGCGGCGACAAAGCTGCCCGGCAGCGAGGTCGCCGGCCGGGCGACGGTCTTCATCTTCCCCGACCTGAACACCGGCAACAACACATACAAGGCGGTGCAGCGCTCGGCCGGTGCGGTGGCCGTCGGGCCGGTGATGCAGGGCCTGCGCCGGCCGGTCAACGACCTGTCCCGCGGCGCGACCGTGCCGGACATCGTCAACACGGTGGCGATCACCGCCATCCAGGCCAGCGCGGAGGTCGCATGAGTAGAGCGGAACATCAGGCTCAGCACGGTGGTGCCGGCATGAGCCGCGTCCTCGTCCTCAACTGCGGGTCGTCGTCGGTCAAGTACCGGCTCTACGACGGTGACGAGATACGCGACAAGGGCACCGTGGAGCGGATCGGCGAGCCCGGCGGCGGGCCGGCCGACCACGAGACGGCCGTCCGCGACATCCTCGGCCGGCTCGACCTGGCCGGGCTGGTCGCTGTCGGGCACCGGGTGGTGCACGGTGGCCGGCGGTTCGCCGAGCCGGTGCTGATCGACGACGCGGTGCTGGCCGCCATCCGCGACCTGGTCCCGCTCGCCCCGCTGCACAACCCGGCGAACCTGGCCGGCATCGAGGTCGCCCGGGCGGCCCTGCCGGACGTCCCGCAGGTCGGCGTCTTCGACACCGCGTTCCACCACACCATGCCGGAGGCCGCCGAGGTCTACGCGATCGACCGGGACACCGCGCAGCGGTACGGCATCCGGCGGTACGGCTTCCACGGCACCTCCCACGCGTACGTCTCCCGGCGCACCGCCGAGCTGCTGGACCGCCCGTACCACGAGCTGAACACGATCACTTTGCACCTGGGCAACGGGGCCAGCGCCTGCGCGGTGGCCGGCGGGCGCAGCCTGGCCACCTCGATGGGGATGTCACCGTTGCAGGGGCTGGTGATGGGCACCCGCAGCGGCGACCTGGACCCGGCGGTGATCTTCCATTTGCGCCGCGAGGGCGGACTCTCCGTGGACGAGATCGACGACCTGCTCAACCACCGCAGCGGGCTGCTCGGCCTGACCGGCGCCAACGACATGCGCGAGGTGCTCCAGCGGCGGGCGGACGGCGATCCCGCCGCCGCGCTCGCCTTCGACGTCTACTGCCGCCGGATCACCGGGTACGTCGGCGCGTACTACGCCCTGCTCGGCCGGGTGGACGCGATCACCTTCACCGCCGGGGTGGGCGAGCACGCCGCCCCGGTCCGCGCGGCGGCGCTGGCCGGCCTGGAACGGCTCGGCATCGTCGTCGACCCGGAGCGCAACGCCGGCAGCGGCGACCGGGTCATCTCGCCGCCGGGCGCCGAGGTGGCCGTCTGCGTGATCGGCACCGACGAGGAGCGCGAGATCGCCCGCACCGCCCGCGACCTGGCCGCCACCGCGCGCTGACCACCCGCCGCCGGGCAGGCAGGCGGCCGGTCGGGCCCCGCGTGGGCTGTCGTCGCTCGGCGCGGACGGTGGCGGGCGGTCAGCCCAGGGCGAGCCAGGCGACCAGGACGACCAGCACGACCGCGACCACCGCCGCGCCGACCAGCAGCGGCGTCCGGGACGCGGCGGCCGGCGCCTCGGCCTCCGGGGTGTTGGCGAAGGCGCGGAACGCCTCGGTGTTGCCGCTCGGGTCGGTGTAGTTCTCAGCCATGCCGGTGACCCTAGCCAAGCCGGTCCCGGCGCACCGCCCCGCGCGCGCCGGCCCGGGTCAGGTCGGGCCGGCCGGGGGACCGACTGGCGACCGGGTGGTGTACGGAGCCGGTCCGGACGGCGGGGCCGCGCGGGCGCTCCGGCACCTACCGTGGAATCGTGGGGGTCAAGCGGCTGGTCGCCGCGCTGCTGACGGCGCTGCTGGCCGGTTGCGGGACGGCCACCGCCGCGCCCGGTACGCCGGAACCGGCCCGCCGGGCGCCCGCCGGGACGTACGCCGTCGGCGTGCGTACGCTCACCGTCGACGCGGCCTCCGCGCGCCCGCTGCCGGTCACCCTCTGGTATCCGGCGGACGGGAACGCGGTGGCCGCGGGTCGGTTCCCGGTGGTGCTCTACAGCCACGGGCTGGACAGCCTGCCGCACCTGCACGCCGGGGTGACCACCCGGTGGGCCGCCGCCGGCTTCGTGGTGGCCGCACCGGCGTACCCGCACACCCGCCGCGGCACGCGCCGGTTCGACCGGGCCGACGTGCGGCACCAGCCGGCCGACGGGTGGCGGGTGATCCGGCACCTGGTCCGCCTCGACACCCGGCCCGGTGATCCGCTCGCCGGTCACCTGGACGTCGCCCGGTTCGCCGCGGCCGGCCACTCGGCGGGCGGGTTCACCACCGCCGGCATGTTCACCTCGGGGCGGTCCTCCCGGCTACGGGCGGGCATCGTGATCGCCGGCGGCGGGATGGCCGGGAGCTTCGCCGCGCCGGCCGCACCGGTGC